>JBKOVG010000429.1:0-32339 GCA_046723845.1 Candidatus Methylomirabilota bacterium | reverse complement strand
GTCCACCAGGGTGCGCCCCTTGAAGGGAATGCCCACGGTGTCGGCCACCGCCTCGATGGTGCGGAAGTCGAACTTGGCGGTGAGGGTCTGGCCGGGCACGGGCCGCCACACCACGAGGGGCACGAACTCCGTGTAGGTGCTGCCCACGTCGCGGAAGCCGTCGGTGTGGAAGTGGTCGCTGTTGAATCGATAGCCCAGGGTCTCGCCGAGGGGGCCGCCCAGGTCCGTCCCGAACTGGTAGGTACCGAAGCTGCCTCCGACGCCTGTGGCGCTGTAGTACGGCGTGGGGGTGGGGAGCTTGGAGATCAGGCTGATGGTGCCGCCGGGCGCTCCGCTGCCGTAGAGGGCGGAGCCGGGCCCCTTGAGGATGTCCACGCGAGCCACGTCGGTCAGCGTCCGGAGATAGCCGTTGACCTGCGAGGCGTCGAGCACGCCGTCGCGGTAGAACTGCGAGGCGAGGCCGCGAATGCTGTAGGTACTGAAGAAGCCGTAGTTGCTGCTCCCGGACTGCTGCACGCCGCTCACGTTCCGGATGATGCCGTCCAGGGTAAAGGCGCCCTGATCGTAGAGAAGCTCCCGCGGCACCGACTGCACCGTCGCGGGCACGTCCAGGAGCGGCGTGTCCGTCTTGGTGCCGACGCTCGTGCGGTCCGGTACGTAGCGCGGCACGGGGGGCGCGTCGACCTTCACCTCGGGCAGCGGCACCACCGGAGGACTGTCCTGCGCCTGCGCGACACCGCCCAGGCTCGCGAGGGCCGCGATCACCATGGCCGCGCTTCTCGCGGCCAGACGAGCGCGGCGCCACCGCGGCCTGATCCACGTGAAGAGCCCGGTGACGGCGAGCAGGAGCAGGGGGACGCCCGCCAGCGCGGTGAGCGTCTTCTTGAACCCGAAGTAGTTGAGCTGGTGCAGGTTGGTGATGAAGACGTGGATGCGCCGTCCCGTGTCCTCGTCCCCCAGGATCGCGCCCGTGTCGCGATGAATGACGATCTCCGGGTTCTTGGCCTGCCGGAAGCTCACCCGGTAGACGGGGGCGGGGCGCGCCCGATCGGACCGTCCGAGGAAGCGCTCCTCCAGCACCACCTTCTCCACGGGCGGCTTCCCGCGCACGTACTGCCCGGCAATGACCGCGGCCTGCTCCGACGTCAGCGGCGAGAGCTTCTCGCCCGAGATGGCATCCATGAGGAATGGCTGGGAGTCCTCGCCGGCGCGCATCTGGACCTCCCAGAGCAGGCGGCCAAAGTCGGAGCGGAGGGTGACCGTCTGGATCTGCCCCCGGTTGCCCGCCTGCCGCGCGGCGGCCATCGCCTCCTGCGCCGTGACCACCGCCTCCGTCGCCCGCGGACCCGCGATGGGTGCCTTCTTTCGCATGTAGCCGTCCTCCAGGTAGAGAAACGGCGAGTACGCCCACAGGAGCCCCGTGCACGCGCTGGAGACGAGCACGATCGCCGAAGCGAGGGCGATGATGCGGTGAACCCGCCGGGAGGTGGGCAAGGACATGGACGCTACCGCGCGGGCTTCACGTGCCCCTGGGCGAGGGGCGCGCGGGGAGGGGACGCATGGAGAGGCTCTCGGTCAGGGCTTCTTGAGCTCGAAGCGGATCGGCAGCGTGACCCACACCGCCACGGCCTGGCTGCCCCGGCGGGCCGGCTCGAAGCGCCAGCGCTGGATGGCGGCCACCGCCGCGCGGTCGAGGTCCTCGTGGCCGGCGGACTTCTCCACGGTGACCTTGGCGACCATACCCTGCTCGTTGATCTCGAAGCGGAGGAGACTGGTGCCCTCGATGCCCGCGCGGCGCGCCGACTCGGGGTAGACGGGCTTCATCTGGTAGCCGCCCTTGGGAATGGCGAAGCTCGTCAAGGTGCCCGTCCCCTCCGCGCCGAGCGCCAACGAGCTCGGGCCCATTGCGGCCAGGCTCTGCCCGGCCTTCCCACCCGATGCGCCGCCACGGCCCAGGTCGACGTCGCCGCCCTTGAAGGTCTCCGTGCCCGCCGCCGGCACCGTGCCCGGCATCTCCGCCTTCGTGGGGGGCGCGATTGGCTCGGGCTTGGTCTCCGGAACCGGCGCGGGCTCGGGAGCGGGAGGCGGCGGCGCGGCCGCGGGAGTGGGAACGACCTTGGGCGCGCGGTTTTGCACCAGCGCGTGCTTCACCGCCGCGATGGCGCGCGCGACGGCCTTGGGAGGCGGCGCGGTGGGCGGGGGCGCGCTCACGATCTCCACCGTGACGAGCTGGAGCGGGGTGAGCGCGGCGCCCGCCGTGGAGCCGAACCAGGCGAGGCCCGCGAGGCCGAGCACGTGGAGCGCGACAGATTCCACGATGGGCGTGGGCACGAGGCCCGAGCGGCGCCAGATCACTGGATCTGACTCTCCGCGGGCCGAACGGCGATGGCCATCTTGACGACGCCCGCGGTGCGGGCGGCGTCCATCGCCTCCACCACGTGCTTGTGGGTCACCTCGCCGTCGGCGCTGATGACCACCACCACTTCGGGCTCCTGCTCGCGCAGCGCTCTGAGCCGCTCCGTGAGCTGGGCGGGCTCGACGCGCTCGCGGTCGAGATAGATCACGCCGTCGCGGGTCACGGAGATGTTGACGCGGTCCCGGCGGTTCTCCCCCGACGAGGCCTTGGGCAGGCTCAGCGTCATGCCCTTGTAGACGGTCATGGAGAGGCTCGCCATCATGAAGAACACGAGGAGGAAGAAGACCGTGTCGATCATGGGGATGATCTCGATGCGGGCCTTCTTGATGGGGCGCGGCGCCAGCTTCACGGGATCTCGTGCTCCGCCAGCGCCTGCTCGAGGCGGGAGCCGCACTGCTCCATGGCCTCCGCCGCGCGCTCGACCCTGGTCGAGAAGTAGTTGTAGGGCACGAGGCTGCCGATGGCGATGCCGAGCCCCACCGCGGTGGCGATGAGCGCCTCGGCCACGCCGCCCGTGATGGCGTTGGGCTGATTCATGCCGGCGGTGGAGAGGACGCCGAAGGCGGCGATCATACCGGTGACGGTGCCGAGCAGGCCGAGGAGGGGCGACAGGGTGATCACGGTATCGAGCACGGGCAGGTAGCGGCGCGCCAGCGCCAGCTCCTCCTGGGCGACCACCTCCATGACCTCGGCGGCGCCGCCATCACGATGACCGAGCCCTGCCGCGATCACGCGGGCCAGGGGAGCGCGGGACGCCGCGGCGATCTCCGCCGCCTCATCGAACTTGGCGTGGGCGGCGAGCCGCAGCGCGCGCTCGGCGGCAGCCGTGTCGCGGCGCCGCCACCAGAAGCCGCAGCGGTCGATGATGACCGCCAGGGAGAGCACGGAGCAGACGAGCAGGGGAATCATCACGGGCCCGCCCTTGGCGAGCATGCCGATCAATGTGCTGAGATGATGCACGAGCGCTCTCCATCTCCGGTGGAGTGTCAGGATCCCCGGGGTCTGGTGGCTCGCTGCCGGAGCGAAAGGCGCTCGGTGGCTGGCTGGATGAACTGCTGCTGCTACTTGGTCAGGATGAGCTTGTCCGCCTTGGTGATGTGCAGCCGGTATTCCATGCCTTGATGCACGATGACGATCTCGCGACGGCCGTTGAAGAGATCGTCGCTCTGGATGCGCGGAGAGGACGAGCGGAGGCCGATTTCCGGCTGCTCACCTTCTTTCCCACTCACTTCCGCTCTCCCGGAGCCCCCACCGTGTGGCGCGCTTCCTCCACGAGAGCGGCGACCATGCGATAGCAGGCGCCGCAGTCCGTGCCTGCGCCACAGGCCCGCGACACGTCCCGCGCCGTCTTGGCGCCGGCGGCCACCGTGGCCTCGATGTGTCGCTCGGAGATGCCGCGGCAGAGGCAAACGATCATGAGCGGGTGGGGCTGGCGAGCCCGACGGGAGCGGGTGCACGCCGGGCGAAGAGGAGCAGGCTCGCCACGACCACGTAGGCGAGGTAGGCGCAGACCTCCGGCAGGGTGGGCTGCGCGCGGTAGCCCACGAGCCCCGCGAGGAAGCCGCCGGCGATGCTGTGATCGGCGAGCAGCCAGGAGGTGTTCCAGAGCGGCTCAGCGAGCGGGATCACGCCCATCCCCTGAAGCCGCGCGACGCCGCTGCTGAAGAGCCCGGCCGCGAGCAGGATGATGAAGATGGTGGTGACGGAGAAGAAGCGCGTGAGGCTCAGCCGCTGGCCGCCGCGGAAGATGGCCCAGCCGATGGCGGCGGCGCACGCCACGCCCGCCACGCCGCCGATCGCGCTGCCCCAGCCTCCGCCCGCCTGGGCCACGATGCCCCAGAGGAAGAGCACGGTCTCCGCGCCTTCACGGAAGACCGCGGTGAAGGCGATGAGCCCCACGACCCAGAGGCGATTGCTCGCACGGGCCTCGTCGATCCGGTGCTGGACGTCGCTCTTGACGAGGCGTGCGTGCTGCTGCATCCACCACGCGTGCCAGGTGAGCAGAGCCACCGCGGCAAACATCACGACCACGGTGACGATGTCCGGCCCCACGTCGAGGAGGGGACCGGAGAGATAGCCGACGCCCACGCCCATGCCCAGGCTGGCGAGGAGGCCCAGCGCCCCGCCGCGGGTCACGAACGAGAAGCCCTCGCGCGCGCCGATCTTCCCCAGGTAGCTGTAGATGATGCCGAGCACGAGGGCGGCTTCGAAGGCCTCGCGCAGGGTGACGACGAAGGTGGCGCCCATGGGCTATTCGGCGACGATGGTCGCCTTCGCCGTCTCGGCGTGGTACTCGCCCACGAAGGGATACTTGCCGGGCTTCAGGGCGGGGATCTTCACCTTCATGGTCTTGCCGGCGGGGATGACCTTTTCGATGCGCGGGTTCTGCATGTCGAACTCTTCGGGACCCTTGTCCTTGTTGGTGATGACGAGGACGAAGGGTGCCCCCGCCTTGACCTTGATCACGTCGGGTTCGAAACGGTTCTTCTCGATCGCGAGCGGAATTTCCGGATCGGCGGCCTGCGCGACGGCGACCCCGCCCAGCGCGACCACCACGGCCAGCAGGATCACCAGGCTTCGTGCGAAGCGTCTCTGCCCCATGGGCATCCTTTTCTTGGTCATGGAACATTAGCCTAGCCTAACTAAAAACTTTGTGTCAACCGCAAAAACTGTAGATGGCTGGACTCAGGAGAAAGAGGTAGGTACCCGCGGCCGCAACGGCCGGGCTGCGGAACGGCGGGATCAGCTCGTCCAGATCCTAGTGGTCGGGTGGATAACCGCCCGTCACGACTCGTCTTTGTGCTTGATGTGCTGGGCGAGGTAGTTAGCCTCACCGGCCTGGCGAATCAGCTCGACCTGGGCCTCGATCCAGTTGACGTGCTCCTCCTCGGAGATCAGGATCTCCTCGAGCAGATTGCGGCTGCCGTTGTCACTCAGGCTCCGGCAGCGCTCGATGCCGTTGTTCAGGGCGGTGACGGCAGCGCGCTCGAGGTCGAGATCGAGGCGGAACTGCTCCGGGACGGTCTGGCCCACGTTGACCTTGCCGAGGCGCTGCACGTTGGGGACGCCCTCGAGGCACAGGATGCGTGCGATGAGCCGGTCGGCGTGGCGCATCTCCCCGATGGACTCCTCACGCACCTTCTTCCACAGCCGCTCGTAGCCCCAGTTCTCGCACATGCGTGCGTGGATGAAATACTGATTGATGGCCGTGAGCTCGGCGGTGAGGATCTCGTTGAGCAGGGTGATGACGTCGTCGTGGCCCTTCATGAGTGGCCTCCCCGTGTGCTCACCGGGCTAGAGAACGTAGAGCAGGGGGCGCGCGGTGAGGCTGCCCGGTGTCCAGAGGCCGCTCTGCTCGAGCTCGGCCAGCGCCTTGTCGCCGTCGGGCGTGCGCATGAGGGCCCACGTCGCGCCGCCCGGGAAGAATCCGCCGAAGGCGAGCCGGCCCGCTCCCCGCGCCTCGATGAGGGCGAAGGACGCCATCTCGGCATCGGGGGCATCGCCCTCGACGATGGTGACCTGCCGCGAGCCGTCGAGGACGACCGGCGGCATCTCCCACGGCTCGATGAACTGCGAGAAGTCGCGTGGCTGCCACGCCGTCCAGACTCCGCCCGTCCAGTAGGGATCCTCCTCCACGATCCGGTTGATCGCGCCCGGTCCCGGCACGCGGTACACGATGTCGGCGGTCTTGCCGTCGGGCGACGGTCCGCCGCCGATCACGAAGCCACGCTGGCGGAGCTCCACGATGCGCTCGATGTGGGCGGCGCGATGGGCGGCCCGGCGCTCCCGATAGTCGTCGGCCGCGGTGAGGGCGACGCGGCAGACGATCACGGCGTCACCCAGCCGCCGGCGAAGGGCACCACCTGGCCGATGAAGAAGTCGGCGTCCTCGGAGGCGAGGTACACGGCGAGGCGCGCGGACTCCTCGCTGCGGGCGAGGCGGCCCGCGGGAATGTGCTTGACCATGCGCGAGAGCTTCTCGGGGTCGGCGGTGAGGGAGGGAGGGAAGTAGGTGGGATTCTCCACGTAGTTCTGGGCGATGGCGTTGACCTGGATGCCGTCGCGCGCCACCTCGCGCCCCACCGCCTTGGTCAGGCCGTTGACGCCGGCCCGCGCCGCCGAGTACGCCGCGTAGTTCGGCAGGCCGGGGAAGGCGGCCGCCGACGACATGTTGATGATCTTGCCGCGCTGGGCGGGGCGCATCACGCGGAGGGCGGCGCGGAGGCAGTAGAACGGCTCGTCGAGGAGGCGCGCCATCATCTCGCGCCACTGCGCATCCGTGATGCGCTCGGCGGGGCTCCCCGCGGGCGCCTGCGCACTGTTGTTCACCAGGACGTCGAGGTGCCCGAACTTCGCCACCGTGGCCTCCACCACCCGATCGGCTTCCGCGGAGCGGGTGAGATCGCCCGCGAGCACGAGCGTCTCGCGGCCCACCGCGGTGGCGATGGCGCTCACCCGCGCCGCCGCCCTCTCGTCGCGGTCGTGGAGGGCGAGGATGGCGCCCTCGCGCGCGAACTCCTCGGTGATGGCGGGACCCATGAACTCGCTGACGTTGGTGACGAGGACGACCTTGCCCGTGAGCTTCATGCGCAGACGACGGTCATCGGCGGCTGACCTTCATGGCGCACAGCCTAAGCGGGATTTCACGCCGCCGCAAGACCGTGCTAAGGTGACGATGCGGCGCGAAGGGAGGGCCGGCGGTGAGCGACGATCTGCGGCAATCCTTCGAGGCTCGCTACCCCTTCTCGCTGGATCCCTTCCAGCGCGACGCCATCCGGGCCATCGCCGACGACAAGTCGGTCATCGTCTCCGCGCCCACCGGATCCGGCAAGACGCTCGTGGCGGAGTTCGCCATTCACGCCGCTCTCGCCCGCGGCCGGCGCATCGCCTACACCACGCCGCTCAAGGCGCTCTCCAACCAGAAGTACGCCGATTTCTGCCGCCAGTTCGGCGCCGAGCACGTGGGCATCCTCACCGGCGACGTGAAGGTGAACGCGCGCGCGCCCGTGCTCGTGATGACCACGGAGATCCTGCGCAACATGTTCTACACGGGCGGCCTCGAGGGGCTGGAGTTCGTCGTCCTCGACGAGTGCCACTACATGGGCGACGAGGGGCGGGGCACGGTGTGGGAGGAGATCATCGTCAACGCGCCCAAGGACGTGGCCCTCGTGGGCCTGTCCGCCACCGTGCGGAACATCTCCGAGATCGCGGACTGGATCAGCATCGTCCACCGGCCCATCGTGCCCATCACCCATCCCCACCGCAGCGTGCCCCTGCAGTACCTCGTGGCCGATCTCTCGGGGGAGATCCACACCTACGATGCGGTGCGACGAGGCAAGGTCCGCCTCCTCGGCCAGGAGCGCGAGGGCGGCTACAACGACAAGGGCCGCTGGTATACGCGGCGGGTGGTCGATCCCACCGTGATGCTCGACGAGCTCGAGTCGCGCGGCTGGCTGCCCGCCATCTACTTCATCTTCAGCCGGGCGGGCTGCGAGCGCGCCATGGAGACGGTGCTCGCCGAGGGCAAGCCGCTCCTCTCGCGCGCCGAGCAGGCGCAGGTGGACGCGGCCATCCGCGAGGCGGCGAGCGACAATCCCACCATCGTGGAGTCGCCGCTCAACCAGACCATCTTCCAGGCCCTCGGCATGGGCGTGGGGCTCCACCACGCGGGCGTGCTGCCCTCCGTGAAGCGGCTCATCGAGCTCCTCTTCGAGCGCGGCCTCTGCAAGGTGGTGTTCGCCACCGAGACCATGTCGCTGGGCATCCACATGCCCGCCAAGAGCGTGGTGTTGCAGTCGCTCACCAAGCGGACGGACCGCGGCTTTCGCTCGCTGACCCACAACGAGCTGACGCAGATGGCGGGGCGCGCGGGCCGGCGCGGCATCGATCCCGAGGGCAAGTGCGTGATGGCCCTCGACGTGCGCGACGGGCTCGAGGACATGATGCGCGTGGTGGACGGTCCTCCCGAGCCTATCCTGAGCCAGTTCAAGCTGGGCTACGGGTCGGTCGCCCTCCTCCTCGCCACCGGCCAGGACATGGCGACCATCCGCCGCACCGTCGAGTCCTCCTTCGGCCAGTACCAGAACCTGAAGAAGATCCGCGGGCTCGAGGCGGAGGTGGCGAGCCTCGAGATGGCGGTGGCCGACGCGCGGCGCTTCGAGGCGCCCTGCGGCGATCTCACCAAGATCGGCCGCTACCGAGCGGCCCGGGCCAAGCTCGAGCAGTACCGGATGGCGCGCGGGCGCAGCGGCCGGCCGGGGCGGTCGGTGGCCGATGCGGAGCCGGGGCAGCTCGCCCTCGTGCGCCGCAAGGCGGGAACGTCCCTCGGGCTCATCTGCGGACTCGACCGTCGCCGCCATCGCCTGCTCGCGACCGTGCTCCTCCCCCACGGCGTCACCGTCCAGATGAAGGAAGGCAACATCAAGCGCGTCTTCTGGCAGACGCCGCCGCTCCACCTCCCGCGCGACTGGGAGCGGCGGACGCGGAGCCTCTCCGAGCAGCTCGAGCGGCTGGCCATCCCCGAACTGATGGAGCGCGAGCGGACCCAGGGGCCGGAAGGCGAGCTGGCCGCCATCGAGTGCCATCGCTGCCCGTGGTCCAGCCAGCCCCGGTGCGAGCACGCGTGGAAGGGCATCGAGTCGCTCGAGGGCCGGCTCGGCCAGAAGCGGGAGATGCTCGAGGCCTTCCGCAACGCCTACTGGCAGGAGTTCTGCCGGGTGGTGACCGTGCTCGAGCGCTTCGGCGCCGTCCAGGACGGCAAGCTCCTCGCCAAGGGGCAGCTCATCGCGGGCTTCCGCCACGACAACGAGCTCCTCGTGGCCGAGATCGTCGACCGGGGCATCCTGGAAGACACCACGCTCGCCGAGGCGGCCGCCCTCTGCTCCTGCCTCATCGAGGAGTCACGCTCCGGCGATTCCACGGTGGCGCGGCTCTTCTTGAAGAAGCGGCCCAAGCTCAAGCGCAAGCTCACAGAGCTCGAAGGGGTGGCCCACACCGTGCTGGAGGTCCAGCGCCACCATCACCTGCCCATGCCGGTGGGGGTGTCGACCGGATTCATGCCCTCCGTGTTCCGCTGGGCTTCCGGAGAAGACGACTGGGCTGGTATCGTAGAGGAGTCGTTCGGTGGCCATGAGGGCGATCTCATCCGAGCGCTCAGGCGGCTCATCGATCTCCTGAGGCAGCTCGCGGAGGCGCCCGAGGTGCCGCCCGCCCTCGCTTCGCTGCTCGGTCGGGCGGCGCGGGTGGTGGACCGCGGCATCGTGCTCGAGTCGGCGTTGATCTAGAATCCGCGTCGGTGACCGACAAGGAGGAGGCGAGGATGGCGCGTGTCCTTCGAATGGCGGGGCTCATGGCGGGGGGACTGCTCGCGGGCGCGTGTGCGGCAGGACAGCCCGTGGTCGAGAACACGACCCGCGGCCCCATGGCCTCCGAGATGCTCCTCGTGCGATCTGTCAACGCCAACGGGCGGGAGCCGGGCTGGGACGAGAAGCGGCAGTTCGAGGACCAGCTCGAGGAGAAGGTCTTCAAGTACCTGCGCGAACATCCCGAGATCGAGAACGACGCCCGCTACAGTAGCTTCCGCTTCTGGCGGCAGGTCAGCATCGGCAGCACCAAGGAAGAGGTCCGGATCCTCCTCGACGAGCCGGACCAGCGCACTATCGATCCCGCCCTCATGGCCTCGCTCTCGCGGCGCCACTGGTCGCAAGTGCAGACCAAGGCCAAGGAGGCGTGGGTCTACCCGCTGGGCTGGGTGCTCTACATGGACGACACGGCCGTGGTGAGCATGATTCGCGAGCGTCCCGCCTGGGACAAGCACGACGACCAGTAGCCGTCTGCGGGCCCGCTCGCTCGTCGCGCAGGACGGCAGCTGCTGAGCTGCCGGGGCTGTCCATCCGACTTCGCCAGGGAGGCCGCATGATCCGCTCCTCGCTCATCGCAACGAAGCGCACGCCCCTCGCCACGCGGGGCATGGTGGTCGCGGAGCATCCCCTGGGCGCCGAGGTCGGCGCCGGCATCCTCCAGAAGGGCGGCAACGCCATCGACGCGGCGGTGGCCACCGCCTTTGCCATGCCCGTGGTCGAGCCCTTCATGTCCTCGCTGGGCGGCGGCGGGACCATGCTCGTGCACCTGGCCAAGCGCGGGGAGACGCTCTGCGTCGACTTCAACGTGGAGGCGCCGGCGGCGGCCCACGAGGGCTGCTACGAGCTGACGGAAGGCACCTCGACGGCCATCTTTCCCTGGCGCCTCGTGGTGGACGACGCGAACGTCTTCGGCCCGCGCTCGGTGGCCGTGCCGGGCTCCGTGGCCGGACTCGCCCTCGCCCTCGAGCGCTGGGGGACCATGGAGCTGCGTGACGTGCTCCAGCCCGCCATCGCGCTGGCCGAGGAAGGATTCGTGCCCGACTGGTACGTGGCGCTCAACACCGCCGTCATGAGCCAGGAGCTGGCCGCGTTTCCCGAGACGGCCCGGACCTATCTCCGCGACGGGCACTACATCTACCGCACGCCCTCCATGGCGGGCGGCGACCTCTTCCGCCAACCCGATCTCGGGCGCAGCCTTCGCCTCCTCGCCAAGGACGGTCCGGACGCTTTTTACAGGGGCGCCATCGCCCAGGCCATCCACGAGGAGATGCGGGGCACGGGCGGCTATCTCACGAGAGACGATCTCGCCGGCTACGTGCCGCGGGTCCTTCCCGTGCTGAGAGGCGAGTACCGCGGCCTCGAGCTGGCCTTCTCGCCGGGGGCGACGGGCGGCACCACCGCCCTCGAGATGCTGAACATCCTCGCCCAGTTCCCCAAGGCGCGCGCCACCTGGAAGACGCCGGGCGGACTGCACCTTCGTGCCGAGGCGGTGCGGCGCGCCTTCCTCGATCGTCTCGAGCACCTGGGCGACGCCGAGCGCGTCAAGTCGCCGTGGAGCGGGCTGGTTTCGAAGGAATACGCGGCCAAGGTGGCAGCGACCTTCAAGCCGGGCGGGCCACGGTCCGCGCGCGCGGTGCCGGATGCGTGGCGCTACGATCCGGGCGCCCGCGACGCCGACTGCACCACGCATCTCTGCACGGTCGACCGGCAGCGCAACATGGTGTCGCTGACGAACACCGCGGTGTCCCTCTGGGGCTCGCGCATGGTCGTGTCGGGCACGGGCATCCTTCTCCAGAACGGGATGGTCTGGTTCGATCCCGAGCCGGGGCGCGCGAACTCCGTGGCTCCGGGCAAGCGCCCCCTCGTCAACATGGTCCCCGCCCTCGGCTTCAAGCAGGGCGCGCCGTACCTCACGGTGGGCGCGCCCGGCGGCCGCAAGATCGTCTCGGCGATCCCCCAGGTCATCGCGAACATGGTCGATCTCGGCGACACGCCGCAGGCCGCCATCGAGGCGCCACGGCTCCACACGGAGGGCGGAGATCTCTGGGTCGATGACCGCGTCGGCGAGGCGAGCCTGAAGGCGCTCGAGAAGATGGGCCACCCCGTGGTGCCCAAGCGCGCGGAGACCGGCACGCTCTACTTCTCGCGTCCCGTGGCCATCCGCGTGACCAAGCGCGGCCTCGAGGCGGGCCTGGAGCCGCTCCACGACGCGGCGGCCGCGGGCATCTAGGCATGGCGGACATCCGGCTGACCACGGGCTTCTCCAGCGTGATGGGCCCCGACCAGGAAGCGATCACGCGTCTCCTCACTGAGACAATCGAGCAGATCGCCCAGGAGGACCAGAGCTTCACCCGCGCCAAGATCGTGTTCACGGAGTCGGACGAGCGCTGCGGCCTCACCGCCGAGCTCGACGGCGTGAAGAAGGAAGGCGTGCCGCTCCAGCTCGACCTCGAACAGCTCGAGGACGCCCAGACCCAGCCGGGCGCCCGCGCCCAGCTCAAGGAGGCCCTCCGGCTCTACTTCCGGAAGGTGATGGGGAAGTAGTGACGGAGGCGACGAAGCGCCTCATCGTCAACGCCGACGACTTCGGCCTGACGCCGGGAGTGAGCCGGGGGATTCTCGAGGCAGGGCGGCGGGGCATCGTGACGGGCACCACGCTCCTGGTGAACCGCGACATCCCGTCCGCGCAGATCGAGGAGCTGCAGGCCTCGGGGATGGGCGTGGGGGTGCACCTCAACCTCACCCTGGGCGCTCCCGTGTCGAATCCGCGGCGCGTGGCCTCGCTGGTGGACGCCGAGGGGCGCTTCATCCGCGACGCCCGCGAGGCGGCGGCGCGCGCCCGCACCGACGAGGCGCGCATCGAGCTCGGCAATCAGATCGACGTGTTCCGGAAGATCATGGGCCGCTTCCCTACGCATCTCGACACGCACCACCACGTGGGTCGCTACGATCCGATCCTCGATCTCGTCCTGGGCTTCGCGCGCGCCCTCAAGGTTCCCGTGCGGAGCCAGGACGACACGGTGCGGAGCGCCGCGCGTCGGCTCGGGCTGCGCACCCCCGATCACTTCATGGGTGAGTCCGGCCCCGAGCCGTACTGGTCACGCGAGCGCACGGTCGCGCACCTGGACGCGCTGCCCGCGGGCCTCTCCGAGTTCATGACCCATCCCGGCTACTTCGACGATGACCTCGCCTACAGCCGCTACGGCCGCCAGCGCGAGACGGAGCTGGCCGGGCTCACCGCCGCCGAGGCGAAGCAGGCGGTGGAGCGGCACGGCATCCGCCTCGTCCACTTCGGCACCTGCTGAGCCTCAGAGCTTCACCGGGGTGAACTCCAGCGTGTAGCAGTCCTGGAGGGGCAGCCGCGTCTTGAGCACGCCCACCTCGAGCAAGGTGTCCTGCATGAACTTCATGGCGTCCAGATCCATCCGTCCGTCCGTCGAGAGGAGAGGGCGCAGCAGGTCGTAGGCGCGCCGGGTGGCGGGCTCCGGCCAGCCGATGGCCTTGGACGCAATCTTGATGCTCTCGGCGGCGTTGTCGCGGCAGAAGCGTGCGCCCTGGAAGATGCTCTTGAGCGTGCGCTGGAGCACATCACGCTTGGTCTTGATGAGATCGTCCGTGGAGTAGGCGACGAGGCTGATCCACTTGGGCGTGAGCTCGTCGAGCCGCATCAGGATGTGCCCCGAGCCCTCCGCCTCGATGACCACCCCCGCGTCGCCGAAGATGGTGCCCTGGATCTCCCCGCGCTTCAGCGCGGCCATCTGCGCGTCGAGGCCGCCCACGCCGACGATGCGCACGTCCTTCTCGGGGTCCCAGCCCATCTTCTTGGCGAGCATGCGCGCGAACACCCACGTGGTCGAGCCGACCACGGTGCAGCCGATGGTGCCGCCCTTGAGGTCTTCCAGGCGCTTGACCTTCGGCACCACGGTGAGGGTGAAGTGGTTCTTCTCCACGATGGTGGCCAGCGCGCGGATGGGCGTCCCGCGCTCGCGGAAGACGAGCGGATCGGTGGCTCCGGTGATGCCGATGTCCGCGGAGCCCGAGAGCATGCCCTTGAGCAGGTCGGGGCCGCCCTTGAAGGGAATGAGCTCGGCGTCGAGGCCGTTCTGCTTGAAGTAGCCCTTCTCGATGCCGGCCAGGGTCGGCGTCACCACGCCGAAGTCGCCCAGCACCACCGCGCCCACCTTCACGGGCGTGAGGGCCTGGGATTCGGAGCACCCCGGCCTTGCAGCCAGGGCCGCCGTGGCCACCGCCGCCGTCTTGAGGAACCCGCGTCTCGTGGTCATGGATGTCTCCTGGGTGGCGCACCCGGCCTCATCGCCAGCGGCCCAGGCGCGCGTCGAGATGCTCGAGGAACAACACGACGGAGATCGACACCACCGACACGATGGCGGTGGCCGCGAAGAGCTCGGGCGCGCGGAAGGCGAGCGCCGAGCGCTGCATCTGGAAGCCCATGCCGCGGTTGCCCGCCAGCATCTCGGCGATCAGGGTGCCGAGAAGGGCGAAGACCATGGCCACGCGCATGGCCGCGAGCACCGAGGGGAGCACGGCGGGCAGGAGGACCTTGCGGGTGATCTGCGCGCGGCTCGCACCCATCGACCTGGCCACGGTGACGAGGGCAGCATCGACGTCGCGCGTGCCCGCGGCCACGAGCACGACCACCGGGAAGACCGCGAAGACAGCGGCCGAGAGCACCGCCGTCGACAGGCCGATGCCGAAGATAAGGGCGATCCAGGGCAGGACGAGAATCTTTGGCACGCCGTAGAGGGCGACCACGTACGGCATGGCGACGGCATGGGCGGTCGGCCGCGAGCCCAGCACGAGGCCGGCGGGCACGCCCGCCAGGATGGCCAGGGCATAGCCGAGGAAGGTCTTCACCAGCGTCTCGCCCAGGCGAGGCAGCGCCTCCGCGCCGGTGACCCCGAGCACGCGGAGGATGGACGAGGGAGCGGGGACGAAGAGCGGATCGAGCAGGCGCCACCGCACCGCCGCCTCCCAGGCGAGCAGGAGCGCCGTCACCGAGAGGGCCTGGCAGGCGAGGACCTTCAGCCGGCCCACTGCTTCACCCGCGCCTCGATCAGCGCGCCCGCGCCGTCGAGGAGGAGCACTGCCGCCGCCACGAGCACGACGAGGGCGGCGTACTCCGCCGTCATCATGAGCCCGTAGGCGTAGTTGATCACGTAGCCGAGCCCGGCCCGCGCGCCTAGGAGCTCGCCCACGAGCACGCCGACCACGGAGAGCGCCAGCCCCGTGCGCAGGCCGCCCACCATGGTCGAGGCCATGGCGGGCAGCATGACCTTGCGGAAGACCGTCCACGGCCGGGCCCCCATGGACACCGCGACCGTCACGAGCGTGGCCGGGACCTGGCGAATGCCCGCGAGCACGGCGAGGGTGACGGGGAAGAAGCCCAGGAAAAATCCGAAGGCGATCTTGGAGGCGGGGCCGAGGCCGAAGAAGAGCATGAGCGAGGGATACCAGACGACGCTGGGGACGGCGTAGAGCGTGGCGAGGAGTGGCTCATAGATGCGTCCCACGGTGCGCCGCAGCCCGAGGAGGAACCCGACCCAGAGCCCGCCCGCCACCGCCAGCACATACGCGGCCGCGATCTCGCCCACGGTGAGCCACATGTGGCCGGGCAGGGGAGGGAGATCGCGCGTGGCGAGGACGCGGGCGAGGGCGCCGGGCAGGCGCGACGGGCCGACGTAGAGGATCGGGTTCAACATGCGCGCCACGGCTTCCCACAGGGTCAGGGCGATGAGGAGGAGGCCGAGGCGCCAGAGCCAGATTCTCACTGCCGGCCTTCCATGGATCGCAACGACTCCTCGCGGATCTGCGCCCAGAGCTTGGCGTGGAGCGCCACCGCGTCGGGGCCGTCGAGCGCGCGCGGATAGGACAGCGGCACCTCGACCACGTCCTTGATCCGTCCGGGGCGCGCCGTCATCACCGCGATGCGGTCCGAGAGCGCGATGGCCTCGTGCAGGCTGTGGGTGACGAAGACGACGGTCCGCTGCGTGCGATGGCGCACCTCGACCAGCCACTCGCCCATGAGGAGCCGCGTCTGCTCGTCGAGGGCGCCGAAGGGCTCGTCCATGAGGAGGATGGGCGTGTCGAGGGCGAGGGCGCGGGCGATGGCCACGCGCTGCCGCATGCCGCCGGAGAGTTCGCGCGGGTACTTCGACTCGAAGCCCTTGAGCCCCATGGGCTCGAGAAGGCTCAGGGCGATCTCGCGCCGGCGCGCGGCGCCGACTCCGGTGAGCTCGAGACCGAAGCCCACGTTGTCGAGGGCCGTCCGCCACGGGAAGAGCCCGGGATCCTGGAAGACCAGGGCGACCTTGCTCGGGGTGGGACCGGCGACCGGCGTCCCCTCGATGAGGATGCGGCCCGCGTCCGGAGGCACGAGACCGCCGATCATGGCGAGCAGCGTCGACTTGCCGCAGCCGCTGGGTCCGAGGAGGGAAACGAACTCTCGCGGCCGGACGGTGAGGCTGACGGTCTCGACGGCGGGGATAGGGCCGCTCGGCGTCTCGTAGCGCTTGCTCACGCTCTCGACGACGATGGGCGCGCCGGTGGTCACTCGTGTCTCGGCAAGCTCGACATGGTGGGTCAGCGTGGGCAGAGGCTAAGCTTGGTGCTATGCGAAGGTCAAGAGGCGACGGCGGCCCGCGATGGTCGAGCTAGGCGCGCCGCGCGTCCTCGCGCCAGAGCTTGGCGGCGCCGTCGAGCATGAGGACGGCCAAGAGTAGCCACGTCCCCGCCTCGAGAGTGATGAGGGCCGTCACGTAGTCGAAGCCGAGGGCGAGCCCCTTGTCGGTGCCGCGCTGGATCAGGCGCGCGCCGAAGGCGTTGCCCATCACGAGGAGCAGCCAGGCGGAGACGACGAGGCTGGGGGCGAGCCACCGCTCCGTCACGAGGCGGGCGGCGGCGAGCATGCCGATCCAGCCGCCGATCTCGAGGAAGAGCGCGTAGGTGCCTTCCGGCGGGTTCTCCGTGAGGCGGCAGGTGACGAAGCTCGCCGCGAAGAGCCCGAGGCCAAAGAGCGCGACGGCGAGCCGGACCACGGGGCCCCGCGCCGACTCGTCGACGGCGACGTGGGCTCGGAGTGTCGGCGAGGTGACGGCGCTCTCGCGCACGCGGTGCCCATCGAGCGTCACCGTGTCGCCGACGCGAGCCCGCTCGCTCAGCATAGGGGCGCACTCTATGCCCGGCGTCCAGCCACGTCAAGGCCGAATCGTCACCAGAGCAGGCTGGCCAGCGCCACCACGCCGAAGGCTGCGATGATCGCCCCTGCGCCGCGGTTCACCCAGCCGAGTCGCGCCGGAGTCAGCGACGAGCGCACGAGTCCCACGCCCAGGCTCAGGAAGAGCCACCAGATCGCGGAGCCGATGAACACGCCCAACACCATCAGCGACGCGGCGCCGTAGCCGCTCACGTTCCGTCCCAGCCCGAGCCCCGCGAAGATCGCCGCGAAGGAGATGATCGTGGTGGGATTCGTGAGGGTGAGGGCGAAGGTCGACGCCCAGCCCGCGGCGAGACCGCCCGGGTTGACCGCGGTGCCCGACGCGTCGCGCGGCACGGCCATCCACGTCCGCACGCCCAAGTAGAGCAGGAAGATGCCGCCCACCACCTGCAGCCATAGTCGCTGCCCGACGAGAGCGTTGGTCACCAGCGAGAGGCCGAAGGCCGCCACCGCTCCGTAGAGCGCATCAGCGGTGGCCGCGCCGAGCCCCGAGGCGAAGCCGATGGCGCGGCCGTCCGCGAGCGTCCGGCGGATGCACAGCACGCCGATCGGCCCGACGGGCGCGGCGATGGAGAAGCCGATGATCAGGCCCCGGAGGAAGGTGGCGAGATCCACCGGGAGCTAGGAAGCCTTCACGGGCGCGCGACGTTTGGCCGGCGGCTTGAGGGCAGAGTCGATGGCCGCGGTGAGACGGGCCTCGTCCGCGGTGGCCTCGAGGCGCGCTACGATTTCCCCACGCTTGTTGACCACGACGGTGTAGGGCGCGCGCTTGAAGCCGAAGCGGTTGGCCACGCGCAGGCTCGGATCGAGGGCGGCGGGATAGGTGGCGCCGTGGGCCTTGAGGAAGGCGCGCGCCTCCTTCTCGGGGTCGTCCACCTGGATGGCGAGGAGCTCGACCCCGCGCTCCTTGTAGCGCTCGTAGATCCGCTCGATCCCCGCGGCCTGGCTCGCGCACGACTTGCACCACGAAGCCTGGAAGCGCAGCACGAGCACCTTCTTGCCGATCAAGGAGCGCGAGTCGAAGGGCTCACCGCCCGTGAGGAGCGGCACGCGCACGGCAGGCGCGGCCGGCGCGGCGGCTCCGGACGCGGGGGCGAAGAGGAGGGCGGCGAGGGCGACCGCAGGCCCAAGGCGGTTCACGGCGCATAGTATACTCGTCGACGCGGAGCCGAAGAGGTCACCACGAAGCGAGCGGGAGTGAGCGGGTCCCGTCACCCGGCATGGAGAACGCCGGGTGGAGGAGCGCTGGGGGACCTCACGGCGTCGCCCCCATTGCGCGCTGTCTAAAACCTGCGACACGACGAGCTGACGTCGGTCCATCTGCTCGGTTTTTCGGGTAGAATGATGGCCGCCATGAGCGATCTCGAACGGGAATTGCGGCGCGTCGTCGAGGGTGACGTCCGCTTCGATCAGTACTCCCGCCTCCTCTACTCCACCGACGCCTCGATGTACCAGATGGAGCCGATCGGCGTGGTCATCCCGCGCCACGCGGGCGACGTGCAGGCCGTGCTCGAGCTCGCCGACCGCGAGAACGTGGCGGTGCTGCCGCGAGGCGGCGGGACCTCCCTCACCGGGCAGACGGTCAATCGCGCGGTGGTCATGGACTTCTCGCGCTGGATGCAGAACATCCTCGAGGTGAATCGCGGGGAGATGTGGGCGCGCGTGCAGCCCGGCGTGGTCCAGGACGAGCTCAACGCGCACGTGCGCCCCATGGGCCTGCTCTTCGGCCCCGACACCTCCACCTCGAACCGCGCGACCATCGGCGGCATGCTGGGGAACAACTCCGGGGGCTCGCACTCCATCGCCTACGGGCTCACCGTCGATCACGTCATCGAGCTCACCGCGCTGCTCGCCGACGGCAGCCGCGTGGTGTTCGGCGAGGTCACTCCAGAGGCCTTCCGGGCCAAGCAGCGCGCCTCCGGCCTCGAGGGGCAGATCTATCGCGAGGTGGCGCGGATCCGCGACCAGCACGGCGCCGTCATCCGTCAGCGCTACCCGAAGCACTGGCGGCGGGTGTGCGGCTACAACCTGGACGAGCTGGTGAAGGACCGGCCCCTGAACATGGCGCGGCTGGTGGTGGGATCGGAGGGCACGCTGCTCACCATCGTCGAGGCGACGATGCGCCTGGTGGCGCGCCCCAAGGCCACCGCCGTCGACGTGATCCACTATCACGACATCCAGGAAGCGCTCGAGTCCTCGCAGACCATCCTCGAGACGAGGCCCTACGCCGTCGAGCTCACCGACAAGATGATCCTCGACCTCGCGCGGAACAACATCGAGCAGTCCAAGCGCATGGGCTTCGTGCAGGGCGATCCGGGCGCGATCCTCATCGTGGAGTACGCGGGGGATACACCCGGCGAGGTCAAAGCCAAGGTCGAGGCGCTCGAGGCCAAGCGGGCCCAGGCCCGCTTCGGCTACGCGGGACACGTGGCGCTGGACGCCGCCGAGCAGCAGTCGATCTGGAAGCTCCGCAAGGCGGGCCTCGGCCTCCTCCTCGGCACCAAGGGCGAGGCCAAGCCCATCGCCTTCGTCGAGGACACCGCGGTCGCTCCGGAGTACCTGCCCGTGTTCGTGCCACGCTTCCGCGACATCATGGCCAAGCACGGCGCCGAGGGCGCGTACTACGGCCACTGCTCAGTCGGGTGCCTCCACATCCGTCCGCTGATCAACCTCAAGACGGCGCGTGGCCTCGAGCAGGTGCGGAACATGGCCGACGAGATCTTCGACCTCGTCCTCGAGTACGGCGGCGCCATCTCGAGCGAGCACGGCGACGGCCGGGCACGGAGCCCCTTCCTCGAGCGCGTGTTCGGCCCCGAGGTCTTCCAGGCCTTCCGCGAGTTCAAATCCGCCTTCGACCCCAAGGGTCGCATGAACCCGGGCAACATCGTGGCGAGCCCGCCCGTCACCGAGCATCTCCGCTTCGGCCCCGAGTACAAGACCTGGGAGCCCAAGACGCTGCTGGATTTCTCGTCGCAGGGTGGCTTCGCGGCGGCGGTGGAGATGTGCAACGGGGTGGGCGTATGCCGGAAGAAGCTCGAAGGCACCATGTGCCCCTCGTACATGGCCACGAGGGACGAGGAGCACTCCACGCGCGGGCGCGCCAACGCCCTCCGCGCCGTGCTCTCGGGCAAGGTGCCGGCCACGGACTTCACGGGCCGGCGGCTTTACGAGGTGATGGATCTCTGCCTCGAGTGCAAGGGCTGCAAGGCGGAGTGCCCGTCCAACGTGGACATGGCCAAGATGAAGTACGAGTTCCTCTACCACTACCACCAGGCCAACGGGCTGCCCCTGCGCAACCGCATCTTCGGCCACATCGGCCGGCTGTCGTGGTGGGGATCCAAGCTCGCGCCGCTCTCGAACTGGATCGCCGCCTCCGCGCCCAACCGGTGGCTCATGGAGAAGGTGGCGGGGATCGATCGCCGGCGGCCGCTGCCCGCCTTCGCCCGCCAGACCTTCACGGACTGGTTCGCCGCGCGCGGCACGCCCACCACGGCTCCCCGCGGCTCCGTGGTGCTCTTCGACGACACCTTCGTCACCTACAACACCCCGGAGGTCGGGCGCGCCGCGGTGGAGCTGCTGGAGGCGGCCGGCTACCGCGTGGAACTGGTGGACCGGAAGTGCTGCGGGCGGCCCCTTATCTCCAAGGGCATGCTCGACGAAGCGCGGGAGCATGCGCGCTGGAACGTGGAGCGGCTGCATCCCTTCGTGACGCGCGGCGTGCCCATCGTGGGCCTCGAGCCCTCGTGTCTGCTCACCCTGCGCGACGAGTGGGTCGAGCTCCTGCGCACGAACGCCGCGCGGGACGTGGCGCGCGGGAGCTTCCTCATCGAAGAGTTCCTGCTGCGCGAGCGGGCCCGCGGGCTCGAGCTGCGCTTCAAGTCCGGGCCGCGTCGTGCGCTCCTCCACGGCCACTGCCACCAGAAGGCCATGGTGGGTACGGCGCCCACCGTGGCCGCCCTCGGCTGGGCGGGCTACGAGGTGAGCGAGGTCGACTCCGGCTGCTGCGGCATGGCGGGCTCCTTCGGCTTCGAGAAGGAGCACTACGACATCTCGGTGACGCTGGGCGGCCGGCGGCTCGCTCCCGCCGTGAAGGCCGCGCCCGCCGACACGGAAGTGGTCGCTCCCGGCATCTCCTGCCGGCAGCAGATCGAGCATCTCGCGGGCCGGCGCGCGCGGCACCCGGCGCAGCTCTTACGTGACGCACTCGACATCTAGGCGCGCGACTTGCGCGTGCGCCCTCTTCGGGAGGCAGAGCCATGCCACTGAGCCGCCAATCCCTCGAGTCCCTCTACCAGACCATGCTCCGCATCCGCCGCTTCGACGAGCGCACGGTGGAGCTGTTCAATGCCGGCCACGTCAAGGGTACCGCCCACAGCTACGTGGGCCAGGAGGCGGTGGCCACCGCGGCCTGCGCGCACCTGACCAAGGACGACTCGGTCATCAGCAACCACCGGGGCCACGGCCACTGCATCGCCAAGGGCGCGCGCCTCGATCTGATGATGGCGGAGCTGATGGGACGTGAGGACGGCTACTGCCGCGGCCTCGGCGGCTCCATGCACATCGCCGCCCTCGACCTCAACATGCTGGGGGCCAACGGCATCGTGGCCGCCGGTGTGCCCATCGGGGCGGGGGCCGCGCTGGCCAACAAGCTCCGCAAGGCCGACCGCGTGGTCATCTCCTTCTTCGGCGACGGCGGAGCGAACCAGGGCGTGGTGCACGAGACCATGAACCTGGCCGCGGTGTGGAAGCTGCCCTTCATCTTCGTGTGCGAAAACAACAAGTACGCGCTCAGCACCGATCAGTCGCGCACCACGGCGGGGGAGGGCGTCACCGCCCGCGCCCGCGCCTACGGCATCCCCGCCGCGCGCGTGGACGGCAATGACCTGTTCGCCGTGCACGAGGCGGTGGGAGAGGCGGTGGCGCGGGCGCGGCGCGGCGAGGGACCGAGCTGCGTGGAGGCGGTGACCTATCGCTGGGGCGGGCACAGCATGCGCGCCAACCTCCCCGAATACCGGACCAAGCAGGAAGAGCTCGAGTGGATCGAGAAGGACCCGGTGGCGCGTGTGGAGCGCCGCCTCATGGACATGGGCGCGAGCGAGCTCGACATCAAGGAGCTGCGCCAGCGGGTAGAGGGCGAGCTGGAAGCCGCCGTGGCCTACGGCATCGAGAGCCCCGAGCCCACGGTGGAGGTGATGGAGGCCGCCGTCTACGCCTCTCACGCCAAGGTGCCCGAGCCTGCCAGCCGCGCCGGCCGCGAGCAGACCTTCGCGGAGGCGCTCAACGCCGCGCTCCACGGCGAGATGGCGCGCGACGAGCGTGTGTTCCTCATGGGCGAGGACGTGGGGCTCATCGGCGGCATCTTCCAGGTCTCCAAGGGCCTGCGCGACCGCTTCGGCGAAGAGCGCGTGCGCGACACGCCGATCTCCGAGCCGTCCTTCGTGGGCATGGGGGTGGGGGCGGCGGTGGCGGGGATGCGGCCCATCGTGGAGATCCAGATCTGGGACTTCATCGCCATGACCATGGACCAGATCGTGAACCAGGCGGCGAAGATCCGGTACATGCTCGGCGGTCGTGCCACGGTGCCGCTGGTGATCCGCGGCCCGCAGGGCGGCGGCATCCGCCTCGCCGCCCAGCACTCCCAGAGCCTGGAGGCGTGGTTCGCGCACGTGCCCGGGCTCGTGGTGGTGGCGCCCTCCACGCCCTACGACGCCAAGGGCCTCCTCGCCGCGGCCATCCGCGACGACAATCCTGTGATCTTCCTCGAGCACAAGATGCTCTATCCGACCAAGGGCGAGCTGCCCGAGGGCGACTACGTCATTCCGCTGGGCAAGGCGGACGTCAAGCGTGCGGGGACGGACGTGACGGTGGTGGCAACGCAGATGATGGTGCAGCGCGCGCTTCAGGTCGCAGGCGATCTCGAGAAGGAAGGCATCTCCGTGGAAGTCATCGATCCGCGCACGCTGGTGCCACTCGACGAGGAGGCCATCCTCAACTCCGTGGCCAGGACGAATCGCCTCGTGGTCGTCCACGAAGCGGTGAAGCGCGGCGGCTTCGGCGCGGAGATCGCCGCCATGGTCAGCGAGAAGGGTCTCGACCTGCTCGATGCACCGATCGCCCGCGTGGGGGCGCGGAATGTGCCCATGCCCTACAACGACAAGCTCGAGGTGGCCACGATCCCCTCGCGGGACGACATCGTGGCAGCGATCCGCTCCGTGCTATGACTCGGAGGGGGGCTTCGCCCCCTTCTGAACTCCCCCCGAATCAGGTTGCGCCGGCAAAGCCGGTGCTCGAAACGCCGCCGCCTCCCTCTCCCCTCCTGAAGGGGAGGGGAGAGGGTAGGGTGAGGGGAGCAGGTCGCCTACTTGTCCTTGATGGCGGCCTGGACTTTTGCCGCGAGGTCGGGCGGGATCGACGTCATGCCGTGCGCCGTCTTGGCGTGCTCGGCACCCTTGGCCATGACTTCGGCTACGTCCTTGCCTTCCACGACGAAGTTGCATCCTGGCATCAGGTCACCGCACTTGAGCACCTTGGACATGGGAACCTCCTCGGGATGATGGTGATGGGCCTGGGGAGTCGACGTGACTCCCGGACCCGTATCTTGGCACCGAAGACGCTCCTGGGCGAGGGGTTGACCGCCTAATGAAGCGGCGCGGCGCTCAGCGAACCGGGGCGACGACGACGTCCCGCGGCTTGCCCTGGAGGAAATGCTCCACGTTCTCCACGGCGCGCAGCAACCCGTCGCGAATGACCTCCGGGGTCTGGCCGGCATTGTGCGGCGAGAGGATCACGTTGGGGAGGGCGAGAATCGGGTCATCGGGGGCCAGGGGCTCCTGATGGAACACGTCGAGGCCGGCGCCCATGATCTTGCGCTCGGTCAGGGCCGCGATCAGCGCGTCCTTCTCCACCAACGCCCCGCGTCCCGTGTTGATCAGGATGGCGGTCGGCTTCATCTGCGCGAGCTCCTTCCGCCCGAGGAAGCCGCGGGTCTCCGGGCCCAGCCGCACGTTGAGGCTGATGACGTCGGCGCGCGAGAGGATGTCCTCCTTGGTCGCGGGAGTGGCCCCGGCGGCACGGATGCGCGCGGGGTCGCCGGTGGCCGACCAGCCCAGCACCTCCATGCCGATGGCCTTGCCGAGGGCGGCCACGCGGGCGCCGATAGCCCCCATCCCGAAGACGCCCAGGGTCTTCCCGAGCATCTGCGTGAGGAGCTCGCGCGGCCACTTGTTCTTCCGCATCTCCGCGTCGAGGGCGACGATCTTCCGCCCCACCGCGAGCATGAGGGTCAGGGCGTGCTCGGCCACCGCGAAGGCGTTGACGCCGGGCGTGTTGCAGATGGTGACGCCGCGCATGCCCGCGGCGTGCAGGTCGAAGTTGTCGGTGCCCGTGCCCCAGATCGACACCATCTTGAGCGCGGGGCAGGCGGCGAACACGCCGTCGGTGAAGCGGGCGTGGGCGCGGATGTTGATGGCGACCGTGGCGCGGCCGATGCGCCGGATCAGCTCCTGCTCCTGATCGGCGCCGCGCTCCGTGAACACGGAGACGTCGCCCAGCTTCGTCGCCCGCTCGTGGGCGGGAGTGCCCTCGAAGACCGAGGGGAAGTCGTCGGGGACCGAGATCATTCCTGCGCGGCGGAGAAGATGGCCTGGGCCGCCGACACCCCCGCTCCCGCCTCACACTTGTAGCCGAGATCCCGCAGGGTCATCTCGAGCGCGGAGAGGGTGGGCAGGATGTAGAGCGGGCTCGCGGTGATCCCCATGTGCCCCACGCGGAGCGTGGAGGTGCGCATCTTGTCGAGACCGGTACCGATGAGGATGCCGTAGTTCTGCCGCATGTGCTTCACGATGGCGGCGGGATCGATGCCGGGCGGCGTCTTGATGCAGGACACGGTGTCCGACAACACTGACGAGTCCGCGAACATCTCGAGGCGCATGGCGTCCAGCCCGGCCCGGAAGGCGCGGGCGGCCACCCCGTGCCGCCGGAAGCGCGCCTCGAGCCCTTCCTCGAGGACGAGCCGCACCGCGGTGCCAAGCGCCTGGGTGAGGTGGCTTGGCATGGAGATGGGCTGGGAGCGCGGCGCGCCGTCCGGCACTTTGCCGCCCCGCGAGGCGGGGATCCACGAATCGCGCCAGCGCAGGAGGTCGTAGACCCACGACGAGGCCTTCTGCTTACGCCTCTCCATCGCCTCCCAGCCCGGCGGGGTGACACCGATGATGGCCATGCCGAGCGGCGCGGCGAGGCACTTCTGCGAGCCCGTCATGTTCAGGTCCACGCCCCACTCGTCGGTGCGCACATCGATGCCCGCGAGGGAGGACACGGTGTCGAGAAGGAAGAGGGCGCCGTGGCCCTTGACGATCGTGCCCACCTCCTTGGCCGGATACGTGGTGCCGGTGGAAGTTTCGTTGTGGACCATGGTCACGATCTTCGGCTTGACGCGACCGATCTCCTTCTCGAGCTTGGCGAGATCGATGGGCTGGCCGAACTCCACGCTGAACTCCGTGACGTCGGCGCCGATGCGTTCCATCACCTCGCGCATGAGGATGCCGAAGCGTCCGGTGACGATGACGAGCACGCGATCGCCGGGCTCCACCATGGAGAGCGCGCTCGACTCCAGCGCGGTCTTGCCGGAGCCGGGCATGGTGATGATCTCGCCGTCCGTGGTCTGGAACACCTTCTTGAGGGCGAGATTGACGGGTTCCAGCACGTCGAGATCGAAGCTCTGATCGTAGTGGATGATGGGCGGCTGGTTGAGGGTCTGGATGACAGGGAAGGGCAGCTCCGTGGGACCGGGGATCATCAGGATCTCCCGCGTCTGGGGAATGGCCCACTTGATCGGATCGGCGTTGGCCGGGCTCATGGAACGATGTCCTTTCGCCGGGATTACGCCCCGGCCTCGGCAAGCTGGCGCCGCTTGCGGCGGATGAGATAGAGGTTGCGAAGGTAGACGAGAAGTCCCCACTGACCCATTATGAAGACGGGATCGCGGCGGTGAATCGCATAGATGAGGAGCAGGCAGCTGCCGCCGACGGAAAAGTACCAGAAGGCATCCGGGATCACGCTTTCCCTCCGGCGCTCCGACGCGATCCACTGCACGAGGAAGCGACTGGCGAAGAGACCTTGCCCGAGAAAGCCCAGGCACCACCAGAAGAGCTGCTCTGTCATGATGTCCGCCTCATTCGACTCAAGGCTGCGGTCGAGCCGCGCAAAAGCTTCACGTTCTGAAACGCCGGGAATCACCTTACCGAACACGCGAAAACGCTGCAAGAATTTTTCTGTTTCTCTCGCGCAGGAGAACGCTACACGGCTTCCGTGGGACCGGAGATCACCGCGAAGACGAGCGCGCCGCCCGGACTCGTCACCGTGTGCACGCAGCCCGGCGGCCGGCGCGCGTAGTTGCCGGCGACGCACACGCCCGCGTCGTCAGCCACGGAGCCTTCGATCACCCAGACCTGCTCGTCGCCGAGATGGCGATGCCGCGGCACCGTGGAGCCAGGTGAGTAGCGCATGAGCACCGCCTTGTGCCGGCCGTCCGCGTCCTCCCAGAGCGTCTTCCAGAAGATGCCGGGGCGTCGCTCGACCCACGGGGCCTTCTCGGTGTCGGCGAAGAAGCTGACGGGCGCGGTGGTCATGGCGGTCTCCTGTATGGGCTAGGGAGCGCTCGCGCTCCTGAGCGCGTCGCGGATGGCCTCGCGAAAGGCCTCCACGGGCTGCGCGCCCACGAGAGGCCGGCCGTTCACGAGAAAGGTCGGGGTACCGCGCAGCTTGAGCGCACGGCCTTCCTTGACGTCGGTCTCGATGTCTTTGCGGAACTGGTGCGTGTCCAGACAGGTGGCGAAGAGCTGGCGGTCGAGGCTCAACCGGCCCGCGTAGGCGACGAGATCGTCGCGGGAGAAGTCTGGCACGGAGAGATAGAGCAGATCGTGATAGGGCCAGAAGGCACCCTGGGCCGCCGCGCAGCGTGCCGCCTCCGCGGCGGGGAGGGCGCCCTTGTGAGTGGGTACCGGGAAGTCCTTGTGGACGAGGCGGATCTTGCCGTCGAACTCCCTCAGGATCGCCTCTAGGGGGGCCCGCGCGCGCTTGCAGGACGGGCACTCGAAGTCGGAGAACTCGATGATGATCACCGGCGCGTCCACGGGCCCGCGGGCGAGGGCGGGATCGATGCTGAGGGGCGGGGCATCGGCGGCCCACGCGGCGCCCCACAGCCACGGGGCGAGCAGGAGGGCCAGCCGCAGGTGCATATAATGGGATCTCGGCACGGCGCCGTCAGTATACGACGGGCCGCTCACCGTTCAGGAAACGGAGGCGACGATGGGCTTCCTGCTCCGCGTGGTCGTGAACGTGCTCGCCATCATGCTCGCGGCCTCGATCCTGCCCGGCATCAGCGTGGACGGGCTGGTGCCCGCATTGGTCGGAGGCCTCCTGCTCGGCCTGGTGAACGCGGTGGTCCGCCCCGTCCTCATCATCCTCACCCTGCCCATCACCCTCGTCACCCTGGGCTTCTTCCTGCTCGTCCTCAATGGGCTCTGCTTCTGGCTCGTCGCCTCGCTGGTGAAGGGCTTCTACGTGGCGGGATTCTGGTCGGCCTTCCTTGGCGCCATCGTCGTCAGCATCGTGAGCTGGATCATGACGGCGCTCATCAGCGACAGTGGCAAGGTCATGGTGATCACGAAGCGCTCATAGCAACCTCGCGGAGGGGGATGTTCCGCTTCGAGCGGCGGCTTTGCCGGCGCCACCTGCTTTTCGGGGGGAGGTTCGGAAGGGGGGCGGAGCCCCCCTCCGAGAACTAAGCGGCCTTGCCCTCCTCGAGGGAGGTGATGATGTAGGTTCCGCTCCGCGCGTCGCGCTCCAGGGTGACGATGCGCTGCTTGGCCGCCTCTTCCAGGAGCTTCGAAAAGGTCGAGTACCCGTAGTAGGACTCGTTGAAGGCGGGGTTCTTCCGCTGCATGGTCTGCTTGACCATGGAGCCCCACAGGGTGTCCTTGTTCTCGCGCTGGAGGGCCTGGATGGCCTCGATGAGCTGCTGCATCGCCTCCATCTTTTTCTCGGGCAGCCCGCGGAGGGCGGTGGTCTTCTTCGACTCCCGGATCAGGTCCTCGTAGAAGATGAACTCGTCGCAGTTGCCCACGAGGAGCTCGGAGGAGGAGGACTTGACCCCGAGCCCGATCACGTAGCGGTCGTTCTCGCGCAGCTTGGACACGAGCGGGGAGAAGTCAGAGTCGCCCGAGACGAGGGCAAAGCTGTCCACGTGCTGCTTGGCGTAGGCGAGGTCCATGGCATCCACCACCATGCGGATGTCCGCGGAGTTCTTGCCGCTGTACCGGCTCTGGGGAACGTCGATCAGCTCTATGGCGTGCTCGTGGAAGGGACGCTTATACTCGGCGTAGCGGTTCCAGTCCGCGTAGGCTCGCTTCACCATGATCTTGCCCTTCTCTACGAGCCGTTCCAGCACCAGCTTGATCTCGAACTGCTTGTACTGCGCTTCTTTCACCCCACGGACGATGTTCTCGAAATCCATGAACATCGCCAGCTTCCTGTCATCACTCATCCAATGCCTTTCCTGTTCGTGCGTTGCTCGTCGGCGTCCGTGTTGCCGGAAGGGCCCATGCCCCTCCGCCCGCCGCCCTCATTATAGGGGGTGGGAGGGGGCGAACCAACCTCTATCCTGGCGCGGAAGCGTAGAATTCACAGGAGCGTGACACGTGCCCGCAAAGGAGGCGGTAGGCTTACGGGCATGAACACACTCAGGCGATGGCTCACGGTGGTGGGGGTGGGCGGCGTGCTGGCCATGGTGATGACGCCCTTGGCGGGGCAGGCGGTGAGCATGCGGGTGGGGCAGCCCGCCCCCGAGATCACCGGTGGACCGTGGATCAACAGCGAGCCCTTGACCATGGAGAAGCTCCGCGGCCGCGTGGTCGCCGTGGAGTTCTGGACCTTCGGCTGATACAACTGCAAGAACGTGATCCCGCAGTTGCGGGACTGGCACCAGAAGTACGAGAAGAGCGGCCTGACCATCGTGGGCGTCCACGCTCCGGAGTTCACGTGGGAGCGCCCGTATGACAAAGTCGTGAAGGCGACCCGGGACCTCAAGGTCGCGTACCCGGTGGTCCAGGACAACGACTTCACCATCTGGAAGCGCTTCGGCAATCGCTACTGGCCCGCTCTCGTGGTCATCGACCGCAAGGGCATCGTTCGCTACACCCACATCGGCGAGGGCGACTACGAGGAGACCGAGGCATTGATCAGGAAGCTGCTCGCGGAGCAGTGAGCCGGGCCCGCCTGCTCACCTTCGGCGCGGTGGTGGCGGCCACCGTCGTCCTCGCCGTGCTCGGCTACGTTTCCCTGCGCCAGTGGCAGGCTTCCGCCGAGCTCCTGTTCCGAGAGCAGTCGCGGGACATGGTCACCATGGCGGCCGAGAAGGTGGAGATGGCCATGCTCAAGGCCGAGGAGGAATGCCTCTCGAGCCTCCAGGTCCTCCTCATGGAGCCGACGCTGCGCCCGGAAGGGCTGGAGGAGTGGAGGCGGAAGAATCCCATCTTCGCGAGCGTCACCCTCGTCGATCATCAGGGCCGCGTCCTCTACCCGCCGGGGACGAGCCCCCCCGCCCTCGTGCGCGAAATCCCCGAAGGGCTGTGGGACCGTGGCGGCCGGCGCCATCTCTTGGTCGGCGATGAGGTCGTCCTCGCCGCCGTCATTCCGTCGAGCGACGGCCCCGTGCTGGCCGTGCTCGGGCGCAGCGTAGAGGCGGTGAAGCGCGACGTGCTCGCCAAGACGCTCGGCGGGCTCGAGGGGCCGAGCGTGCTCGCCGTGCTCGACGCGCAGGGCGATCTTCTCTACGTGCCGCGGCCGATCGACCAGGCCACGCGCGTGCTGACCGTGGCCTTCGGGGAAGCCTTGCCCACCTGGCGCGTGGCCCTCTATCAGCCGCGGGGCCTCTCCGCGCGCGGCGACGTCCGGCGCCAGGCCATGCTCTTCACCGCCGCCTTCGCTCTGCTCCTCGTCGTCATCGCGCTGGGGCTGGTGGCGACCTACCGGCTGCTCCGGCGCGAGACGGAGATGGCGCGGCTCAAGTCGGACTTCGTGGCCAACGTCTCCCACGATCTCAAGACGCCGCTGTCTCTCATCCGCATGTTCGGCGAGACGCTCGAGCTGGGGCGCGTTCCCGATGAAGCGACGCGCCGCGAGTACTACTTGGTCATCACCCGCGAGAGCGAGCGACTCACCCGGCTCATCGACAACGTGCTGGACTTCTCCCGCATCGAGGGCGGAGGCCAGCGGTACGACATCGGCGCCCATCCCGTCGAGCCGCTCATCCACGAAGTGCTGGACGCCTTTCGCTACCCGCTGGCCCAGCGCGGCTTCAAGCTGGACGTGGCGGTGGCGCCCGACCTGCCCGAGGCCCTCATGGATCCGGAGGCGATCAAGCAGGCCTTGGCCAACCTGATCGACAACGCACTCAAGTACTCGACGGAGCGCCGGCGGCTCGGCCTGAGCGTCCGTCGGGAGGGGACCTGGGTGGTGATCGAGGTCGCCGACGAGGGGATCGGGATTCCGGCGGGAGAGCTCGGGCGAATCTTCGAGAAGTTCTATCGCATCGGACGGAGTGAGACCCAGGGCACCCGGGGCAGTGGGGTGGGACTGGCCTTGGTCAAGCACATTGCCGAGGCGCATGGAGGACGGGTGAGCGTCGAGAGCCGGCCGGGGCAGGGTAGCCGCTTCTCCCTCTACCTTCCGATCGTTCCCTCTCCCCTGAGGGGAGAGGGGTAGGTGGGGGGCGGAGATGAGGGGAAACGCTGCATGCCGCGCATCCTGATCGTAGACGACGAGCCGGAAATGGTGCGCGGACTGGAGGACAACTTGCGCTTCGAGGGGTATCAAACGCTCTCAGCCACCGACGGCCGGCGCGGGCTCGCCCTCGCCCTGTCCGAGGCGCCCGATCTTCTCCTCCTCGACGTCATGATGCCCGACATGAGCGGCTGGGATCTCTGCCGCGAGCTGCGCGCCAAGGGGCTCGACATCCCCGTGATCATGCTCACGGCGCGCGGCGAGGAGGTCGATCGCGTGCGCGGGCTGGAGCTGGGCGCCGACGACTACGTGACCAAGCCCTTCGGGCTCCGGGAGCTCCTCGCCCGCATCCGCGCGGTCCTGCGGCGCCCGGGGCCGCGGCAGAAGTTCGAAGAGTTCGCATTCGGGGACGTGCGAATCCGCCTCCGCGGCCGCCAGGCCTTCCGCGCGGGTCGCGAGGTGCGGCTGACGCGTAAGGAGTTCGACCTCCTGCGGTATTTCGTCGAGCACCGCGGTGAGGTGATCACCCGCGACCGCCTCCTCGACGAGGTGTGGGGCTACGAGCAGTTCCCGACCACGCGGACGGTGGACACCCACGTGCTGCGGCTCCGCCAGAAATTCGAGCAGGATCCCGAGCATCCCGTGTACATCCTGACCGCCCACGGCCAGGGCTACCGCTTCGCGGGCTAGGTGTGGGATGCTAGGCGCCGATCGTCAGCACGATTCCAACGAGGAGCGGACATGACCGCGAACGCCGACGAGCTCGCCAAGCGCACGCCACCCGGCCAGGTGTTGACCACCAAGTGGCCGGTGCTGACTTATGGCCTCACGCCCAGGTTCAATCCGAAGACCTGGAGCTTCCGCTGCTTCGGGCTCGTGGACGAGGAGGTCTCCTGGACGTGGGAGGAGTTCCTTGCCCTGCCGCGCAGCGAGGTCTTCTGCGACATTCACTGCGTGACGCGCTGGTCCCGCCTCGACAACCGCTTCGAGGGCGTGCACATCCGCGAGATCATGCAGCGCGTTCGCCTCAAGCCCGAGGCGAAGTTCGTCATGATCCACGCCGACCCCGGCTACACGACCAACCTGGCGTTGACCGAGCTCGTGGACGACGACGTCATCCTCGCCCTCTCCCACGCCGGCCAGCCGCTCGAGCCCGATCACGGCGGCCCGCTGCGGCTCGTGGTCCCCAAGCTCTACTTCTGGAAGAGCGCCAAGTGGCTCCGCGGCTTCCAGTTCCTCGACGTGAATCCGCCCGGCTTCTGGGAGGTCAACGGCTATCACATGCGCGCCGACCCCTGGCAGGAGGAGCGTTACTCCGACCAGGAGAGCCGCGCCATGCAGCAGATGCGCGCCGAAGCGGCCCGCAAGCTCCGCTCCCGATGACCTTGGTGGGCCGTCGTCCCTCCTCTCAACCCTCTCCCCACCGGGGGAGAGGGAAGGGTGAGGGGGCGAGGGTGAGGGGGGGAGGGTGAGGGGGCGAGGGTGAGGGGCGAGGGTGAGGGGGGGAGGGTGAGGGGGGCAAGAGCCTCCGCCTTTCCCGCCCCCAGAAT
>JBKOVG010000295.1:0-34538 GCA_046723845.1 Candidatus Methylomirabilota bacterium | reverse complement strand
GGCTCGACGCCGCCGGCGCGCTCGCCGTGGCCGCGCGCTACCGCGCCGCCGCCGCCACCGACCCCGCGAGCCGGGACGGGCGGCCGCTCTGGATCGCCGCCGAGAAGATCCTCATGGGCGACGAGCCGCTGCCGGAATGGTGGGCGGTGGCGGGGACGACCGGCTACGACTTCCTCGGCTCCGTGAATGGCCTCTTCGTCGACCGCAGCACGTGGCGACAGATGACCGGGGTCTACACGCGCTTCGCCGGCCGCGTGGAGCCCATGGCGGAGCTCACGTACGTCGCCAAGCGGCTCATCATGCAGGTGTCCATGGCCAGCGAGATCGCGCAGCTGGGCCTGCACCTCGACCGGATCTCCGAGCGCAACCGCCTCTCGCGCGACTTCACCCTGGCCAGCCTCGTGCGGGCCATCCGGGAGATCATCGCGGCCTTCCCCGTCTACCGGACCTATGTCGGTGACCTGCTCGACGAGCCGAGCCAGCGAGACCGCGGCTACATCGACCGCGCGATGGCGGAGGCGCGCCGGCGCAACCCCACCGTGAGCGCCTCGATCTTCGACTTCCTGCGCGACGCCCTCCTCACGCACCACTCCGAGCGGAGCGACGAGCAGGAGCGCGCGGAGCGGCGGCGCTTCACCATGCGCTTCCAACAGACCACGGGACCCGTCACCGCCAAGGGCGTGGAGGACACCGCGCTCTACCTCTACAACCGTCTCGTGTCCCTCAACGAGGTCGGAAGCGACCCCGCGCGCTACGGCGAAGCCGTGTCCACCTTCCACGAAAAGAACCAGCGGCGGCTCCAGCGCTGGCCCGATTCGCTCCTGGGCACCTCGACGCACGACACCAAGCGCGGCGAGGACGTGCGTGCCCGGATCAGCGTGCTCTCCGAGATTCCCGGAACCTGGGCGACGCACGTGAGGCGGTGGCGCATGCTCAACCGGCGCTTCAAGCGCGAGCAGGACGGGCGGTCGGCGCCCGACCGCAACGACGAGTACCTCCTGTACCAGACGCTGGTCGGCGCCTGGCCCGTCCGCCCGGAGGACGAGGCCGCGGAGCCGCTCACTGCGCGCCTCACCGCCTACATGGAGAAGGCGACCAAGGAGGCAAAGCGCCGCACGAGCTGGGTCAATCCCGACGCGGAGTACGACCGCGCGCTCCGGGAGTTCGTGAGCCGCATCCTCGCGGCGGATAGCCCCTTCCGTGAGGTCTTCCTGCCCTTCCAGCGCCTCGTCGCAGTCCACGGCGCCGTCAACTCGCTCGCCCAGACGCTCCTCAAGATCGCCTCGCCGGGCATCCCCGACTTCTACCAGGGCTCCGAACTCTGGGACCTGTCCCTGGTCGATCCCGACAACCGGAGGCCGGTGGACTTCTCGGCGCGCCAGGAGCTGCTCAATGGCCTGCGGGAAGGCCTCCCGCCCTGCGCCGAGCTGCTCGGCAGCTGGCGAGATGGGCGCGTCAAGCTCCTGGTCACCCAACGGGCGCTGACCCTGCGCCGTGAGCTTGCCGGGCTCTTCCGATCCGGCGCCTACCAGGCCTTGGCGGCGGGGGGCGAGCGCGCGGAACACGTGGTCGCCTTCGCCCGCCACGACCCTGAGCATGCCGTCATCGTGGCCGTGCCGCGGCTCAGCGCGCGGCTCACCGGCTTCAACGGCGAGTGGCCCCTGGGCCCCTCCGTGTGGGGCGACACGTGGCTTTCCATCGAGCAGCCGGAGCTCGGCGGGGAGTACGTGGACCGCCTCTCCGGGCTTCGCATAGCTCCCGAGCTGCGGGATGGCAAGCCCGCGCTTTCGCTAGGGAAGCTGTTCGAGGCTCTGCCCGTGACCATGCTCCGGCGGGAGACCCGTACGTGAGCCGGGGGCCGCGCACCCGCCCCGGATCACCCTACCCGCTGGGCGCCACCTGGGATGGAGCCGGCGTCAACTTCGCCCTCTTCAGCGAGCACGCGACGGCTGTCGATCTCTGCCTGTTCGACCCGGAGGATCCGCGGCGGGAGTGCCAGCGCATCCGCATGCAAGAGCACACCAACCAGGTCTGGCACGTCTACCTGCCCGAGATGCGCCCCGGGCAGCCCTACGGCTATCGGGTGCACGGCCCCTTCGAGCCCGAGAACGGGCATCGCTTCAATCCGGCCAAGCTCCTCCTCGATCCCTATGCGAAGGCGATCACCGGGTCGCTGCAGTGGCACGACTCGCTGTTCGGCTACCGGATCGGCGACCCGGGAGAGGACTTGACACCGGACGAACGCGACAGCGCTCCGCACATGCCCCGCTCCGTCGCCATCGACCCCGCGTTCAGCTGGGGCGAGGACCGGCGGCCGCGCACGCCGTGGCACAAGACGGTCATCTACGAGGTGCACGTCAAGGGTTTCACGGCGCGGCATCCCGACGTGCCCCGGCACCTCCGCGGCACCTACGCGGGGTTGGCCGCGCCGCCCGCCGTGGAGTACCTGAGCCGGCTCGGGGTGACCGCGGTGGAGCTCCTGCCCGTGCAATACTCCGCCGCCGACCACTACCTCGTCCAGCGTGGGCTGACCAACTACTGGGGCTACAATTCCATCGGCTTCCTCGCCCCCGACTCGCGCCTCGCCGCGGCCCGGGGCGCGGGCGAGCAGGTCGCCGAGTTCAAAACCATGGTCAGGACCCTCCACGAGGCCGGGATCGAGGTCATTCTCGACGTGGTCTATAACCACACCGCGGAGGGCAATCACCTCGGCCCGACCCTGTCCTTCCGCGGCATCGACAACGTGGCCTACTATCGTCTCGTCCACGACAGCCCCCGCCACTACATGGACTACACGGGCTGCGGCAATACCCTCAACATGACGCACCCGCGCACGCTGCAGCTCATCATGGACAGCCTGCGCTACTGGGTGCTCGAGATGCACGTGGACGGCTTCCGCTTCGATCTCGCCTCCGCGCTGGCCCGTGAGTTCCACGACGTCGATCGCCTCTCCGCCTTCTTCGACGTGATCCACCAGGATCCTGTGGTTTCCCAGGTGAAGCTGATCGCCGAGCCCTGGGACCTGGGCGAGGGCGGCTATCAAGTCGGGAACTTCCCCCCGGGCTGGGCGGAGTGGAACGGCCGCTACCGCGACGCTATCCGTCGCTACTGGAAGGGCGACGAGCGGCAGGTCGCCGACCTCGGCTACCGGCTCACGGGCTCGAGCGATCTCTACGAGCAGGGCGGGCGTCGCCCCTTCGCCAGCGTCAACTTCGTCACCGCCCACGACGGCTTCACCCTCGCCGACCTCGTCGCCTACAACGGCAAGCACAACGAGGCCAACGGCGAGGACAACCGCGACGGCACCGACGACAACGCCTCCTGGAACTGCGGCGCGGAGGGCCCCACCGACGATCCCGCCGTGGACGCGCTGCGCGAGCGCCAGACGCGCAACTTCCTCGCCACCCTCCTGCTCTCCCAGGGCATTCCCATGCTCCTGGCGGGAGACGAGGCCATGCGCACCCAGCACGGCAACAACAACGGGTACTGCCAGGATAACGAGCTGTCCTGGCACCACTGGCCCCTGCCGCGGACGGCCATGCGCCAGCTCGACTTCACCCGCCGCCTCATCCGGCTGCGCCTCGACAATCCCGTCTTCCACCGGCGCCTCTTCTTCCAGGGGCGGCGCATCCAGGGCTCCGCCGTCAAGGACCTCTCGTGGTTCAGGCCCGACGGCAAGGAGATGACCGAGGACGAGTGGAACAACGGCTTCACGCGCTGCCTCGGCCTGCGGCTGGCCGGCGACGCCATCGAGGAGATGGACTGGGGGGGGCAGCCCATCGTGGGCGACACCTTCCTCCTCCTTCTCAACGCGCACCACGAGGCCATTCCGTTCATCCTCCCTGCCCACAAGGCGCGGGTGCGCTGGGAGCTCATCCTGGACACGCGCGACTGGGACCTGGGCCCGCGCGTGCCTGCCTTCCGTGCGGGCGAGACGTATCCGCTGGAGGGACGATCGCTGGCCGTGCTCCGGCTGCGCCGGCCGAGGGCGAAGCGATGAGCGGAAAGCTCCCGGTGAGGCGAGGCCATCGCATGCCCTTCGGCGCCGAGACGCGCGACGACGGCACCACGCGCTTCCGGCTCTACGCTCCCGCCGCGCCCTCCGTCGAGCTCTGGCTCCCCGACCGACAGCAGGGCTTCACGATGCCGCGAGATGCCGCCGGCTGGGCGGAATGGGTGACACGGGAGGCACCGACAGGCACCGCGTACTCCTTCAGGATCGACGGCGAGCTGCTCGTGCCCGACCCCGCTTCACGCTATCAGCCGCGCGATGTCCACGGGCCCAGCGAGGTCATCGATCCCCTCGAGTACGCCTGGTCCGACGGCGAGTGGCGCGGCATCGCTCCCGAGCGGCTCGTCTTCTACGAGCTCCACGTGGGCACATTCAGCCCGGAGGGAACCTTCGCCGGCCTGGCCGAGAGGCTCGACCATCTCGTGGCCCTCGGGGTGACGGCAGTGGAGCTGATGCCCGTGGCGGATTTTCCGGGCCGGTGGGGCTGGGGCTATGATGGCGTATTGCCCTTCGCCCCCGAGGCTACGTATGGGCGGCCGGAGCAGCTCAAGGCGACAGTGGAAGCCTGTCACGCGCGGGGCCTGGCCGTCTTTCTCGATGTCGTCTACAATCATCTTGGTCCCGAGGGGAACTACCTGCACCGATACGCGCCGACCTTCCTCAGCCGCGACCGCAAGACTCCCTGGGGATCCGCGATGAACTTCGACGAGCCCGGCAGCGAGGTCACGCGGTCATTCGTGGTGCACAATGCGCTGTACTGGCTCGAGGAATTCCATCTCGACGGCCTGCGCCTGGATGCCGTGCATGCCATGCCCGACCGCTCCCCTGACCACGCCATGGCGGAGCTGGCGCGGGCGGTGGCCGAAGGCCCGGGTCGAGACCGGTTCGTCCATATCGTGCTCGAAAACGACGCTAACGAGGCCCGTCTCTTGACGCGGACCGCCCTCGACAAGCGCCCGCTCTTCCTGGCGCAGTGGAACGACGACATTCACCATGCGCTCCACGCCATCTTGACCGGGGAGCGCGCGGGCTATTATGCGGATTACGACCCGCCGCTGCCCCATCTCGCACGGAGCCTCGCCGAGGGCTTCGCGTACCAGGGGCAATGGTCTGTGTATCGGGGCCATGCTCGGGGCGAGCCGAGCGCGGACCTGCCCCCGACGAGCTTCGTGGGCTTCCTCCAAAACCACGACCAGATCGGCAATCGCGCTCTTGGCGAGCGCATCACCCAGTTGGCTCCCCCGGAGGCGGTTCGTGCGGCCACCGCCATCGTGTTCCTGGCCCCGCACCTGCCGCTGCTCTTCATGGGTGAGGAGTGGGCGGCCCCGGAGCCCTTCCTCTTCTTCTCCGATTTGGGACGGGACCTGGCCGCGCTCGTCTCCGAAGGCCGCCGGCGCGAGTTCGCGCGCTTCCCGGAGTTCGCCGAGGCCGAGTCCCGAGCCCGCATCCCCGATCCCCAGGCCGAAGCCACGCGGGCCCAGTCGGTGCTCGACTGGAGGCGCCTCGCCGAGGCACCGCACGCAGAGCGGCTCACCTTTCATCGCCAGCTCCTGGAGGTACGGGCGAAGGAGATCGCGCCCCTCCTCAGCGGGGCGCCCGTGCCTGAGGCGAGGGCGGCGTTGATCGGCGATAGCGCGCTCGAGGTGGAATGGGCCTTTCCCGGGCTGGGTGTGCTCCGGCTCCTCGCCAATCTGAGCACGCGAGCGACACCCCACGAGGGCCCCCTGCCCGCTTGGGGCCGGCAGATCTACGCCGTGGGCTCGAGGCCGGGACCGTGGACAGTGCTCGAGCCGTGGAGCGTCCGCTGCTACCTTTCGGAGGTCTCACGGTGAGCACGGATAGTGTGACAGCGACCAACGAGCCCTTCGTCTTCCTGGGCTGCGTGGATCTCAGGGAGGTCATCCCGTATGAGGCGCGCGATGTCCGCGAGCTCCTCGATCAGATGGGGCGGGTTCCCGTCGAGTCGCTCTTCTGCCACACGGCGGCGGCCCTCCTGCATCGGCCGGCGTCTCCCACGGGTTACCCGAACGATTTCGCCCACTGGACGGATGTCGAGATGCGCGACCAGCGGTTGGCAGAGCGGCTGGCCGCCATCGACCCCTTCGAGTTGCGTTCGCTCGAGCAGATGCGCGAGGAGCTGGTGGCGACCATCAGCGACCATCTGCAGCACTTCCCCGTGGCGGCTCCGGGCACGGGGACCCAACCCTTCCGGTTCTTCCAGGCCCACCTGATCCCGATTCCCACGGGACATCAGGCGCGCAACCTGAAGGAGTTCCGCGACGCCCTCGCCGAAGTCGATGTCAGCGCTCTCTTCTACCATCTCATCGAGGGGCGCTACCGGCTGAGCCGCGGACGAGGCGACTTCGCGGAATGGGTCGCCTCGGCCATCGGCCGGCCGGATGTCGCGGACCGCCTCGCGAGCATCGATGCCTACGACGGCAGCCTCGAGCGGATTCGCGACCGTCACCTCTCGGTCCTCACCGCCGCCCTGGAGGAGCGGGCGCGATGAACTCCACCGTATCCTCGGCGCGGCTCGACGACTACCGGCAGGTCGCTCCGCGTGGGACGGTCGATCTCCTCCTTCGCCTCGGTGAGCGCCTCCGCGGCCGGAGCCTCGTTCATGTGAGCGCCTCCCGATACCGTGGGCTGACCATCGAGGTCCTGAATCGCCTCGTGCCCATTCTCAACGATCTCGGCATCTCCGCGAGCTGGGAGGTGACGATCGGCACCGCGGACTTCGAAGGCACCACACGCACCGTGGGCAGGGCGCTCAGAGGCACCGAGCAGGTGGTCACCGACGCGATGCTCGAACGCCTCCGAGAGGCAAGCCGCGAGAACGCCGGGCGCCTCCGGCTCGATGCCGATCTCGTCATGATCCACGACGCGGCCCCGCTCCTGCTCGTAGAGAGCCGCGCGGGGAACGCGCGGTGGGTCTGGCGCTGCCATCACGATCTCTCCGCTCCGCAACCGCAGCTCTGGAACGTCCTGCGTCCGGTGACTCAACGGTACGACGCGGTGGTATTCTCCGACGCGAGATTCGCCCCGACCCTCTCCATCCCGCGCTTCGTCATCTACCCGTCGGTGGATCCCCTCTCGGAGCGGAATCGGGACATGACCCGAGCCGAGCAGGCGCAGCATCTCGACCGCCTGCGGATCCCCCGCGACAAGCCCTTTCTCCTCCAGGTCGGGCCCTTCCAGCGCTCGCATGACCCTCTCGGGGTGATCAATGCCTACCGCCTCGTGAAGAAGCACCACGACGTCCGCCTGGTGCTGGCAGGCCTGGCGCCGACCTCGGGAGACGACGTGCTCGCGGAAGTGCAGGAGGCGGCGAGCCACGATCCTGATCTGCGCGTCGCCGTGCTCCCTCCCGACCCTCAGACCGAGGTGAACGCGCTCGAGCGCTCGGCCACCATCGTGATTCACAAGCCGGTGGAGACCGGCTTCGGTATCAACGTGGCGGCCGCCATGTGGAAGGGCAAGCCCGTCGTGGGCAGCCTGGTGGGAGGAATTCCCAACCAAGTGATCTTCGGCGTGACGGGCTATACCGTGGAGACCGTCGAGGGCGCCGCCTTCCGCATCCGGCACCTTCTCGGCAATCCCGAGCTGATCGGGCGCATGGGAGCGGCCGGCCGCGAGCATATCCGCCGGAACTTCCTCATCACGCGTCATCTCGGCGACTACCTGGCCCTGCTCGCCCTCCTCACCAAGTGAGGAACACGTGGACCAAGCCCACCCCCCCGAGTTGAAGCCCGAGCCCATACGGTCCGAGGGAGCCGACGTGGCCATCGGCATGTTGGCGGCGGGGGACAGCCCGAAAGTGGGGACAGTGACGAGGATCGCCCACGACGGCATGGTGACACATCTCGCCGGCCTCACGGCTGCCCTCATTCACGTGGACGCCACGGCCTCGGACGAGCCGGCAGGCCAGGTCGAGCGCACCGTCGACGGCCTCCGTATCGTCCAGGTGCGGCTGGCGAGGAACGTGGGGACGGATAGGGCCCAAGCCGGGTGGAGTGACGTGATACGGGCCGTCCTCGGCGTCTCACGAACGCTACAGGCGCGAGCCGTCGTGATGCTCAATGCCGATATATCCAGCATGACGCAGGAGTGGATTCGTGGCCTCGCGCAGCCCGTGCTGAAGGAAGGCTTCGGCTTCGTGCTGCCCGTGTACGAGCGGGGACGCTACGAAGGCACGCTGACCCAGGTCTTCGTCGTACCGCTGATGCGAGCTCTCTTCGGTCATCAGTTCTGGTACGCGATGGCCGACGAGTTCGGCTGTTCCGGTGAGGCGGCCGAGATCCTTCTGGCCCAGGACATCTGGACCACCGACCTTGCGCGGCAGGGACTGGAGTTCTGGCTGCCCGTCGCCGCTGCGGAGGCTGCGCTTCCGATGGCCCAATCGGTGCTCGGCCAGCGAATCCTCGAGCCGACGGGACAGCAGCCGCCCCTGGGCTCCACGGTGGGCCGCGTGGCGGGGACCCTGTTCTCGATCGCCGAGCGGCACGAGGCGGGATGGCTGGACGTTCACGGGTCGGAGCCGGTGGGGTTGTTCGGAGCGCCTCCGGGTTCGGCCAAGCGAGTGGCGGCCCTGGATCCCGAACGCATGCTCGAGGGATTCCGTCAGGGCGTGCGCGATCTGCTCCCGATCTGGGAGCGCATACTCTCCCCCGAGAGCCTCGGCGATGTCCTCGTCCTCAGCGAGCATCCGGCAGGCGAATTTCACCTCGACGATCGGCTTTGGGTGCGGGTCGTCTTCGATTTTCTCCTGGCGTATCGGGCTCGCGTGATGTATCGGAGTCACATCGCGCAGTCTCTCGCTCCTCTCTACCTGGGGTGCGCCGCCTCCCTCGTGCTGGAGACGCGCGACCTCCCGGAGACGGCCGTTGCGCAGGCGACAGAGCGGCTGGCGCGAACCTTCGAGGACGAGAAGCCGTATCTGGTGGACCGCTGGCGATGAAGAAGGAGCGGCGTCCCATCGTGATCAGCCGGGTGCTTCCCGCCGTCGATGACGGACGGTACCCGGTCAAGCGTGAGGCGGGCGACGATCTGACCGTGACCGCCGACATCTTCAAGGAGGGCCACGACACGCTGGCCGCGGTGATCCTGTACCGCTCGCAGGACAAGCCCGAGTGGCGGGAAGCTCCTCTGCACTTCCGCGACAACGATGGATGGGTCGGCTCGATCCCTCTGGAGGCCAACACCCGCTACTGGTTCACCATCGAGGCCTGGACCGACCGATTCTCCTCCTGGGTGGACGACGTAACCCGTCGAGCGGAGGGGGGCCAGGCGGATCTCACGAGCGAGCTCCTGGAAGGCGCTCGGCATGTCGGCCAGGCGCGGGCCCAGGCCGCGGGGGCGGATGCGGGCCTCCTCGACGACGTCTTCGCTCGAGTGGGAACGGCAGACGCCCAGAAAGCACGCCTCGATGCTCTCCTCCAGCCGGCGGTACGCGAGGCTGTCTGCCGGCTCCAGGAGCGCCTGGACGCCACGCGGTACGATCGCGAGCTCGAGGTAGTCGTCGACCGCCCGCGGGCGCGCTTCGCGTCCTGGTATGAGCTCTTCCCCCGGTCGCAGAGCAAAGTGCCGGGCCGATACGGCACGTTCGACGACTGCCTCGAGCGGCTACCGGACGTCCAGCGCATGGGTTTCGATGTCGTCTACCTCCCCCCGATTCACCCGATCGGCCGGACCGAGCGCAAGGGGCGCGACAATGCCCTCACCGCGGCGCCGGGTGACCCGGGAAGCCCGTGGGCGATCGGCGGACCCGAGGGCGGCCACACGGCGGTGCATCCGGATCTCGGCACGCTCGAGGACTTCCGGCGCCTCGTCCTCGCTGCCGAGCGGCTCGGGATGGAGATCGCGCTCGACATCGCCTTCCAGTGCTCTCCCGACCACCCGTGGGTGCGGGAGCATCCGGAGTGGTTTTACCGGCGTCCCGACGGCACTATCCGTTACGCGGAGAACCCGCCGAAGAAGTATCAGGACATCTTCCCCCTCAACTTCAACTGCGAGGCGTGGGAGGCGCTCTGGGACGAGCTGCTCCACGTGGTGCTATTCTGGGTGGAGCAAGGCGTCCAGACGTTCCGCGTCGACAACCCGCACACCAAGCCCTTCGATTTCTGGCGCTGGCTGATCCGCGAGGTGCAGGACCGGCACCCGGAGGTGGTCTTCCTCTCCGAGGCATTCACCCGGCCCAAGGTGATGCGGGAGCTCGCCAAGGCCGGGTTCAGCCAGTCCTACACGTACTTCACCTGGCGGAACTTCAAGGAAGAGCTGACGGAGTACTTCCAGGAGCTCGTGGGCTCGGACATGGCGGAGTATTTCCGGGGGAACCTCTTCGTGAACACTCCGGACATCCTGCCGGAGGTGCTTCAGCGAGGCGGTCCTCCCGCCTTCAAGATGCGTGCGGCCCTCGCCGCCACGCTCTCACCCCTCTGGGGAATCTACAGTGGCTTCGAGCTCTGCGAGGCGGCAGCCATGCCTGGCTCGGAGGAGTACGCAAGCTCGGAGAAGTACGAGATCCGTGTGCGAGACTGGAGCGCGCCCGGGAACATCGTGGAGTACGTCACGCGCCTGAACGCCATCCGGCGTGAGAATCCGGCGCTCCAGATCTTCCGTAACCTGCGCTTCTACCACTCCGATAGCTCCCAGGTCCTCTTCTACGGCAAGATGACCCCGGACCGCGACAACGTCATCCTGGTCGCCGTCAACCTCGATCCCTTCGCGTCCCACTCCGCCACCCTCGCCATCCCGCTCGAGGACATCGGTATCCCTCCCGGTGAGGCGTACGAGCTCCACGAGCTCCTGGCGGACCATCGCCGGCTCGCTCACGATGGTTCGGTGCCCATCGAGCTCGACCCTGGGACGTCTCCTGCGCACGTCTACCGGGTGAGCCGGTGGCGACGGCGGGAGCAGGACTTCCCCTACTTCCGCTGAGGCGCCACGTGAGCGATCCCCTCTGGTACAAAGACGCCGTCTTCTACGAGCTGCACGTCCGCGCCTTTCAAGACACCAACGGCGACGGCATCGGCGATTTCTCCGGCCTCACGAGCCGGCTCGACTACCTCAAGGAGCTGGGCATCGACTGCCTCTGGCTCCTCCCTTTCTATCCGTCTCCCCTGCGTGATGATGGATACGACGTGTCGGACTACCGTGCCATCCATCCGGACTACGGCACCATGGCAGACTTCGAACGCTTTCTCGAGGCGGCGCACGCCCACGGCATCCGCGTCATCGCCGACTTCGTCATGAACCACACCTCCGACCAGCACCCCTGGTTCCAGGCGGCGCGGCGGGCTCCCGACTCGCCCTTCCGCGACTATTACGTGTGGAGCGACGTAGACCAGCGCTACCAGGATGCCCGGGTCATCTTCGTGGACTCGGAGCCGTCCAACTGGGCGTGGGACCCGGTGGCCAAGGCGTACTACTGGCATCGCTTCTTTCATCACCAGCCCGATCTCAACTACGACAATCCCGCCGTGCGCCGCGAGGCGCTCGAGGCCATGGAGTTCTGGCTCTCCCGGGGGCTGGACGGCTTTCGCTGCGACGCGGTGCCGTATCTGTTCGAGCGCGAGGGCACCAATTGCGAGAACTTGCCCGAGACCCACGCCTTCCTGCGGGAGGTGCGGCGGCACATCGACGCCCGCTACGAAGCCCGCGTTCTGCTCGCGGAGGCGAATCAGTGGCCGGTCGACGTGCGGCCGTATTTCGGCGACGGCGACGAATTCCACATGGCCTTCCACTTCCCCCTCATGCCCCGCGTCTTCCTGGCCGTGCGCCATTCGGACCGGCGTCCGATCACGGACATCTTCGTGCATACCCCGGACATCCCGGCGACCTGCCAGTGGTGCCTCTTCCTGCGCAACCACGACGAGCTCACCCTCGAGATGGTGAGCGAGGAGGAGCGCCGGCGGCTCTATCACGCCTACAGTGCCGACCCGCGGATGCGGCTCAACATCGGCATCCGTCGGCGGCTGGCCCCGCTCCTGGACAACGATCGCCGCAAGGTCGAGCTCCTGACGAGCCTGCTCTTCACGTTGCCCGGCAGCCCCATTCTCTACTACGGCGACGAGATCGGCATGGGCGACAACATCTACCTGGGCGATCGCAACGGGGTGCGCACTCCCATGCAGTGGACGGGAGATCGCAATGCGGGGTTCTCGCGGGCCGACACCGCGCGGATGTACCTCCCGCTGAACGTCGATCCCGTCTACGGGTACCAGGCGATCAACGTCGAGGCCCAGCTCCGGACCCCCTCCTCGCTCCTGCACTGGATGAAGCATCTCATCGCCGCCCGCAAGAAGACACGGGTCTTCGGCCGCGGCACCCTTCGTTTCTTGCGCAGCCCGAACGACAGCGTGCTTGCACACGTTCGGGAGTTCGAGGGTGAGACCGTGCTGGCCGTCCACAACCTCTCCGGCGCCGCCCAGCCCGTCGAACTCGATCTCGGAGCCTGGACTGGGCACACGCCGATGGAGATGCTCGGCGAGACGCGTTTCCCGATCGTGCGGGCTCAGCCCTACTTCGTCAGCATGGCGCCCTACGGTTACTACTGGTTCCGGCTCCAGCCCCCCCGGGAGGAGACGATGCTCTATGGCGTCGAGGATCTCACTCTCTAGCCCCGAAGAGGTCGTGAGCTTCCTGTCCGGGCCCGGGCGGGGCTCGCTCGGGAAGTTCCTCGTCCGGCAGCGCTGGTTCGCCGCGAAGGCACGTGGCCTGGGGACGGTGACGATCGAGGACTGGGCGACTCTCGATGCGGAGGGGCCCGTCCTGCTCCTGCTGCTCCGGTTGGACGGCGAGCGCTACTACGTCCCCGTCTCGGTGTGCCCGCGCGAGAGCGCGAGCGCGGGCGATCTCCTCGCCTCCGTCGACGATCGTGCCGTCGTCGATGCCCACGAGGACCTGCGCTTCATTCGCCCTCTCCTGGAGGCCGTGGCCGACCACCGGGAGTTGGCCGGCCGTCACGGTCGCTTCGTGTGCCGGTCGCCGGTGAGCGCCGGCGCGCCGCCGAAGGCCGTCCCGCGGGTCGCCGTCCGAATCTCGGCAGAGCAGAGCAATACCTCGGTGGTCCTGGATCGCACCCTGATCCTCAAGTCCATCCGCAGACCTCAGCCGGGCATCAATCCCGACGTCGAGGTTCTGGGCTTCCTCGCGAGCCGTACGGGCTTCCGGCACGTCCCGCCCCTGGCAGGATGGATCGACTACGTGGACGCCCGTGGCCTCGAGGCGACGGTTGCCGTGCTTCAAGGCTTCGTCGAGAACGCCGGAGATGGCTGGCGATATGTGCTGGCCGGACTCGACGAGCTGTGCAACGCTCTCGAAGGCTCAGCCGCCCGCGAACCGGTCGAGTCGCCGGAGGACTGGATTGCCACCCTCGCGATGCCCTTGAACCGGGAGGTGAGAAAGCTCGGCGTCGTCACGGGAGGGCTTCACGTCGCCCTGGCGTCCGATCCGCAGTACCCGGCCTTTCGCCCCGAGCCCGTGACCTACGAGGATGTCGGCCGCTGGTGTGCCCGAATCGCCCGAGAGCTCGAGGAGGTCGCCTTCGACACCGCGCCCGCGGGCATCGCCGCACTCCCCGGGCTCGAGGTGATCCGCGAGACCCTCAGGGGCTCCGGCGGCCGCATCGACTCGGCGGTGGGAGGCGTCGGCCTCCTCGGCAGTGCTCGTACCCACAAGATCCGATGTCACGGAGACTATCATCTGGGCCAGGTCCTCAAGACCGCCGATGGGTTCGTGATTCTGGACTTCGAGGGGGAGCCGGCGCGGAGCCTGGAAGAGCGAAGCGGCAAGCAGCCACCGGTCCGTGACGTCGCCGGAATGCTGCGCTCCTTGAGCTACGCGGTGCACACGGCGGTGGGCCGGCGTCCTCCCGAGCGTCGCGTGGAGACACTTCGGCGTCTGGTCGCCTGGGAGCGGCAGGCGCGCCGCGCCTTCCTCGAGGGCTACGGAGCCGCGATGGCGGACAGTCCCGTGCGGCTCGTGCCCACGTCCCACGACGAGCTGCCTAGGGTGTGCACTGTCTTCGAGCTGGAAAAGGCTTGCTACGAGCTGCGGTACGAGCTCGACAATCGCCCTGACTGGGCCCCCATCCCCGCCGATGGGATTCTCCAGCTCCTTGAGTCCACGCGGAGATAGTCCGGGCACCCAGACGAGCCGACCTGGCCGGTCACCTTTTCCGCTCCCGTTCCGTCTCAACGGCGCCGTTGGCACGTGAGATGCTGAGTAGGGAGAGCCCGCGGCTCCTGCCGCCGCGAAGGGAGGCCCTTCATGCTGAGAAAGCACATCCTCTCGACCGAGCCCGCCACCATTCCGGGACGCGAAGGGGGCTTGGACATTCCCACGCTCGCCACGGTGTTCGTCACATCGGAGCTCTCCGAGCACCCCGTCGATCATCTGTTCGATGGCCGCGATGGCCCAGGCGGCACTCGATGGATCGCTTCGGCTGACGGCGAGCAAATGCTGATTCTCGCCTTCGACTCGCCACAGACGATTCGCGAGGTGGCCCTCGAGGCCGAGGAGCTGCATACCAGTCGCACCCAAGTCATCACCCTCTCGCTGTCGGGAGATGGGGGCCGCACCTATCGTGAAGTTGTGCGCCAAGAGTTCAATTTCAGCGCCCCCGGCACGACGTTCGAGCGCGAGGTCTGGAGCGTACCCGCTTCCGGTTTGACCAACCTGCGCATCACCGTACGGCCGGACAAGGGAAACGCTCCGGCTCGCGCAAGCCTCACGTCGCTCTCCCTTCGCTGAGCCGTCCGGATGGCGCGACCATGAGAGGACGCGGCCGGCCGGCCCGTGCTCTCTCTCTCGGGAGTTCTTGAAGACTTGGTGAAAACCGCTGGACCGCGAAGGAGACGTAAAGTGATTCACTCGCGTGTGGAGAGAGCCGAGCGCGTGAGCTCGGCCTCCCCACGCCGTGACCGTCGACGCTCGGGCGGATCACCAGAGACGCCATGGGCGACCGCCCGACCGGGTGTCTACTCACCGCCATGCTGGACGTAGCTGCTGACGAATTCCTCGGCGTTCTCCTCGAGCACGCCGTCGATCTCGTCCAGCAAGGCATCGAGATCGGCGCCGATCTTCTTTCCCTTCGCTCCGAGGCTCTGCTTCTCGGAGGCTTCGCTACTGCTTTCCACTGGTCTCGATGACTGCGTCTTCCGCGCCTGTTCGCTCATGGCCTGCACCTCCATTCGCCTCGACACTTCATCGACGCTCTCGATGTGTAGCGAGGCAAATCGTGTGCCACGCGCTGGCGCGCCGTGCTTTCCCCGATGGCGTCGGAACCGGTCAAACTTACCGGGTAAGGGCTTTCATCAGACGTGGGAGGCGGCGGCTTCAGGCTTGACGGCGCGCGCGATGGTATCTCTTATAATCTCAGTAGTCGGGCCATGCCGCCCATCGCTTCTCCCGTGCTTCGCTACGTCGTAGCCATCGGTGTCGCTGCTCTCGCGGTGGCGCTTCGCGCTGCCCTGACGCCGCTGTGGGGGCAACATTTTCCCCTCATTTCTTTCTTCCCTGCCGTGGTGGCCAGCGCCTGGCTCGGTGGGCTCGGGCCCGGCCTCCTCACCACGGCGCTCTCCACCCTCGCCGCCGCCTGGCTGTGGCTGCCCCTTCGCGAAGGCCGGGATGCCGCCGAGGTGGTCGGGCTCCTCGTGTTCGCGGCCACCGGCGTGTTCATCAGCGTCCTCACGGAGGCGCTCCATCGCACACGCGCACGACTCGCCGGGAACGTGCGGGCCCTGCAAGACGAGGCCGCGGTGCGCGCGAGGGAGGCGGAGGCGCAGGCGCGGCTCGCCGCGATCGTCCAGTACTCGGACGACGCCATCGTGAGCAAGACGCTCGATGGCGTGATCACCTCGTGGAACGAAGGAGCCACCCGCATGTTCGGCTACGAGCCGTTGGAGGCGGTGGGCCGCTCCATCACCATCATCATTCCCGAGGACCGACTGAGCGAGGAAGACCGCGTGCTCTCCGCCATCCGCCGGGGCGAGGTGATCGATCACTTCGAGACCATCCGCATGCGCAAGAACGGCACCTTGATCCCCATCTCGCTCACCGTCTCCCCCGTGAAGAACGCCGCGGGCACCATCGTCGGCGTTTCCAAGATCGCGCGGGACATCTCCGCCCGGAAGGAGATGGACGCAGAGCGGGCCGCCCTCCTCGCCCGCGAGCACGCCGCGCGACAGGAAGCGGAGGCGGCCAATCGCGCCAAGGACGAGTTTCTCGCCATGCTGGGCCACGAGCTGCGCAACCCCCTCGGCGCCATCAGCAACGCCATCTACGTGCTGGAGCGGTCGGGCACGGTGGAGGACTCCACGGCGTCCGCGCGCGCCGTCCTCACTCGGCAGATGCGTCACCTGAACCGCCTCGTCGACGATCTCCTCGACGTGGGCCGGGTGCTGAGCGGCAAGATCATGCTCGACCTCAAGCCGCTCGAGTTGAGCGAGGCGGCAGGGCGTGCCCTGAGGACGATGCGCGAGAACGGCCGCACCGAGCAACACACCGTCACCTTCGACGGCATTCCCACGTGGATCCAGGGGGACGCCACGCGGATCGAGCAGATCGTGGTCAACCTCCTGGGGAACGCGCTCAAGTTCACCCCGCCGGGGGGCACGGTCCAGATGGACGTGACCCACGAAGAACGCCAGGCAGTGCTGCGCGTCTCCGACAACGGGGTGGGCATCGCCCCCGGCCTCCTGTCCAGCGTCTTCGATCTGTTCGTCCAGGGACAGGCTCCCATCGACCGCCGCCAGGGTGGGCTCGGCATCGGGCTCACCCTGGTCAAGCGGCTCGCCGAGCTGCACGGGGGCACGGTCGAGGCCCAGAGCGCCGGGCGCGACAAGGGCACGGTGGTCACCATGCGCCTCCCCATCATCACCACTCCCGTCACCGAGGTGGTGGGCCCGGCCAGCCTCCACCAGGATCCCCAGCGCGTCCTCATTATCGAGGACAACGACGACGCCCGTGAGATGCTGCGGACGATGCTGGAGCTGTGGCATCACGAGGTGCGGGAGGCGTCCGATGGGATCCGCGGTGTGGAGATCGCCAGGGACTTCCGTTTCGACGTGGCCCTGATCGACGTGGGGCTTCCCGGGATCGACGGCTACGAGGTCGCCCGCCGTCTCCGGGCCGCCGAACCCTCGAGAGGGCTCCGCCTCATCGCCCTCACGGGCTACGGGCTGCCCACGGACGCCCAGCGAGCCCGCGAGGCCGGCTTCGACGCGCATCTGACCAAGCCGGCGCATCCGGACCGGCTGGCGGCTCTGCTCGCCGCCCGGCCCCGGGAGCCCGATCCCAGGCCATGAGCGATCCCGGGCGCGGCGCGCACGGTGGTGCCCTGGCGGTGAACGAGCCGCCGCTCGGACGGATGGTACTGGCGCTGCGCCGCACCGACCTGATCGCGCTCGTTCTGATCGCGGCGGTCTACCTCGTCGCGGCCAAGCTCGGCCTCCGCCTGGCCTTTGTCCACGCGAGCGCCACCCCCGTCTGGCCCGCCACCGGCATCGCCCTGGCCGCCCTGCTGCTGCGCGGCACCCGGATGTGGCCGGCGATCTTCGTGGGCGCCTTCGTCGCCAACGTGACCACTGCGGGAACGGTCTCGACCTCGCTGGGTATCGCGGCCGGCAACACCCTGGAGGCCGTGGTCGGGGCGCATCTCGTGGCGCGCTTCGCCTCGGGGCGGCGCGCGTTCGCGCGGGCGCAGGACGTGATCAAGTTCTTCGTGCTGGCTGCCCTCGTGAGCACCGCGGTGAGTGCCACCATTGGCGTGGGCACCCTCGTCCTCGCCGGCTTCGCTCCTTGGAGCAAGGCGGGCTCGATCTGGCTCACCTGGTGGCTGGGCGACGCCGCCGGCGACGTCATCACGGCGCCTCTCCTGATCCTCTGGGCCGAGAAGCAGGACCGGCACTGGAGCCCTCGGCGGCTCCTCGAGGCAGGTCTACTGGTGGTCGCCCTGCTGATGGCAGGCCAGCTCGTGTTCGGCACGGTCTTGCCCAAGGCTAACCCGGCTTATCCGATCGACTTCCTCGCCGTGCCTCCGCTGGTGTGGGCGGCCTTTCGCTTTGGCCAGCGCGAGACGGCCACCGCCTCGTTCCTGCTCGCCGGCATGGCCCTCTGGGGCCGACTGCACGGCCAGGGTCCGTTTTCACGGCCCGATCCGAACGAGTCGCTCCTCCTCCTCCAGGCCTTCGTGGGGCTGAGCGCCGTCCTCGCCCTCGCCTTCTCAGCCCTCGTCACCGAGAGGAAGCGTGTCGACGAGCAGCGCCTCGCCCTCGTCCACGAGGCGGAAGCCGCCCGATGGATCGCCGAGACCTCGGAGCGCCGCTCCCGCTTCCTAGCCGAGGTCAGCGCGGCCCTCGGCAGCTCCATCGACCTCGACGCCACCCTGCTGCGGGTGACGCGGATGGCCGTGCCCCTCCTCGCCGACCTGTGCGCCGTGGATCTCCTGCAGCCCGACGGCTCCATTCGCCGGGTGGCGCATGCCCACGTCGACCCTGTCAAAGACCCGCTGGTGCGGGAGCTCCGGGAGCGTCATGGCTTCAATCCCGAGGCGCCGAGCGGCGTCCCCGCGGTGGTGCGCACGCGGCAGTCGGTGCTCATCTCCGATGCGGGACCGTCCGATCTCGCAGAGGCCGCCACCAGCGCCGAGCAGCTCGCCATGCTCCGGCGCCTCGGTCTGCGGTCCTGGATGATCGTGCCCCTGATCGCCCACCAGCGCGTGCTCGGCGCCATCACCTTCGCCGTGACCGAGTCCCCCCGGCGCTACGGCCCCGTGGACCTCGCTCTCGCGGAGACGGTGGCCCACCGGGCGGCCAGCGCCATCGAGAACGCCACCCTTTACGCCCAGGCCCAGGCCGCGCAGGCCGAGGCGGAGACGGCCAATCGTCTCAAGGACGAGTTCCTTGCCATGCTCGGCCACGAGTTGCGCAATCCTCTCGGGGCCATCAGCAATGCGGTGCACATCCTCGACCGCGTGGACGATCCGCGGGGGCTCTCGGCGACGCAGGCGCGGGAGATCATCAGTCGGCAGGTCCAGCATCTGAGCGGGCTCATCGACGATCTCCTCGACGTGGGGCGGGTCATGACGGGCAAGATCCGGCTCGACCGCGGGCCGCTCGATCTCTTCCAGGCCGTGGAGCGCTCCCTCCACACCCTGAGCGCGGCGGGCAAGACCCACGAGCACACCATCCGACTCAACGGCGAATCCGTGTGGGTCGACGGGGATGTGACGCGGATCGAGCAGGTGGTGCTCAACCTCGTGGAGAACGCCCTCCGCTACACGCCGGCGGGCGGAGCCATCCGTATCGACGCTTTCCAGGAGGAGGACCGGGCCGTCCTGCGCGTGGAGGACACTGGCGCCGGCATCCATCGCGATCTACTCCCCCGCATCTTCGACCTCTTCGTGCAGGGCGAGCGCGGTCCGGATCGCTCCCATGGCGGCCTGGGTATCGGGCTCACCCTGGTGAAGCGCCTTGCCGAGCTCCACGGCGGCAAGGTCGAAGCGGTCAGCGCGGGCCCGGGCATGGGCAGCGTGTTCACCCTGACCTTGCCAGCGCTCGCCCTGCCCCTGCCCGCCTCCCCGCCGGCCCCCGCGGCCAGCTCCGCTCCCGCGCGCCGGGTGGCCATCATCGAGGACAACGCCGACTCGCGCGAGACGTTGCGCGTGCTCTTCGAGATGTATGGCCACGAGGTGCACGAGGCGGGCGACGGCCCCTCCGGCGTCGAGCTCGTGCTGAGGGTGCAGCCGGACGCGGCCTTCGTGGACGTGGGGTTGCCCGGCTTCGATGGCTACGAGGTGGCCCGCCGGATCCGCGCCGCTCCGAACGGTCGGCGCGTTCAGCTCATCGCCGTCACCGGCTACGGCCTGCCTTCGGACCAGGCACAGGCGAGACAGGCGGGTTTCAACCACCACGTGGTCAAGCCAGTGCATCCGAACCAGGTCAACTCGCTGCTGCGTGATCTCGGCGCCAAAGGGGCGTGAGGGCTGGTACACCGCTGCTCGTTGCCGGTCTCGCATGTGCCACAGGATCCTGGGAGGGAAGGATCCGGCGGGATCGTGAAAGACGCTCGGCAAGGGAGAGTGGCGGGGACCTTCGCGGCCGGCCGGGGGAAGGCCCCCGGCCGCACCGCCCGTGGTGCATGCGACTAGCTGGCCTTCTTCATCGGCTCGCCGCAGCAGTTGCCCGGCTTCGACGACGTATGACCGCACTTCGCGCACTTGTACTGGTCTGCCATAGCGGAATCCTCCTCGATCGAGAGTGTGAAGGGCTGCGCTTCTCCCCACCTCGATCAAGCAAGAGGGGTGCCGCGGCCTTTCCGAGAGAACCTGGGAGCTTCCTCGCCGTGTTGGGAAACGGACGTCGCCCTTCTACCGGGTCGTCACGACCGAGGCTGGTGAGTCTTACCTCCGGTAGGAGCCGAGGGGGCTCTCCACGACCCTCTCCACGAGGCCGGGGGCGGGAGCGCGACCGACCCACTGGTCGTTGTTGAGGGTGCGGGCAATGATGACGCGGTGCTGATCGAGGAGCGTCATGGTGGCGCCCGGCACCACGGGGTAGCGCGAGAGGAAGCGGAGCCACGCCTCCTGGTCCATCTCGGCGAGGAGGACGTAGCGCACCTGTCCCTCGTGAGTCAGCACGGGCAGGGCGATCCAGGTGACGAAGCGCTCGCGTCCGACGGAGGTGACGAGGCCTGACAGCACCGGCTGCCGCGTGGCGATCGCCTGTTGCACCGCCTCCTGCTCACGAAAGCTCGACCCCGCCGCCTGGTCAGTGCCCGGAACGCAGCGGAGCACCGTGCCCTGCGCGTCGAGCAGCATCACCGCGGACCACGATGGCTCACTCCGGAGGGATTGCTCGGCCCGAGAGGGAAACAGGTCGAGGTGGCCATCGGCGAGCCCGACGGAGCCCGCGAGGCCACGGAGCGCAGACACGGAGGCCACGTGCTCCCGATCCAGGGCGATGGAGACGGCCCGTACGCGCTCCAGGAAGCGGTCCTCGAAGGCGGCGCGCTGCTGTCTCCAGAAGACCACGGTCATGATGGCGGCGAAGATCATGACGGGGAGAACCGCCGCCGCCACGAGCCAGACGACATGCGCGCGGATTCTCATTCGCCGTCAGGGTATCAGACGAGGCTCGCCCGTTCCAGGAGCTGGTCCCGCGACTGGCGGAAAGTGCTCGCCACCGCGTCGGCGCCCGCTTCCAGGAGGGAGGCGCGATCCCCATCCTCGTCGACGTCTCCCCACCTCCCCACGATGATCTTCAGGTCCGGGAAGCGCGCGCGCAGCCGCTTGCAGAGGTGCCGCGCCTGGGCGAGTCCCTCGGGCGGCACGGCGGCGATGACGACGACGGCGGGCTTGCGCTCGCTCACGAGGGTCACGACCTCTCCGGAGAGCGCACCGGCGGGGGCCAGCTCGAGCGTGCAGTCCGTGAGACGCAGGAGCTGGCCGAACATCACGAGTGCGACCGCGTCGCCCTCGTCGCCGGCCGGGCAGCCCAGCACGAGGGGCGCCTCGTCGGTCGCGGTCGATTCGATCGTGTCGGCGTCCTCCGAGGCCTCGTGGCGGCGCGCGGAGAGCTTCTCCACCGTTTCGCGCCCCGCCTGATAGACGGCGTGCACCTCCTCGTCCGACACCCGCTGGGCATCCCGATCGCGCTTGGCCCGACTCAGCGCGCGCACCAGGATCTCGTCGTAGGCCTGCTCCAGGGAGTGATCGGCGAGATAGGCGTCCAGGATCTCCGCACCTTCCGTGGAGTCGCGGGCGAGCAGCCGCTGGTAGTAGCTCACGTCCACGGGCAGGGCCGGCTCATCCGTCATCATCACGTTGATGAAGCCGAGGGCAGGCACGTGCTTGCCCAGCACGACCAGACACACGGTGAGCGGGGTGCCAAGAACGAGCCCGATGGGTCCCCACAGCCACGTCCAGAAGGCGAGGGCGACGAGGAGCGCGACCTGCGAGACGCCGGTGCTGTGGCCGTACATGAGCGGCTCGAGCGCCACGTAGGTGATCACCTCGACGACCAGGAACAGGCCGACCGTGGTGAGGGGGCGTTGCCAGTCGCTGAAGACCGCGAGGCTCAAGGCCACGGGGCCCACCGCCGCCATCAGCGGACCGAGATAGGGAATGAAGCGCAGCGCGAAGGCGAGGAAGCCCCACATCACGGCGTACGGCAGCCCGATGAAGTAGAGCCCGAGGCCCAGAGCAGTCCCATAGGCGACATTGACGATGGTCTGCGCCACGAGGTAGCGGCTGATCCGCGCGGCCCCCTCATCGAGCGCCCTCGTGGCGCTGGCGAGGCGGCCGTGGCCGATCAAGCGGATGAAGCGATTCCGTATCTCGTGCTGCTCGATCAGCATGAAGACCACGAGTACAAGAAGGAAGGCCGCGCCCCCCAGAAACTCGAAGATCTTGGGCAGCGGCCAGATGCCGCCGCCATTCGACTTCACCACCACGGGCACCGGCTTGCTCTCGCCCTTGGGCACCTCCTCCTTCTGCAGCTCGCCCATCACCTGCTTCGCCGTGGACTGCACCTCGGCGAGCCCGCCGTGCCGTCCCGCTCCGCGGAGGTCGGTGATCTTCCGCATCAGGTTCCCGCGATAGCGCGGCAGCTCGGAGCCGAGGGCCAGCACCTGCTGGGTGATGACCCACGCCGTGCCCCCGAGGGCGGAGAAGACCAGGGACACCACGAGCGCCACGGCGATGGAGCGCCCCGCGCGGAGACGGCCGAGGCCGAGGCGCTCGAGCCCGGAGACCAGGGGGCTCAAGAGAAAGGTGAGCAGGCTCGCCAGTGCCACCGGAATCAGCACTCCCTGCCCCCAATACAGGGCAGCGATCACGGGCAGCACCGTCGCGCCCACCAGGTATGGACGGAGATGTCGGAGGAGGCTGCGCGCGTCGAACGGCGGCGCCTCCCGCCCGCCGGGGCGTGCATCCGCGGCGACGAGCACAGGCTGAGCGCCGCTTCGAGACGTCGGAATGGGTGGATCCATGCGAAAGAGAGGTATACGCAACGCCTGTGCCCGGCTCGAAGAATCGGGAGGTTCTGCCCATCTCCGCTCGCACCGGGCGCCTCTTCGCGGTGTTTTACCGAGTAGTTCTTTCCACAGCCTCGGTGTCGAGCACGACGCCCTCCGGGATATCCGCGGAATGTGTCGGTGAGTGATGATGGGAGCTCTCGCATCACCCGGCACGACGCTTGCTCTCTTCGAGTGGCGCGTCCCCGGGGCCTACCCCCCCGGTTCCTCGTCGGGCCCGACCCCTCCCGAAGGTGGGCGTGGCGAGAACGGCCAATCGGTCCCGGGGACGCGATCCCATGGCCGCCCGACTCGACCGGCTCGCCATCGCCCGACGTCTTCACGAGATGGCAAGGCTTCTGGATCTCGCGGGCGAGCAGCCCTTCAAGGTGCGCGCCTACGATCGAGCCGCTCGTGCCCTCGAGCGGCTCGGCGGAGATCTTTCCCCACTCGTCGACGAGGGGCGGCTGACCGAGCTTCGCGGCGTCGGACCGCGCCTGGCCGCCGTCATCGCCGAGCTCTACCGGACGGGCACATCACCGTCGCTCGAGACGCTCCACCGGCGTCTGCCTGCTGGGGCCGCCGAGCTGAGCCGGATACCCGAGCTGAGCCTCGAGCGCATCGAGCTTCTCAATAGCAGCATGGGCATCGAGACGGTGGCGCAGCTCGAGGAGGCGTGCGAGCAGGGCCGTCTCCGCACGATCAAGGGCATCGGGCCGAAGATCGAGCAGCGAATCCTGGATCGTATCCGCAGGCTCGAGTCTCCCCGGAGGATCCTCCTGCCCGAGGCGAGCGAAATGGCCGAGGAGATGCTCGAGCATCTCGGAAAGGCCCCGGGGGCGGCCTCGGCGGACGTGGCGGGAGATCTGCGCCGGGCCGCGGAGACGCTGGACTCCCTCACCTTCGTTCTGGCGACGACCAAGCCGAAAGCGGCCATGGAGCATGTGCGGCGGGCGCCGCTCGCGTTGAGCGCGGAGGTCGACGGCACGAACGTCCATGGTGTTCTCGTCGACGGCGTGCCTTTCGAGGTGCATGTCGTCTCGCCGCGCTCCCATGCTGCGCAGATGCTCTTTGCCACCGGAGCGCTAGCCCACGTCGCGGAGCTGCAGCGGATCGCCGGCCGGCGGCGCCTCCGCCTCGCCCCTTCCGGCCTGTCGCGTCTGGGCGAGCATGGTCGCCTGCCCATCGAGGACGAGGCGGCGATCTATCAGCAGCTCGGTCTTCCATTTATTGCGCCGGAGCTCAGGGAAGACGCGGGAGAGATCGAGGCTGCGCTCGCCGGGCGGCTTCCCGCCGACCTCGTCGCCCTGGAGGACGTGCGCGGGCTGATCCACTGCCACACCGTCTATTCCGACGGTGTCCACACCATCGAGCAGATGGCGAGGGCGGCCGACGCTCTCGGCATGGCGTACCTGACCATCACCGATCACTCGCGCTCGGCGGGCTACGCGGGCGGCCTGAGCGTCGACCGGCTGGCCGAGCAGTGGGACGAGATGGCTCGAGTCCAGGAGTCGGTCGCGGTGCGGCTCCTGCGGGGAAGCGAGGTCGACATCCTGGCCGACGGCGCCCTCGACTACCCCGACGCCGTGCTCGAGCAGCTCGACGTGGTCATTGCCAGCGTGCACCAACGCTTCCGCCTCGACGCGGCCCACATGACCTCCCGGATCACGCGCGCCATGGCCCATCCCTGCTTCAAGATCTGGGGTCATGCGCTCGGACGTCTGCTCCTCTCCCGGACGCCCATCGAGTGCGACGTGGAGGCGATCCTGGACGTGATCGCCGCCTCCCGGGCGGCCATCGAGATCAACGGCGACCCTCGGCGCCTCGACCTGGCCCCGCCGTGGGTCCGTCGGGCAAGGGAGCGGGGCATCCGCTTCGTCATCTCTACGGATGCGCATTCCATGGCCGATTACGGCAATCTCCGCTACGGCGTGGCGATGGCCCGTCGCGGCTGGGTGGGCTGCGGGGAAGTCCTGAACACGCTGGATGCGCGCGCCTTCGCCCGTGCGGTGGCGCCCGCGGGCCATCTGGCATGAGCGTGCGCACTCTCCGGCCGCCCTATCCGCCCATGGAGGCGCGGCTGGTCGAGGAGCTCCCCGAGGGACCGCAGTGGGTCTACGAGCCGAAGTGGGACGGGTTCCGCTGTCTCGCCTTCCGCGACGGCACGGCCATCGAGCTCCAGTCGAAGTCCGGGCAGCCGCTCACCCGCTACTTCCCCGAGGTGGTGGATGCGCTTCGCTCGGTACCGGCGAGGCGGTTCGTGCTCGACGGCGAGATCGTCGTGCCCGTGAATGGTCGACTCTCCTTCGACGACCTCCTCCAGCGCATTCACCCGGCAGCGAGCCGCGTGCAGAAGCTCGCCCACGCGCACCCCGCCCAGCTCGTCGTCTTCGACCTCCTCGTGGATGGCGCCGGCCGCGTGCTCGTCGAGCTGCCCTTCCGCGAGCGGCGACGGCGCCTCGAGGCCTTCGTCACCCACGAGCTCGACGGCATCGACGGCCTCCGCCTCTCTCCCCTCAGCACCGAGGCGGCGACGGCGCGGAAGTGGCTGACCATGACGGGCGGCACCTTCGACGGCGTGGTGGCCAAGCGCGTCGATCTCGGCTATCGCACGGGCGATCGCACCGGCATGGAGAAGGTCAAGCGCCAGCGCACCGCCGACTGCGTGGTGGGAGGCTTCCGCTATGCCACGAACGCGCCGGTGGTCGGCTCGCTTCTCTTGGGCCTCTACGACGCCACGGGCCTCCTGCATCACGTCGGCTTCACTTCGGGATTTCCGTCGGCGGAGCGCAAGAAGCTCCTGTCGCAGCTCCGCCCCCTCGTGAAGCCGCCCGGCTTCACGGGGCGAGCCCCCGGCGGCCCCAGCCGGTGGAGCACGAAGCGATCCGGAGAGTGGGAGCCTCTCGAGCCCAGGCTGGTGGCCGAGGTCCGTTACGATCACTTCACGGGCGGGCGATTCCGGCACGGCACGCGCTTCCTGCGCTGGCGGCCGGACAAGAAGCCGAAGCAATGCACCATGGATCAGGTCACGAGCGGCCAGCGGAGGCGATCCGCCGAAGCGAAGCTGGCCGGCTCCCGGTGAGGACGGATCCGCCGAGCAGCGGACCGGCCCCCGCCGGATGCCCCGCTACTTCTTCTCATTCTTTGCGTACTCGAACTTGGGCAGGGCCTTGATGGCGTCCTTCGTCGCTCCAGGGAGGATGAACTTGCCGTCGTCCTGGAGCTGGATCTGCTGCACGGGGATGGCCACGTCGTGCCGGCCCAGGCCTGCGAAGCCGCCCGCTCCCACGATGGCGAAGGACACGGCGCTGTCCGGGGCCACGATGAGATCCTCGATCTTGCCCACTCGCTGATTGTTCTCGTTGTAGACCGCCTTGCCGATGATGTCCTTCCGCGCGCTCCAGCCCACTGCCACCAGCTTGACCTCCTCGACGGCGACGCCGAGCTTGCTCGAGCCGGCGACCTGCGCGTCGGCGAAGGAGGACGACATGGCGAGAGCACCGGAGACCAGAACCAGACTGACCGCTCGCATGATCCCCTCCCGCGTCATGGCCGTTCAGGCCGAGCGCCGACGCAGCTCGGACTCCTGGCCGCGATCGTCGTACACGTGCGCCTCGTAGAAGCGATCGATCTCCGCCTGGGCCTTCTCCTCGGAGTAGCCGTAGCGCTCGCGCAGGAGCCTATGCAGCTTCTCTCGCTTGCCCGCGATCCTGGTCAGCTCGTCGTCGGTGAGCCGGCCCCACTGCTCCTTCACGGCCCCCTTCAGCTGCTCCCACTTCCCCGCGGCGATGTCCTTGTTCACGATGGAACCTCCCTGGCGGTGATCGACGGTTCTGATGGTTCGAGCCTGTCGGGCAGAGAGAAACGCAAGGTCGATGCCAGGCCCGCGAGGGTCTCCCCATGCGACGACGTCGGCCCGCCGCATCCCCTGTGGTCCCGACCGACGCGGAACGAATTACCGATGAGGTCTATTCGGAGGGTCGAGGCGCCGCGGGCACATCCCTTGCTTGGACGAGACGGACAGAGCCACTTCACTTTCATCGATCAGGAGGGTTTCGATGCCCCGGAGCAAAAAGGCCGAGCAGAACGCGATCTCAGTCTTGAAGGACGATCACCGGAAGGTGCGGGCGCTCCTCGCCGATCTCACGGACAGCAGCGAGCGAGCGACCACGAAGCGGGAAGAGCTGCTGGCGGAGATCGAGCGCGAGCTCAAGATCCACACCACCATCGAGGAGCAGATCTTCTATCCGGCCTTCCGCGACGCGGCGGAGAAGGCCGACGATCGCAAGCTCTACTTCGAGGCGCTGGAGGAGCATCACGTGGTCGACACCGTGCTTCCCGAGCTCAAGGGAACGGACATCGCCTCCGAGCCCTTCGCGGCCAAGGCCAAAGTCCTCAAGGACCTCGTCGAGCATCACGCCGAAGAGGAGGAGACGGAGATGTTCCCGCGGGCCCGCAAGCTGCTCGGGCGCGAGGAGCTGGTGCGGCTGGGTGAGGAGCTCGCGCAGGCCAAGGCTTCGCTGACGGAGAGCGTGCTGACGAAGCTGGTGGAGCTGGTCCGACCCTGACCGCGCCCAGCTTCAGGACGTCTTGTCGGGATCGGGTCCGACCATGGCCTCGGGACGCACGATGCGGTCGAAGTCCGCCGCCGACACGTAGCCGAGGGCAAGCGCGGCTTCGCGCAGGGTCATCCCTTTCTGGTGGGCGTGCTTGGCGATCTCCGCGGCCTTGTCATAGCCGATGTGGGGCGCCAGCGCTGTCACCAGCATCAGGGACTCGTGCACGTGCCGGGCGATGCGCTTGCGGTCGGGCTCGATGCCGACGGCGCAGTGCTCGCGGAAGGAGTCGCAGGCATCCGACAGGAGCAGGATCGAGCGGAGCACGTTGTGGATGATGAGGGGCTTGAAGACGTTGAGCTCGAAGTGGCCCGCGGCGCCCCCCATGGTGACCGCCACGTCGTTGCCGATCACCTGCGCGCAGACCATGGTCAGCGCTTCACACTGGGTCGGATTGACCTTGCCGGGCATGATGCTGCTCCCCGGCTCGTTCTCCGGGATGCGCAGCTCGCCCAGGCCCGCGCGGGGGCCGGAGGAGAGCCAGCGGACGTCGTTGGCGATCTTGGTCAGCGAGGTGGCGAGGGTCTTCAACGTCCCGCTCGCCGAGACGAGCGCCTCGTGGGAGGCAAGGGCCTGGAACTTGTTCGGCGCGCTCGTGAAGGGCAGCCCGGTGAGCAGGGCGAGCCGCGCGGCCACCTTCTCGCCGAAGCGGGCGGGAGCGTTGAGGCCCGTGCCCACCGCCGTCCCGCCGATGGCCAGCTCGTAGAGGCCAGGCAGATTCGCCCGGATCAGGGCGAGGCAGTGATCGAGCATGGCGACCCAGCCGGAGATTTCCTGACCAAGGGTGAGCGGGGTGGCGTCCTGGAGGTGGGTACGGCCGATCTTCACCACGTCCGCAAAGGCTCGGGCCTTCTCGTCGAGGACGTCCCGCAGGGCCTGGACGGCGGGGAGGAGGCGGCCCTCGATCTCGCTGACTGCGGCCAGGTGCATGGCGGTGGGAAAGGTGTCGTTGGAGGACTGCGACCGGTTGACGTGATCGTTCGGGTGCACCGGCTTCTTCGAGCCGAGCTGACCGCCGAGGAGCTCTATGGCGCGGTTGCCGATCACCTCGTTGGCGTTCATGTTGCTCTGGGTGCCGCTCCCCGTCTGCCAGACGACCAGCGGGAAGTGATCGTCGAGCTTTCCCGCGATCACCTCATCTGCGGCCTGGACGATGGCGTTCGCCACGTCCTTGGGCAGGAGCCCGAGCTCGGCGTTGACCTCCGCGCAGGCCCGCTTGAGCTGGCCGAAGGCGCGGATCATCTCTCGGGTAAAACGCTCTCCCGCGATCTTGAAATGCTCGAGAGAGCGTTGGGTCTGCGCACCCCAATAGCGGTCGGCGCGAACGTCGACGGCGCCCATGCTGTCGGTCTCGCGTCGTGTCTTCATAGCTCGTAGGATAGCACTGTCCGACCTTGAGGGGATGGCGCCGCGTGTCAGGTCAAGATTTCCGGGGCCATGACGAAGGTTCCGGCTCGGAAGGGCACATCCATTGCAAGGTCTCGCGGTGAGTTCTGAGCACCCACTCCCTCACGCCCGGACAGAGGAGGACAAGCGATGGATCTCATCGTCAGAGACGTCATGAGCGCGAATCCCTGCGTCATCTCTCCCACCGCCTCGGTGCTCGAGGCAGCCCAGATTATGCGCGGTAACGACATTGGCGACGTGATCGTCCTCGAGGACGAGCGGCTCTTCGGCATTGTGACCGACCGGGACATCGTGGTGCGCGCGCTCGCCGAAGGGGCCGACCCCGAGACGACGCCCGTCGGCTCCATCTGCAGCCGGGACCTCACCACCATCGAGCCGAAGGCCAGCGTGGGGCAGGCCGTGCGCCTCATGCGCGAGAAGGCGGTGCGCCGCCTCCCCGTGGTCGACGAAGACGGCTCCGTGATGGGGGTCGTCTCCATCGGTGACATCGCGGTCGAGCGGGACCGTCTCTCCGCGCTTGGCGACATCAGCGCGGCGCCGCCGAACACGTAGCCGAGGCTACCGGGGCGCTCCGGCGGCGGTGAAGGCGATGCGGCCGATGAGTGCCTCGGCCTCGGAGTGCGTGTCGTTGGTGTCGATGGACAGGGCGAGCGCGCGGGGATTCTCCGGATCCTCCCCGAAGATTCGCCGATAGTCCTCGAACACGTTGCGCCGCTCCGTTAGCCACTGGCCGAGCCCGCCCGGGCCGGATCGCAGCACGAAGAAGTGCACGGTGCCCGTCTTGCGGCTCTTCTCCACCGTCTGTGCGGGTGCCGCCGCGTCCCACACGTAGCCGATGAGGCGCGAGCGCACCATGGCAGGGAAGCGTGGCCATATGACGAGGATGTGCGCGGTGAGATCGGACGTCTCCTTGGCGCGGATGTCCGCCCCCGCGGGCAGCTTGATCACCTTCCAGCTCCACTCGAGGACGGGGGTGGCGCGGAGATCGACGTGGAGCTCTCGGGCGATGGTCGAGTGATCGTTGTGGCTCTTGAGAAGCAGGGCCCGGCGGCCATCGCTATCGACGACGGTGAAGTCGTAGGCCGGCCGGCCCCCGAGGGTCTCGTAGTGAGTCCACCCCGGGGGAATGCCCCGAGTCCCCACCGCAGGCTGCGCCCAGTCCTCGACGACCGCAACCTCGGCGGCCGCGGCGATGGCCAATCCGGTCAGGACCACGGCCGCAGCCTGGCCCCAGCGCTTGCTCACGAAACGACCATCGGATGGGTGGGCATCTGGGCGCTTGGATGCAAGCGCCTTGCCCTGGAGGATTCGCTGGTCAGACGTCTCCCCACTCGCGCCGGACAGTGTTGCGATCGAAACCGACGGACTCGAGCAGGCGAAGGATCATGCCCAGATGTTTCTTGCTCAGGTCCTTGGGGCCGTGGCCGGGGACGGTGACCTTGCAGCTGCCCAGCACGAACTGCTTGTGGCTCGTCTTGCCCGCGGGGGCCTGCGTAAAGTTGTGACGGAGGAGCCACTTCTCGAGGTCCATTCTGGTCATCGCGCTGCTCGCATCCTGGCCCGTGCCGGGCCTCGCGCGGTTCCCGACGCCGTCCCTGCTCGTAGTAGATGTGGTACTCCTATACGGGCATCGCCGCAACCCACGCTCGAGGAGGAGCGCGCATGACCCACCGACGCCGCGCTGTGCGAGGACTCGCCCTGGCCTGCGCGATGCTGCCCGTCCGCAGCGACGCCCGGACCCGGCTCGAGGAGGAGCGCGCGTGACCCACCGACGCCGCGCCGTGCGAGGACTCGTCCTGGCCTGCGCGACGCGGCTCGTCCGCAGCGACGCGCGGACCCGGCTCGAGGAGGAGCGCGCGTGACCCACCGAGGCCGCGCCGTGCGAGGACTCGCCCTGGCCTGCGCGATGCTGCTCACTCTCTGGACCGCCGTCCGCAGCGACGCCCAGACCAGGCCCGAGGGGGAGATGCGCTGGGCGCTCTACGTGACGCTGTCGCCCCTCTGGTTCGACCCCGGCGAGGTGTCGGGACAGATCACGCCCTTCTGGGTCCTCTACGCGCTCCACGACGCGCTGGTGAAACCCATGCCCGGCAATCTCATGGCGCCGAGCCTGGCCGAGTCGTGGACGGTGAGCCAAGATCAGAAGACGTACGAGTTCAAGCTCCGGGAGGGACTCAAGTTCCACAACGGCGATCCCTTCACCGCGGAGGACGTGAAGTTCAGCTTCCACCGCGCCAAGGGCTCCAAGACTCTGCACGAGAAGGTGCGCGAGGTGGTGGTGGTCGGCCCCGCGCGCGTGCGCTTCGTCCTCCACGAACCCTGGCCGGACTTCATGACCTACTACGGCACCATGGTCTCCGGCGCGGGATGGATCGTGCCGAAGAAATACGTTGAGCGCGTGGGCGACGACGGCTTCCGGCGCGCGCCCGTGGGGCTCGGCCCGTACCGGTTCGTCAGCCACACGCCCGGCGTGGAGCTGATCATGGAGGCCAACGAGAGCTACTGGCGGAAGATGCCCTCGGTGAAACGCCTCGTCTTCAAGAGCGTGCCCGAGAGCACCACGCGCCTGGCCATGCTCAAGCGCGGCGAGGTCGACGTCGCCTACCTGCTCGAGGTGCCCCAGGCCCTCGAGGTCAAGCGCGATCCCAACCTGCGCCTCGCCTTCTCGGGCGGCATCGCCATCTGGTATCTCGACTTCCTCGACCAGTGGGATCCCAAGTCGCCGTGGAACGATCGCCGCGTGCGCCTGGCCGCCAACTACGCCATCGACCGCCAGGCCTTGAGCGATGCGGAGACGCTGGGCGCCTCCAAGCCTGCCGGCAATCACGTGCCGCGCACCTTCGAGTTCGCCCTGCCCCTCGAGCCCTATCCCTACGACCCGGCGAAGGCCAAACAGCTCCTCGCCGAGGCGGGCTATCCCAACGGGTTCGAGGCGGGCGAGCTCCACCAGCTGCCCCCCTACTTCTCCCTCGGGGAGGCCATCGTCGGTTACTTCCAGGCGGTGGGCATCCGCCTCAAGATGCGCCCCATGGAACGGGGGGCCTACTTCACGCTGATTGCCTCCAAGAAGGCCAGGGGCGTGTGCGTCTGCACCAGCTCGCTCTACGGCAACGCGGCCTCACGCCTCTCCGAGGTCATCCCCAGCGACGGCGCCTACGCCTACGGCGGCTATCCCGACATCGACGCGCTCTTCAAGCAGCAGGCCACGGAGACGGACCGCAAGAAGCGCGAGGCCATGCTCCATCAGATCCAGCGACTCGTGTACGAGCGCGTCCGGTATGGCCCGATCTTCGAGTACATCTGGCCGAGCGGCATCGGCCCCCGGGTGGTCGAGCCCGCGCTGATGCTCATCAATCCGTATCCGTGGTCGGCGCCTCTCGAAGAGGTCCGGCTGAAGCGGCCGTGAGCGGCGCGAGTTCCCGAGCGAGGAGGAGCGCATCATGACCGACGATCTGGCGGCCATCGTCGAATCGCGGGAGGCGGAGCGTCTGGCCACGGGCTTCGTCTTCGCCGAGGGCCCTCTCTGGCACCCGGACGGCTTCTACTATTTCGTCGACGTGCGCTCGAGCGTGCTCTACCGGATCGTGCCAGGGAGGGCGCCCGAGGTGGTGCGCGACAAGACGGGCGGTGGTAATGGCACGACGTTCGATCTGGAGCGTCGCCTCGTCCTCTGCGAGGGCGATAATCGACGGGTGACGCGCACCGGACCCGACGGACGCATCGACGTGCTCATGGACCGCTACGAGGGCAAGCGGCTCAACCGGCCCAACGACGTCGTCTGCAAGTCCGACGGCAGCATCTACTTCACCGACCCGGGCCTGCGCGTGCCCCTCGCCGAGCGCGAGCTGCCCTACGCCGGCGTCTACCGCGTGAGGCCCGACGGGTCGACCACCCTCGTCGCCGACTTCGAGTATCCGAACGGCCTCGCCTTCTCTCCCGACGAGCGGCTTCTCTACGTCGCCAACACCCGCTGGGCCCAGTACATCCACGTGCTCGAGCTGGATGCGGGAAGCCGCATGATCCGGCGCCGCATCTTCGCTGACATGTCCTCGGACGAGACGGACGGCGTGCCTGACGGCATGAAGGTGGACACCCAGGGACGCGTCTTTTGCACAGGGCCCGGAGGCACCTGGGTCTTCTCCCCTGAGGGCAAGCGGCTCGGCATCATCCGGACGCCCGAGGTGCCCGCCAACCTCGCCTTCGGGGGGGCTGACCTCCGGACGCTCTTCTTCACCGCTCGCACCTCCGTGTACACGCTCCGGGTCAAGGCGCCCGGTCTTCCCCATCCCGCTTTCCGATCGAGGTGACGGCGACATGACCATCAAATTCGGCACGTTCCTCCTCATGCAATCGCCGTCCGCGCGTCCCTCGACGGAGATGTACGCGCGGGCCATCGACATGGCCCAGGCCGCGGAGACCCTGGGCTTCCGCAACATCTGGCTGGCCGAGCACCACTTCTCGACCTACGGCTACGTCTCCCGACCCGCTCAGCTCGCGACGTACATCGCGGCCCGGACCACGCGGCTCCGCGTGGGCACGGCGGTGATCGTGGTCCCCCTCCACCATCCACTGGTGGTCGCCGAGGAGATCGCCACCCTCGACATCCTCGCGGGCGGCCGCGTGGACATCGGCCTCGGCCGCGGCTACCAGTACTACGAGTTCGAGCGGCTGGGGCTCGAGCTCGACACGGCGCGGGCGCGCTGGGAGGAGTCGGTGGACGTCATCCTCAAGGCGCTGGGCGGCGGGTCCTTCAGCTACGACGGCAAGCTCTTCAAGATCCCCGAGACCTCGGTCTTCCCCCAGCCGATGCAGCAGCCGCATCCCCCGATCTGGGTCACCGCGCAGAGCCCGGAGTCGGTGGAGGCCGCGGTGCGGCGGGGCTTCAACGTGCTCACGGGCGGCTTCGGGGTGCCCATCGAGCGGATGGCGGAGTTCCGGCGGCTCTTCGACCGCTACGTGTCGGAGCTGCACCTGCCGCGGACGCCGGAGGTGGGCGTGCAGCGGGCGGTCCACGTGACGGACAACGAGGCGGACGCGCGGGCGGCGGCCGAGGAGGCGCGCTGGAACATGCGGGTGACCCTGAGCCTGCGCAACCACTACGAGCGCGTGGAGAACGGGCGCGCCGTCGCGGTGCCGGGGCCGAAGGAGCCGGACATCGACGATCTGCTGGATCGCTTCCTGATCATCGGCACGCCGGATACGTGCATCCGGCAGCTCCGGCGCGTGCAGGAGCTGGTGGGGATCAGCCACTTCAACTGCAGCTTCTGGTTCGGCGATTTGGCGCATGAGCGTGTGCTGAAGTCGATGCATCTTTTTGCGCGTGAGGTGATGCCGGCGTTTTCTTAGCAGTGCTCCTCGCGGTGCTGCTGGTTGCGGGCGCGCGCCGGACGGGTCCTGTCGCCGGGGGGAGGGGCTGCGGCCAGCTCCGTCGCCCGCTCGCCTGAATCGCAGCCCTGCAGGCTGCGCGCAGGACGAGGGGGGTCCCACTC
>JBKOVG010000430.1:0-9174 GCA_046723845.1 Candidatus Methylomirabilota bacterium | reverse complement strand
CTTCCAACTCGACACCCTGGCGACTCCCAAACCGCGCTCCCGCAAACGCACCTATGCGTACCTGATCCGGAGCATGCGCACCCTGCGCTTCCTGCTCGTCACCCGGGCCGGTCGCCTGACTCGCATTGGCGGCCGCCACGTTCTGCGCCTCACTCACAACCCCGCGACCGAGGCCCTCTATGTTGCGATTGATCAACGCTTGGCCGCCTGAGTTATTTTCGGATTGGGGCTAGGTGTCCAGGCCCGCCTTCGCCTGCGCCAGCCAGAACCGCATCTCCATCTCGCGGTACATCGTCGTCGCGGTGGGGAGGTGCTTTTGTGCTTGATCGCAGGCTGCCTCCGGGCCCGTCTTCAGTAGTTCACGGCCCGCAGCTCTCACCAGCCGTAGAGCTGCCGGACACCGTCAGCGTGCGTCAGCGCAAGCTGGTCGGCTTCACGCTCCCAGCGGACTTTTCGTAAGACTCCACGGCCTTCTTGAGATCGCGATATTCCTCGCATGAGAAGAAGCAGAGGCCATCGAGGGTCTTCAGGTGTTGCTTGGCTTTTGGCAGGTCGCCCAGCACGAGATAGGCTTCGCCGATGTACTCGTGGGCGCCACGATGCTTCGGATTGATGGCGAGGGCTTTCTCGTAGATCGGAATCGCGGCCGCGGCGTCGCCGGCCTTGCGGGTGGCGTAGGCCAGCCAATTGTAGGCATCCGCGTTCTGGCCATCGCGCGCGACGACCCCCTGCAGAAGGCGGATGGCTGAGGGGTAATCCTCGGCCTTGATCGCCTTGACGGCGGCGGTGTACTCGGCATCCTCGGCCTTGGCGGGCTGGCTGTTGCGAATTCCGTCGCCTCCGCCACCACCGCCCGCGGCGACCGCCGGCGCGGGGACGTTTACGAGCGTGACCGACAAGACCAGGAGACTTCCAGCGAGCGCACGAGGCATCAGTCTGTTCACGGCAAGCTCCTTTTCGACAACGTCGGGCCAGGATGATGCACGGCTACAAGCTTTCAACGAAACTCGTGCCCGAGACGTTCCGACAGAGCCGATAGGCCGGAGCCGATGCGCCCGAGCCAAAGCGGTAGACGCGCCGCGGCAGGATGATGCACAGCAGTCCGAGAACCGGACGGAGCAGATGGACCGATGCATCGCTCGCGGAGGTCGACGCAAGCGACGACGCCGAGGAGAAGTTCGTGCGTGACTTCGTCGCTGCGTGGAACAAGGTGATGAATCTCGATCGCTTCGACCTCGTTGCCTAGGGCCGGGGAACGGCCGGTAGATGCGGCTGGGGCCGACATCACGACGCGGTCGCCGCATCGCCGACGACATTCGTCCGGCCGGACGAGCGACATTGGCGGCCATCAATGCCCGCCGTGAAGTCCGTTCGCGATGGGCCCGAGAATACTGTCGGAGATGAACTCGCCGACGTCGGCGCCGAGCGCCTGTCCAGCGTCCTCGTCGTAGCGGAAGTGCTGGCCCGCGTAGATGCGGCTCGCGGCCGCTTCGTCCGCGGCCTGCGAGAAGCTCTGGAAGCTCCGCTCGACGCCCGGAACGTTGGGATTCGTCAGGGAGAAATCCAGGCGGTCGGTGCCGAAGAAGTCGCGCAGCGCGGCGGCGGCCGACGCGCTGATCGCGGCATGGGCGCCGACGTAGCTCGGGTCCAGTGCCGTCACCGCGAGCGGGGTCCAGTTGGGATCGCCCGTCGTGTCCGGGTTGCCATCGACGTCGCCCGCTCGGACGGCGGTGACGGGACGCCAGCGATGGTAGGTGTATTTGGAGTCGTAGAGCGCGATCACGCCGTCGCCGAGGCTCACATCGAGCAGGGCGAACATGCGGGCGTTCTGCGCGAGGCTGTTGCCGAACGACATCCCCGCGATCTGCGCGATCTGATTCCACACGTTCTGCACGGGCGCGGCGCCCCAGAAACGGCCGATGTTCGTCTGCTCGGCTGTGCGTGTGCTGCTGTTGATCTCGCCGAGCGACTTGATCTCGTCGAAGTCGGTCGTGTAGCGCGGGCTCGTGACGACCGGCGGGGGCGGCGGGCGGAACTGGTCAGCGGCTTCGAGGACGAACGGCCGCACGTTGGCCCAATGCGTGAACACGGGTTGCTGGAAGTTCGGCGGCGTGAGCTGGTACTCGCCGGGCCCCGACTGGGGCACGAACGCGGGCGGCGTGCTGTCCGACCCGTCGTGCGCTCGCGCGGCGAGGATTGCGTCAGCGGCCTCGTTCCCGACCCGGATCCCCTGGCGGACGTGGGCGCCGTCGCCGATCTGGGCGAGAGAGTCAGCGAACTTCGCATCGATCACCGACTGGTCGATCGGGAAGAGGGCCAGCAGGGTGGCGTGCGCCGCCGCGGCTGCCGCGGCCTCGGGCGACGCGGCGCGCGGCGCGTGCAACGCGAGGTACGGTTCGTGCCCGCCGACGATCGCATTTACCGCATCGTACATCGCGAGGTGAACGATTGCCATGCTGCGAGTGGGATGGATGGTCGCCGGTTGTGCACCCGGCGTCTGGAGGATCTGGAGCAGCGTGCGGTTCCACTGGATGACCTGATCCGGCTGGCTCGACGTCTGAGCGTAGGTCAGACGCGAGCTCCCGATCGCAATTGCGAGGATGAGCGCGAGCATCGCGCCTACGCGGCGACGCCCTGCGGCGCGCACCTTATTGCAGTTCCCCTGCACCTCATTCGACGGTCGTTTCATGATAGTTCGCTCCTTTGTGCTCGTTGGTAGTCGTGGCCAACCTCGCATGCGCTGACAGCAATTGTCTTCCGCGGTTGCGCGAGGGTGCGTGGTCTGTTTTGCGTGGTCTGTTCCGCGTGCTCTGGTCTCAACGGTCGTCCGCGTCGCGGCGGGCGGATGCCGGGACCGTCGGGCTCACGGGGACCCGCGTTCCAGTCAGGATCCAGGCGCGCGGCATGCGCATGCGCTCCCGATGATTGGCAGGCCAGCCAGCGCCGCGACGATCGTCCACCCTCTGCGCATGTCTGTGCTCTCCTCAAGGGGCTGGAATCTTGGCCGGCATGATCTTGTGGATGGCGTCCTTGAGCAGGTGGCGCCATGTGGCGATCACGCGATCCGGGTCGCCCAGATCGTTCCAGTACACATCGCGCACGGGCAAGACGGCCAGGTCCGCCGACACGGCTGAGAGGACCCGGCGGGAGAAATCTACCGACGGCAGCCCACAGTAGAGCCTCTCGATCGCTTCAGCCTCTCCCACTGTTCCGAGTGTCGGTCGAACCATGGCAAAAGCCTCGTGGACGGACGGTACGGTTTGCTTGATGAGATCCAGAATGGTGGAGGCCCGACCCACCATGACGAAGCTATTCCAGAGCCACCCCTGGGCTTGGAACTCCACGGCGAGGGCCGGTGACGGCTTTTCCCAGAAACGCCGAACGTGCCTTAGATCGGGAGGATCCACTCCAGCCACGGGCTCACCCGGCTCGATCCAGCCATAACCAAGCTCGGCATTGGTCGCCTTGATACCTAGCAGGATCACCAGACCGGGCTGCTGGCGACAAACTCCGAAAGCCCGTTCTACGTGCGCCATGAAGGCCTCGTCGTCGGAGACGAAATGATCCGACGGGAGAAAGGCCACTAAGTCCTCAGGGGCCGACTTCGCAATCCGAAGCAACGCATAGAGGACCGCGGGGGCGGTGCCACGGTTTTCTGGTTGGACCACGACCGCCGATCTCCGCATGTCGCCGAGTAAGGGGCGGTAGAAGCATTCATGTCGCTTCGTCACGACTATCAGCGCTCGATTCGCTCGGGCGACGAGCGCCGCACGCCGTTGCGTATCACTCAGGAGCGTGCCCGTTCCAACCACAGCGCAGAATTGCTTGGGCCGGTCGTCCCCGCTGATGCTCCGGGTCAGTGGACGAAGGCGAAATCCCTCCCCGCCAGCCAGGATCACGACCCACGGCCCCACCCGACGGCACGCGAGCCAGCGGCCGGCTGGAGGAAGGCGTCTACCAGTGGTTACGAGCGCGAACGGGGCCCAGCCAAACTTGCCTCTCGTGGGCTGGATGGCTTCCCGCGAAGACGGTCCAGTGTCTCCCGACTTCCAACCTTCGCTTACGCCTGCGCGCTTCCCTTCAGGCCCCTCCGTCCCAGAGACCAACAGGGCACACAAGACGAATCCGAACACAAACGCGCTGGTGATAGCGACGATCGCCATCTGCAGCATCCTGCTCCTCCCTGTGTGGTCCAGCCCGTGGTCAATTCACAACGAATTGCCCCTTCATCCCGCGATCGCGATGGGTGCGGCCTCCCGTCTTGACCTCGCACGCGAAGTCGAACGTGCCCTTCTGCGTGGGTGTGAACTTGATCTCGGCACTCTTGCCCGGCTGCAGCTTCACGTACTTCACCCCGTTGGGAGCATCCACTTCCATATCAGCTCCCTCGATCTCGAGATCCTGGGAGCCGAGGTACTGGGACGCCAACATGTGGACCGCACGCCCCGTGTTGACCACCTTCAGCGTGACCGGCCTGCCCGCCTTCAGCGTCACTTGGGCCGGGGTGAACGCATATTCGCTCAGCTCGATGCGTACCACCGCCGCAGGGTCTGGCTGGGCCAGAGCCTGCGCGCTCCCTGTCATTCCCAGGACCATCACGATCCCCGATATCCTCGCCAGGCGGCGCAGCCCGACCAGCATGAGACTGGCCTGGCCTAGGCCAAGGTAGAGTCGACGATGGCCAGTCGGCTCTTGCCCTGGACGTAGTTCACATCCCGGAGTCCGAGCACACTCCGGAGCTGCTCGGCCGGCACCTTCACCGGGCCGGGCCCCTCTCCCACGCCCGGGGCCGGCTGCGGAAAGGCCGTCGACAAGGCCGTGTAGAAGCTGATGTTGCCCTCCACCTTCTGCATGATCTGGTGGATGTGACCGTTCAGAACGGTGACCGACCCGAACCGCTTGAGATACCCCAGGGCCTGCTCGCCGTCGTCCGTCACCCAGCCCCACTTGGGATAGACGGCCCAGAGGGGCACGTGGGCGAACACGACGAGGGGGGTGCTGCTCGGGAGCCTCTCGACGTCCTTCTTGAGCCAGTCGAGCTGGGCCTGACCGAGGCTCCCGAGCCCGCCCGCTTTGAAGTTGAGCACATTGATCAGCCCGACGAAGTGCACCCCTTTGTAGTCGAAGCTCTGCCAGCCCGTGCCGGCTGGTCCGCCGAACCGGCCCAGGTACTCCTTGCCCCCGTCGGCAAAGACGTCGTTCTCGCCCGGTATGTAGAAGACCCGCTCGGCTTTGGTGCCCTTGAGCGCCTCGGTGACGGTGTCGAAGGCGCCCGCCTTTTGCGCGTGGGTGATGTCACCCGTATGGATGATGAATGACGGCGCAGGATCGAGGGCCTTGATCCGGGCGATGGCTTGCTCGAAGGTGCCGAGCGCATCCTTGTTGGCCTCGCCCTTGAAGCCGATGTGCGTGTCACTGATCTGCACGAAGCTGAAGCCAAGGGCTGGCTCCGCCGCGGAGGCCGGGCTCAAAGCGCGAGACGTGAGAACCCCGCCGGTGACGGTCCAGACAAGCCCTGTGCCCGCCCAAGCCATGCACTGCAGGAACCCGCGACGGTCCACGCCGTCCCCACCGGAAACCTCCGGGCCGTCGGCATCGCGAGCGTAAGTGGAGTCATCGTTCATGGCGTCCTCCTGTCGGTTGGTGAGGGTGGTCACTTCACGATGACCTTGCCGGTCATCAAGGGATGGAGCGTGCAGAAGTACTCGTAGACCCCCGGCTTCGTGAACGTGTACGAATACGCCTCGTCGGTTTCCAGACCCGCCGACTTGAAGGCTTGTGTCGTCGAGACCACGGTATGCACGTCTTCGTCCCGGTTCAGCCAGGTCACGGTCGTGCCGGCCGGCACGGTGAGCGTCGGGCGGCTGAACTTGTGCTTCGCGATCTCGATGCGGGGCCCGGTTTGTGCAGCGACCGCCACCGGTTGAGCCATCTGGCCCATTGCCATGCCAGGACCCGATTGCCCCGCCGGAGCCCAGGTGGGCACGGCGAGCGCACCGAACGTCGCCGTCCCCAGGACGGCCAAGCGCCAGAGCCATTGCACGCGAATCACTCGATGGTTGCCATTCATGTTCGTGCTCTCCTTTTCTGACCATGTTGTTGCTCACTGCCGAGAACGCATCGCCTCACGGGCCGTTCCAGGGCTTCGCAAAAGAAATCCGGGAACGAATGCGCAGACAGAGCGTTCGGAATGGGAAAGCCCACGCTCTTCACCTCACTCGGACAGCACGAGAAACTGGTGCCAGGTGCGTCGATGTCGCCGGAAGAAGAACCCCAGCATGACCAGCCCGGCCAGGACGTTGGCTAGTACCAGGGTCCACCAGGCGAGAACCCCGAAGAGCCACTCGGCGAGGACCGAGATCAGCCCCAGCGCGAAGACCTCGAAGCAGCAAAACAACATGAACACGACGAAGAGCAGGCGCGGATCTCGATCCGCTGCGGCCAGGAGCCCGGCCGCTACAAGCCCGAAGGCCACAAAGGCCACCCAGTGGACCAGGGAGTACGCCAGGACCACCCGGACCGTGGGGTGCAGCGCAGCTGGATCTCTGAGCCCTTCGAACAACGTCGCGCCCAACAGGGCGGGCGTCCGAAAGGGCTGCCCCATCGACACGTCAATGCACAGAAACCAGACGGCTATCGCAACGGCGCCGATCGTGCCTCCCATCACGCCTTCGACAATCGTGTGTCTGTGCATGAACCATCGCCCTCCTGCGTCACGTGGGTGACCGCTGATGCGTCCACTTCCGCCAACGCACGGATCGGGAGAGCGTTCCGATCGTCACCTTGGGCGTCAGCCGGGAACGAAACGGGCAACAGCCCGTTAGCAACGGTGAGAGGACCAAGCGGTCGAGGAACCAGGATTCGGCGAAGGTCCCCATTCATGCCGAGATGCTGTCTGCGCACCCATGGGTGCTTGGGAGTGATCCGGATGCGCCGTAGGAACTACGCGACGAGAGACCGCAGATGAACTGCGACGACGTGCGACCCGAGCTTCTCCACTACCAGCGGGGACAGCTCTCCACACTGCATCGGAACGATATCCGGGTCCATCTCCAGGGCTGCCCGGCATGCGCCCATGAAGTGACGGCCGACGCGCTGCTGAGCGAGATTCTGGAGCGCCGACTGCCTCAGCACGCTGCCCCTCTCGGGCTCAAGCGCCGGCTCGCCGCGCAGTGGCCTCGAACTGCTCCGCCCCCGCCCTCGTGGTGGGCTCAATGGAGGCTGTCCGTGGTCCCGGCCCTGGCGACGGCCGCCGTGCTGCTGATAGCGGTCCCCATCTATTACGGACAGATCGGGCCGTTCCAGAGCGACCGGTCGACCAGCATGGTGACCGAGGCGGTCACCGACCATTTGCGTCTCCTGTCGAGCCAGCATCCGCTCGACATAGAGAGCGGCAACATGCATCAGGTCAAGCCGTGGTATGAGGGGCGCCTCGACTTTGCCCCAGTCGTCCGCTTCCTCGGTGATGAGGAGTTCCCGCTGGCAGGCGGGTCGATCGGATACTTCCTCGATCGGAAGGCCGCCGTCTTCGTCTTTCATCGGCGACTGCACGCGATCTCACTCATCGTGTTCCCCGCACGGGGACTATCGTGGTCCACGCGCGGTCTCACACCGGTAGGTGCTGTCAGGGCCTCCGTGTCCGACGACCGGGGCTTTCACGTGATCCTGTGGCGCGAGGGCGAGCGGGGATATGCCCTGATCTCTGATGTCGACCTCCCCGAGCTGACGCACCTGGCCGTCAAGCTCTCCGCCGATTCGTGAACTCCGGAACCGATCGCTCGCCGTGACGTTTGCAACGGTGACTGAAGTCAACCCGCGGAGGGGACTCGTCACGCAGACTGAAGGCCTCGACGAGGAACAGCTGACGAAGGTCTTTCAGTGGGCCCGCGGGGGCTCAAGCCGCCGATCCAGTCGTTCGCGGGCGCCGAAGGACGAAGGGAAGTCCTTCAGGGAGAGCGACTCACAGGAGGGGCCTCGGTGCGCCTGATCCGCGAGGCGGTCCAAGAAGGGAGCAGACTGGAGGAAGGCGCGGCACCGATCCGCGGCCCAGCTTCGAGCGTTAGAAATACGAAGGCGAGGCGGGCGCTCCGCGCTCGTGTCGCCACGGCAAGTTTCGCAGCCAGGGCCCGTCCGGAAGGAGCAGGTCATGAAGAGGGTGGCAAAGTGGGCTCTACGCAACCCAAAGCACGGAGGCGTCAGCGATGATTGGCAGCCAAGACCTGATGGTGGGCCTGGTGATCGCCCTCTTCTTCTTCGGGGCAAAAAAACTCCCCGACTTGGCTGGCTCCCTCGGGAAGTCGATGAAGGAGTTTAAGAAGGGCATCTCGGGGGACGCTGAAGGGGAGGGGCCCGCTAACTCAGCAACCCCGCCTGCAGTGATGGCAGAAGCCCCCCGGAAGTGCTCATCCTGTCAGACAGTGCAGGAGCCCGATTGGAGCCATTGCCCTCGGTGTGGTAGTCCGGCTCTCGCTCCTGCACACGGCTCGAAAACCGGAGCGTAACTGGTCCTAAGTTTCCTTCGTCTTCGACCGCGAGCCTGTCGTCAGCGACGCGATGGGCTACCTTGGCGCGCTAGGGCGCCTCGATCCGCGCCGACTCCACGAAGTCAAAGGCGAACACGCTCACGCGATAGCGAGAAGCCTGCTGGCGAATGGGGACCTCGAAGTACGTGCTTGAGAATCCCGGCAGGGTGCTGCCGCCTAGCCACTCCACTCGTTGCGCGACGATTTGTCCCGATGAGTCGAGGCTGTCCACGAGGAGTTGCACCCGCGTCGCGGCCACGCCATAGCTACTCACAATGTAGCCGCGCAGGTATGGTTGGCCTCGCCGTTCGAACGGCTCCGAGCTCACCGTGAAGTAACGCTCCCAGCCGGGGAAGTGTGGGGTGAGGGGTTGAGCAGCCACGCCGGCCGAGGCCGCGAGGACGCCCACCAGACTCGCGATCACGAGGACTCGTAGCCGCATCGCCATCTCCTCCCGAGCGTGGACTTCGGTGGCAGGGGCACGCACTCACCAGCCTCTCGCTCAGGCAACCTCCGCACGACTAACCTTTGGACGTCTGGCCGCTCTCTGGCGGTTCGTTCCGGGGGGGTCCGCTTCGGGTGGAACTCAGCGCGGCCCTGAGTGCTCGGCGGCCCGCTCGACTGGGAGAACTCACTGTGCCTTTCGCCGGTT
>JBKOVG010000038.1:0-8558 GCA_046723845.1 Candidatus Methylomirabilota bacterium | reverse complement strand
GATCGTGCCCATCGATAGCCTCACCGCGCAGAAGCGGATGGTCGAGGCCGGGTTCGGGCTGGCCCTCCTCCAGGAGAGCAGCGTCGAGGAAGAGCTTCGGGCGGGCACCCTGCACGCGCTCCCCATCTCCGCCATGCGGGTCACCGTGCCCGTCGTGCTCATTCATCGCCGGCGCGCCTACCAGTCGGGGGCGACGCGCTCGCTCATGGCCATGCTCGCCGACTGGCCATCGGACGCGCGCCCCACCCGTCGGCGCGCTCGGTCGGGCCACCAGTCGAGCAGCTCGTGAGGCGCCGGAGATGGAGGCGGCCGGAAACCGCGAGCCCAGATCCCGTATAATGCCGCATCGCTCTTGCTCGATCTGAAGCCACGTCGGCATGCGTCACGGCCGATGACCCGCTGATCGGGCATGTGGAAGGGGTCCCGCATCAGGGTCAGGAGCCGGATGTGATCGCGTATCTCGGCCAGCGCCTCGCATGGACGCTGCTGGTTCTCCTCGGCATCTCGGGAATCGTCTTCGTGGTCGTGCACCTCTCGGGTGATCCCGCCGCACTGTACATGGGCCCGGAAGGGACCAAGGAAGACTATCAGCTCCTCCGCTCCGCGCTCGGGTTCGATCGGCCCCTGCCCGAGCAGTACGGGCTCTTCCTCTGGCGCGCCGCCCGGGGCGACTTCGGCCGCTCGCTCCGCCACCAGCAGCCCACGCTTCCCCTCGTCCTCGCCCGGTTCCCCGCCACGCTCACCCTCACCGCGGCGGCCATGCTGCTCGCCCTGCTCCTCGCCCTGCCTCTCGGCCTCCTCTCCGCCCTCCGCCGCAAGTCCGTCCTGGACGCGGGCGGCATGGTGTTCGCGCTGGCCGGCCAGTGCATGCCGACCTTCTGGCTCGGCATCCTCCTCATCCTGATCTTCGCGGTCCAGCTGCGATGGTTCCCCGTGTACGGGGGCGATGGTCCCTCGGCCATTGTGCTGCCTGCGGTCACCCTCGGAGTCTGGGCCATGGCTCGCACCGCCCGCATCACCCGTTCGAGCATGCTCGACGTCCTGCCCCAGGACTTCCTGCGCACGGCGCGCGCGAAGGGGCTCGGCGAGTGGGCGGTGGTGCTCCGGCACGCGCTCCGCAACTGTGCGATCCCCATCGTGACGGCGCTCGGCCTCGAGCTCGGCAACCTCCTCGGGGGCGCCGTCATCACGGAAGCGGTCTTCGCCTACCCCGGCATCGGCCGGCTCGCCGTCGAGGCGGTCATCAACAAGGACGTGCCCCTGATCGAGGCGGTGGTGCTCACCGTGGGCGCGGCGGTGCTCCTGCTCAACATCCTGATCGACGTGATCTACGTCGCCCTCGACCCGCGGGTCCGCCTTGCCTGATCGTCCCCATCGCTCCCTCGGCATCCTCCGCGCCTCCGGGGGCGCGCGGGTGGGCGCGGCGATCCTCGTGATGGTCGCGCTCTGCGCCGCCGTGCCTCAGCTCCTGGCACCCATCGATCCCACCGAGCAGCGGCTCCTCGCCCGCTTCACTCCGCCGCTGTCCCGATCGGCCGACGGCACCTTCGCCGTCCTCGGCACTGACCAGCTCGGCCGCGACATCCTGAGCCGGCTCATCTACGGCGCGCGCACCTCGAGCCTCATCGGATTCGCGGCCGTGCTCATCGCCGGCCTCACGGGCACCACCCTCGGCCTCCTCGCCGGCGTGCGCGGCGGCGTGTCCGATCACGCGGTCATGCGGCTCGCCGACATGCAGCTGGCCTTTCCCTTCATCCTCCTCGCCATCACAGTGATCGGCATCCTGGGCCCGAGCATCCGCAACCTCATCCTCGTCGTCGGCTTCGCCAACTGGGCGGCCTACGCGCGCGTTGTGCGCGCGGAGACGCTGGCCGTGCGCGAGCGGCCTTTCGTGGAGGCCGCGCGCTCCCTCGGATTGACCGTGCCCCACCTCGTGGTACGCCACATCCTGCCCAACGTGAGCGCGTCCCTCATGGTGGTGGCCACCTTCGGCATCGCCGGGGCCATCCTCACCGAGGCCGGGCTTTCCTTCCTCGGGCTGGGGGTGCCCGTGGCCATTCCCTCCTGGGGGGGCATGCTGGCCGAGGGGCGGCAATACGTTGACACGCGCTACTGGCTCGCCCTCTTCCCCGGGGCGGCGCTCTTCATGACGGTCATGGCCATCAACCTCGTCGGCGACACCCTCCGTGATGCCTTCGATCCTTATCTCCACGTGCGACGCAGCCTCGACCAGCTCTAGTGACGGAGAGAACATCCCGCGAAGGAGGACCACGATGATCCGACAGCTCGTTCTGCGCGTCGTTGCCATGACCGCCCTGCTCCTGGCGGCGGCGCTCCCGGCCCACGCGCAGCCGAAACCGGTGGTGATCGTGCAGTCGGGCGAGGCGGCCACCCTCGACTGGCACATGCACTGCGACAAGAACGCGCACGAGCCGGATCGCCAGATCTTCGATACCCTGCTGCGCCGCAACCTCAAGACCCTGCAGCTCGAGGGCAACCTCGCGGAGTCGTGGCGCACCCTCAACGACACCACGTGGCAATTCAAGCTCAAGCGCAACGTCAAGTTCCACAACGGCGAGCCCTTCGACGCGGCGGCGGTCAAGTTCAGCATCGAGCGGATGCTCAATCCCAAGCAGGGCGCGCCGGGGCGGACGAGCATTGCCACCATCGACCACGTGGACGTGGTCGACCCCTACACCGTCAACGTGGTGACCAAGGCGCCCTTCCCCCTCCTCCCCGTCCGGTTGAGCCCGGGGCACTGCGGCACGGTGGGCCTCGTGCCCCCGAAGTACCTGGCCCTGGTGGGCGACGCGGGCTTCGCGGTGAAGCCGGTAGGGTCGGGACCGTACAAGTTGGTGGAGTGGGTGAAGGACGACAAGCTCGTGCTGGAAGCCAACAAGGACTATCACCGCGGCGCCCCCGCCATCGACCGGCTGATCTTCCGCCCCGTGCCGGAGCTGACCACGCGGGTGGCCGCCCTCGTCTCCGGCCAGGCCGATCTCGTGAGCGACATCCCGCCCGACCAGACGGGCAAGATCCAGACGAGCGGCAACGCCCACGTGGAGATCAGCACGCTGGGCGGCTTCGTCATCATGGTCAAGATGACGAACTACCTCATGCCCGGCCCCTGGACGGACGTGCGCGTGCGGCGGGCCATCAATTACGCCATCGACATGGACACCATCATCAAGAGCGTGCTCGAGGGCTACGGGACGGTGCTGGGCGTGCCCCTCGAGAGGGAGGCCTTCGGCTTCAACCCCAACATCAAGTGGTACGGCTACGATCCCGAGCGCGCCAAGGCCCTCCTGCGCGAGGCGGGCTACCCCAACGGCTTCGAGATGACGCTCCACGCGCCGAATCGCCGCTACATGAACGACCTCGAGGTGATGCAGGCCATGGCGCAGATGCTGGGCAAAGTCGGCATCAAGGCCAAGGTCGAGGTGTGGGAGCAAAGCATTTACACCACCAAGTGGCGGAAGCGGGAGCTCCTCCCCGCCTATATGGTGGCGTGGGGCGGCGCGGGGGTCTTCGACGGCGACCTCCTCAGCAGCTCCGTGCATTCCAAGTCCGCCCTCGCCATCTTCAAGAACGAGGCGCTCGACAAGATGCTGGAGGAGGCGCAGGCCACCAACGATCCGGAGCGCCGCAAGGCGATCTACTGGAAGGCCCAGGAGCTCATCTACGAGGAGACCCCCATCATCAAGGCGTACCAGCAGGCCCACATCTTCGGCGTCAGCAACCGTCTCGACTGGAAGCCCTGGGTCGACAACATGCTCTTCCTCTACGACGCCCGGCTCAAGTAACCATGGCCACCGAGCTCCGCCATCTCCTGAGCTCCATCCCCCTCGGGCACACCGTGGCCAAGAACCGCATCGTGTCGACCCCGCACGGCGCCGCCTACGGGGAGCGGGGCGGCATCACCGACCGCTATATCCGCTATCACGAGGAGAAGGCCAAGGGCGGGTGCGGGACGGTGATGATGTTCGGCTCCTCGAGCATCCACCCCACCTCGGTCAACGACTGGGCCGAGATCAACAACTGGGACGACAGCATCATTCCCCAGTTCAAGCAGATGAGCGACGCCATCCATCGCCACGGCGCCCTCTGCCTCTCGCAGATCTCCCACCGCGGCCGCCGCGGGCATTCCTGGTACTCGGGAACTCCCCTGTGGGGACCCTCCGACACCCGTGAAGAGCGTCATCGCGAGTGGCCCCACATCATGACCCGAGCGGAGATCCGCGAGGTCGTCGACGCCTGGGCGGCCGCCGCCGTGCGCCTCAAGAAGGGCGGCTACGACGGCTGCGACATCCCCTTCTACGGCGGCCACCTCATCGAGAACTTCCTTTCGCCGCTCGCCAACACGCGCAGCGACGAGTACGGCGGCAGCCTCGAGAACCGGCTCCGCCTCGCCCACGAGGTGCTCCACGCCGTACGCGACGCGGTGGGCAAGGACTTCATCATCGGCGTCCGGCACAGCGGCGATCATCTCGTCCCGGGAGGCCTGACCAAGGAGGATCTCCTCCAGGTGGCTCGGCTGACCGATGCCCTCCGCATCGCGGACTACTGGATGGTGAGCGGATCGAACTCGGAGACCCTCCGCTTCGAGGCCATGGTGACGCCGTCGCTCTATCATCCGCACGCGCTGTACGCGGATCTCGCCGCGGCCACTCGCTCGGCGGTGAAGGTGCCGGTGATCCTCGCGGGGCGCGTGAGCACGCCCGAGCAGGCAGAGCGGGTGCTCGCCGCCGGGGTGTGCGACATGGTCGGCATGACCCGAGCCATGATCGCCGATCCCGAGATGCCGAAGAAGGCCATGGAAGGACGGCTCGACGACATCCGCACCTGCGTGGGGGCCAGCGAGGGCTGCATCGGCCGCCTGCGCCAGGGCAAGGCCATCACCTGCGTCCAGAACCCGCTCATCGGCCGCGAGGAGGAGCTCGGGGTGATCACGCCCGCCCAGCGATCCCGCCGCGTGCTCGTGGTCGGAGGCGGCGTGGGCGGCCTCGAGACGGCGCGGGTAGCGGCGCTGCGTGGCCACAAGGTGACGCTGCTGGAGGCGGCGCCCGCCCTCGGCGGCCAGGTCCTGGTTGCGGCCCGTGCGCCCAAGCGCGAGGACTACGCGGCCATCGCGCACTGGCTCGCGGGCCAGGTGCGCAAGGCCGGCGTCGAGGTGCGGCTCAACAGGCCCGCCGACGCGGCGGACGTGCTCAGGATCGACGCCGAATCGGTGATCGTGGCCACCGGCGCCGTCCCGCGCGTACCGCCGATCCCTGGGGTGCACCTGCCTCACGTGACGACGGCCTCCGACGTCCTTACGGGGCAGATCCGGCCGGGCCCGCGCTGCGTGGTGGTGGACGAGGACGGCCACTTCACCGCGCCTACCACCGCCGACTTCCTCGCCGGCAAGGGCTGCCAGGTCACCATCATCACGCGCTACTTCATGGTGGGTGAGGACATCGACGAGGGTGTGCGCTCGGACATCTACCAGCGGCTCTTCACCCAGGGCGTCGTGATCCATCCCATGACCCAAGCCGTCGAGATGCTGCCCGGCGGCCTGCGCACGCGGCACACCTTCTCCGGCGCCGAGACCGTGCTCGAGGCTCACACGGTCGTACTGGCCTTCGGGGGCAAGGCCAACGACGGCCTCTTCCACCAGCTCACCGGCAAGGTGCCCGAACTCACGATGATCGGCGACGCCGTCTCCCCGCGCCGCATCCACGACGCGCTCCTCGAGGGCACGCGCGTGGCGAGGGCGATCTGACCATGGCCCAGCCCAGGACGGCGAGCGTCGTCATCATCGGGGGCGGCGTGGTCGGCTGCAGCATCGCCTATCACCTGGCCCGCCGCGGCCAGCGGGACGTGGTCGTGCTCGAGCGCGAGACGGTGGGCAGCGGCACCACGAGCAAGGCGGCGGGGGGTATCCGCGCGCAGTTCCCCACCGAGACGGAGATCCGCTTCTCCCTGGAGAGTCTCACGGTGCTCCAGAACTTCGCCGAGGAGTTCGGCGTCGATCCCGGCTTCAAGCAGATCGGCTATCTCTTCCTCATCTCCGAGGAGGAGAACCTGCGCGGCTTCGAGCAGCGCATCGCGGTGCAGCGGCGCTTCGGTGTCGACGTGCGCGTCATCACCCCCAAGGACGCCCAGGCCCTCGTGCCCGCCCTCCGCGTCGACGATCTCATCGCCGCCGTGTGGGGACCGCAGGACGGCCTGGCCGGTCCCGCCGAAGTGACGCAAGGCTTCGCCGCGCGCGCCCGGGAGCTGGGCGGCCGCATCGTGGAGGGCGTGGAGGTGACGGCCATCGACGTGACGGGCGGCCGCGTGCGCGGCGTGCGGACGACGGAGGGCGACATCTCGGCGCCGCTCGTCATCAACGCCGCCGGTCCCACCGCCGCGCGGGTAGGCCGGCTCGCCGGGGTCTCCGTGGCCGTGTTCCCCCGCCGTCGCCACATCTTCTTCACGGAGCCGTTTCCCGAGCTGCCGGGACCGGTGCCCCTCACCAACGACCAGGCGAGCGGCTTCTACTTCCGCAAGGAGATGGAGCAGGTGCTGCTGAGCCCCGGCGACGTCGAGGACATCGGCCAGGACCAGGAAGTGCCCATGGACTGGGGCAAGCTCGACGAGACGGTGACCAAGGCCGTGCATCGCCTGCCCCTGCTCGAGCGCGCCAAGATCGCGGGCGGCTGGGCGGGGCTCAGACCGCTCACCCCCGACGATCACGCCATCATCGGCCCCGCTCCCGGCGTAGAGGGATTCTTCCTCGCCGTCGGCTTCTGCGGCCACGGCTTCCAGCATTCCCCCATGACCGGCCGCATGGTGGCCGAGTGGATCGTGGACGGCAAGCCGTCGATGGACCTCTCGCTGTTCAACCCTGCCCGGTTCGGCCCGGATGCCCGCCTCGCCGGTGATGTCCACAAGGACAAGCCCGATGCCGAGTGACGCCGTGAAGATCGTGGTCCCCGACGATTTTCCCCCCGCCCTCACCGGCTCCGTGGCCGAGGCGCCGTTGAAGAAGATCGGCCAGGTGCGCATCTTCACCGAGCGCGGCGCGGATCAAGAGGCGACCCTGATCGAACGCATCGGCGACGCCGAGGTCGTGGTGAACATCCGCGCCCATGCCCGCTTCAGCGACCGCGTCCTCGCCGCCTGCCCCACGCTGCGCCTGATCTCGATCTGGGGCGCGGGTACCGACAACGTGGACCTCCCCGCGTGCAAGGCCCGCGGCGTCACCGTCACGAACACGCCGGGGGTGAACGCACACGCGCTGGCCGAGCACACCATCGCCCTCATGCTCGCAGTGACCCGACGCATCCCCGCCATGGACCGCGACGTGCGGGCGGGTCAGTGGCCGCGCGGGCTTCTCACCCAGCTCGAGGGCCGCGTCCTGGGCCTCATCGGGCTCGGGGCCATTGGTAGCCGCGTCGCCGTCCTCGCCAGGCCCTTCGGGATGCGCATGCTCGCCACCACCTTCGGCCCGGACAAGGGCCGCGCGGCGGCGCTGGACGCGCAGCACGTGCCCGTGGAGCAGCTCCTGCGCGAGTCCGACATCGTGAGCCTGCATCTGCGCCTGAGCGCGGACACGCAGGGCTATCTGGGCAAGGACCGGCTCGCCCTCATGAAGCCGACGGCCTTCCTCATCAACACGGCGCGCGGCGGGTTGGTGGACAAGCAGGCGCTGATCGACGCCGTGCGCGACAAGCGCATCGCGGGCGCCGCCCTCGACGTCTTCCACGAGGAGCCGATCCCTTCCGGCGATCCGCTCCTCGCCCTGCCCGAGCTGGTGCTCACGCCCCACAACGGCGGCATGACCCGCGAGGTCATCGACAACGGCGTGCTGCGCGCCGTGGAAAACGTACAGCTCTTCCTCGAGGGCCGGCCGCGCGATCTGGTGGTGGCGCCGCCGGCACGATAAGTCTCCGGATCGGGCCGAGGTCCGGACGTCGGCCGGAAAGCCTTGTCGCGTCGGCCGTCCACGATGCCGCCCGACGACATCCCCGCTCGCGTCGGTCGCCGATCTTGTCTTTGCCCGTGAGGAGCGCCGTCAGACCCCGCCGCGTAGCCGGTCTGTCACAAGCACCAGGGCGATCGCCGCCTGATGCAGCTCGTGCAGCCATCGTTCGCGCGTTTCTGGCGGGACCGTCCCGACCGGGAGCGTGTCGATGCTGGAGGCGATCGAAACGCACCGCTTGGCGATATCAAGCCGGAGCGCCTTGATTTGCGCCTCCGTGTCCGCGAGCTTAGGTGCACTCATGGCCGGGCCATGCGGTCATCGTCACCACTCATCCGCGTCTCCACGGGTAGTATTCCGTGATCTCCGAACCTCTTCCCCGCGAACGCACGGTCATCGGGCCCTGACCGCCCCGATACCGTATGACCTTTCCGTCGTCGCAAAGTATCACACGACGGGCCCGAGGCTCTCGGAGTCACTGCATTGCTCTCTCGTCAAGAGAGTGCATATGCCCGACGCCGTAGCAATTCGTCGTCTTCGTGTGGGTGGGAGGGCAGCGACAAACCAGGACCGGCGCAATGGCGGCGCCGACAACTTCGAAGCGGACTACTTC
>JBKOVG010000426.1:0-13091 GCA_046723845.1 Candidatus Methylomirabilota bacterium | reverse complement strand
GTGGAGGCCCAGCAAATGGGCGTGCTCTACCCGCGCTTTTCCGGTGACGAGATGGGAAACTTGGTCGGATTTCTTCGGAGCAGTGCCAAGTCGCCGTGACGGTCGCCATCATGGAGGAACACACAATGCCTTGCCGCCGCCTGGGAACGCTCGCCCTCACCATCATCCTTGCCTTGGGCCTCACGACGGCGATGCCGGCTTCGGCACAGGTGAAGCCACCGGCCGACATGACCTTCGAGAAGACCAAGGACAGCCCGGGAACCGTGACCTTCAGCCACGAGAAGCACATCGCCGCCGGCAACAAGTGCACGTCCTGTCACACCAAGATCTTCAAGATGAAGAAGGGCACGAGCGGGCCCATCACCATGGAAAAGATCAAGGCGGGCGAGCAGTGCGGAGCCTGCCACAACGGCAAGACCGAAGTGAACAGCAAGCCGGTCTTCCTCGCCACCGATCCGGGTAACTGCGAGAAGTGTCATAAGAAGTGAGCGGTAGGGAGCCGGGGGCGGAACCGCCGGCCGGGCGGCGCCGTAGGCGTCTGTCCGTTGCTCTCGTCGTGGCCGCGGTCGTCCTGGTGGTGGCCGGCGCCGCCGGCGCCGGCCTCTGGCACGTGAGTGCCAGCCCTCAGTTCTGCAACTCCTGCCACATCATGCGGCCCTACGTGCAGGCCTGGCACGCGTCCAAGCACAACACGGTGGCCTGTGTGCAGTGCCATTATCCGCCCGGCCTTCGCGATACGCTCTGGGTCAAGTTCCAGGCGATCAGCCAGGTCGCCAAGTGGGCGACCCAGACCTACAATTCCAAACCCTTCGCCGTGGTCGAGGACGCCAGCTGCTTCCGGTCCGGCTGTCACTCCACGAGTCAGCTGGACGGACGGGGAGTGATCGCATTTGGCCGCGGGGTCAAGTTCGATCACCGACCGCACCTGGACCCCGCGCGGACCGGGGTTCACCTGCGGTGCACGAGCTGCCACTCCCAGATCGTGGTCAACAAGCATTTCGAGGTCGCGACCACCACGTGCTTCACCTGCCACTTCAAGGCGGCGAAGAACGGCCGGGAGCTCAATCCCGTGGCCGGCTGCACCGGCTGCCATGAGCCGCCCCGGCGAGAGATCGCGATGGGCTCCGTGAAGTTCAACCACGCCGACGTGGTGCAGCGGGGCGTCGCCTGCCAGAAGTGCCACCTGAACGTGGTCGAGGGCGACGGGGCAGCCCCCCGCGATCGCTGCTTCAGCTGCCACAATCAGCCGGAGAAACTTCAGCGGTCCGGGGACATCAAGCTCTTGCACACGGTGCACGTGACCGACCGCACCATCGACTGCACGCGGTGCCACACGGAGGTCAAACACAAGCTGCCACCCCCGATCGGGGTGGGGACGACTGCCGAATCCCCGGGGAACATGCCGGTGGCCCTACGGCGAGACCGATGAGACGCATTGCCTTGCTGCTGACGGCCGCCATCCTCGGCATGGGAGCCGCGCCTGTCTTTGCGCAGCCTGCCAAGGCGCCGCCGGCTCCGGCGGGAGCGCTGCCTGTGCCCCACGCCGGCGAGCTGGAGTGCCGCAACTGCCACGAGTCGATGCATCAGGGGGTCGTACGGATGTACCTCGGCCTGGGAGGACGGGGGACGCCCATGATCCCCAGCCACATGGTCCAGGTGCGCGTGCAATGTGTCGCCTGCCATACCGTGCCCAAGACGGAGGGCAGCGCGGCCACCCTGGTAGGCCAGACCTTCCGGCCGAGCGAGCAGGCCTGCGTGGGCTGTCACGGAGAGAAGTACCGGGGCATGCTCCAGAGGTGGACGGAGGTGCTCGGCAAGATGCGCGCGATCGTGGAGCCGAAGCTGGCGGCGCTGCGCTCGGCTCTCGGCAGCCAGCAGACGGCCAAGACAGCGAGGGCCCGGAAGCTGACGGACGACGCTACATTCAATGTCCAGTTCGTCGCCCTGGGCAAGGGAATCCACAACGTTTTCTATGCCGCCGACCTGCTGAAGACCTCCAATGGCTGGGCCGACGAGGCCCTGACCCTCCTGGGCAAGCCACCCGCCAAGGGCGACGACGTCCTCGTGCGCGGCGGGTACTGCGCGGTCCTTTGCCACGAGACGGCCAAGGTGAAGCAGCTCGAGACGGTCACGTTCGGGAAGCAGAAGCTCCCTCACGTCCGGCACGTGACGGAGTTCGGTGCGACCTGCACGGCCTGCCACTCCGCCGAGGTGCACAAGGCGGTGACCGCCACGCCCACGACCTGCGCCTCGTGCCATCACAGCGCACAGAACGAGCGCTGCGAGTCCTGTCACACTGCCCAGAGCGCCTTCTACCGGGGGCAGATCAAGACGGATCTCGCCAAGGTCGAGCCCAACGCCATGGCGAGCGCGGTCGGCTGCACGGGCTGCCACGACTGGTCCCGCAAGCACTCGCGGCAGGCCGTGGGGGAGAAGTGCGTGGGCTGCCACGACGCCTCCTATTCGAGCTTCCTCAGCGAGTGGACGACCGGTCTCGACAAGGAGTCCGCCGCCGCCCTAGCCGCCGTCAAGCAGGCCGAATCGGCCCTGGGGCGCGAGCGGCGTGCCGGGCGTAAGACCTCCGGGGCGGACGCCCTGGCGCGCCAGGCCCGCGAGGCGCTCGACCTCGTGCGCAAGGCGCGAGGCGTGCACAATCCCTCGGCGGCCGAAGACCTGCTCAAGACGAGCCGCCGAAAGGCCGACGAGGCCCTCGCCAGCCTGACCCGATCCGAGATCCCAGCCGTTCGTCGCTGACCGTTCAAGAATTCTTGACAAAATGATGCAAACGAACTATTGGTGTCGCCGGACCTGTCCCTTCATAGTGGCGGGCGACACGCGAGGGTGCGCGGCTGGCGGCTCAACTCGTTGTCCTCGGAGGGCAGTGAGGCCATGCGATGAGTGCACGGCGCTGGCGGTCATACCCGCAGTGGTTGCTGGTGACGGCCGCCGGGGTGGCCGTGTTCTCGGCGGGCCTTCTCCTGGGCCTGCCCCTCTCCTCTCCCGCCCAGCAGCCCGCCCAGCCTCAGGCGGCCCCTCCACCTGCTCCTCCCGCTCCGCCCGACAGTAACTACGTCGGCGCCGAGACCTGCAAGGGTTGTCACGAGGAGGCGTACAACAAGTTCGCCAAGACCCGGATGGGGCGCCTGTTCCTCTTCCAGGCCCGCGACGCCAGCGAGAAGAACGCCTGCGAGAACTGCCACGGCCCCGGCAAGGCGCACGTGGACGCGGGCGGCGGCAAGGGCAAGGGCGGGCTGATCACGTTCGCGCGGAACGATCCCACCCCGGTCGAGAAGCGGAACGCGATATGCCTCACCTGCCACACCAAGGGTGCCCGGATCTTCTGGAACGGGAGCGCTCACGAGTCACGCAACGTCGCCTGCACCAACTGCCACACGCTGATGGAGAACATCTCGCCGAAGCATCAGCTGGCCAAGGAAAACGAGATCGAGACGTGCGGGACCTGCCACCTCCAGAAGCGCGCCCAGACCATGCGCAACGCCCACATGCCGGTCCGCGAGGGCAAGATGACCTGCACCTCGTGCCACAATCCGCATGGCACGGTCACACCCGCGCTGCTCAAGGAGAACTCGCTCAACGACACCTGCTTCGTCTGCCATGCGGAGAAGCGCGGACCCTTCCTCTGGAATCACCAGCCGGTGCTCGAGAGCTGTGCGAACTGCCACGACCCGCACGGGACGAACCATGACGCGATGCTCAAGCTGGCCAAGCCACGGCTCTGCCAGCAGTGTCACACCGAGGCTCAGCACCCCGTGAGGCCGTACGGCCCCATAGGACCCCAGCAGAAATTCGTGATGGGACGGTCGTGCAATGACTGCCACGTGGCCGTCCACGGCTCCAATCATCCCGCCGGCTTCAGGCTGACACGCTAGGAGGCCGCCATGCGATACAGAACGGTACGCGTCTTCCTCGCGACGCTCGTGGTCCTGGCCGGGGCCGGGGCGGCCTCGGCTCAGACTCAGACCAAGACCCAGCTCTTCGGATGGAACCTCGAGGGCGAGGTGGAGTCCGGCATCCAGGGGCTACCCCAGAATCCCAATGGAGGTCACACACCTGGTCTGGCCGACGGCAAGTTCGAGGAGTACCGCGACATCCGGGGCCTTGGCAGCGATAACCAATCGGGGCTCTTCCTCGAGAATCTCCGCCTCCGGCTCTTCAGGCCCGACGAGGCCTACTCGGTCGAGCTGGCCGGCAAGGACTGGGGTTTCTACACCCAGGAGTTCCACCTGCTGGGTGAGCGGCTGGGCCAGTGGCAGACGGGGTTCGATTGGGACCAGATGCGTCACGTCTACTCCACGGACTCCCAGACCCTGCTCAAGGTCTTCGGCGACAACACCTTCATCGTGCGAGGGTCTCCGGGGGGGCGCCCGCCGGCCGCGGCCTGGAACGATGGTCAAGGATGGAGCTGCAGCCAGCCGTCGAAGAACAACACTGACTGCGACGGCCAGATCAGCCAGCAGTGGTACACGGGGCGCCTCTTCTTCAAGCTCTCGCCGAGCCCCAACACGGACTTCTCCGCCGAGGTCACCCGCATCTTCAAGGACGGCCAGCGTCCCTTCGGGATGGCGTTCGGGAGCCCCGGCGGCAACTTCCTCGAGCTGGTCCAGCCCATCAGTCAGACCATCTACGAGTTCAGGACGCGCGGCAGCTGGGTGACGGAGATGTTCCAGGTTCAGGGTGGCTACACCCTGTCGTATTTTGTCAACGACTTCCCGTGGGTGCGGGCCGACAACCCGTGCAATGGCAACGGGGTGACGACCATCGCTGGAGGGTGTGCGGCTCCGGGCGTCTCCGGGCAGTTCGGCACCACGTCGCTGCCGCCCAATAACCAGGCGCATACCTTCAACCTGCAGGGCGGCGTCAACCTGCCCATGCGCACGCGCGTCAACGCCAACTTCACCTACCAGCTGAGGCTCCAGAACCAGGATTTCCAGCAGCAGACGTACTCGAATGGCCTGGTCGCCGCGAACCCGAGCCTGCAGCTGCCCCAGTCGAGCCTCAACGGCAACGTGCAGACCTTCCTCTTCAATCTCGACGCGACCAGCCGGCCCCTCGCGGCCCCCATCACCTTCACGTTCAAGTACCGGCTCTACGACTACATGGACAACAGCGACACGCCCGTCTTCTCTGCGTTCATCATCAACGACCAGAACGCCATCACGCAAACGGTCGGCCAGGAGCCGATGCGGGCGGGGCGATACAGCTTTCTCCGGCAGAATGCCGACTTGGCCGGCCGCTACCAGTTCACCCCGAACATGGCCTTGACGCTCGGTCTCGGCTGGGAGGGCTGGAACCGGTCGCACGACTACGAGGTGACAGAGAGCGACGAGGCGCTTGCCAAGGCCGCCTTCGACTACACGCCTACCGACTGGTTGCTCGCCCGGATGAGCTACACGGCCGGCTTCCGGAGGGGGAGTGGCTACAACTCCAACGCGTGGGGCGAGGCAAACATCAATCAGCCGCCGACCTTCACGGGGAGCGCCAGCCAGCTGACGACGTCCCGGAAGTTCAACGAAGGGGACCGGAACCAGCAGGTGGTGACCTTGATGACCCAGGTCACACCCAACGACAAGCTGAGTTTCACGCCGTCGGCGAGTTACAAGTACATCGACTACATCTCCTCGGGCCTGTTCCAGCAGCAGGCGGCGCCACTGAACAATAAGTCCCTGCTCGGTCTCCAGCAGGTAGTCGGCTGGAATGCAGGGATGGACATCAACTGGGCCCCGACCGACCGGATCGCTTTCTCTGTGGGCTACGTGCACGAGTCGCTTTTCCAGAAGCAGCGCAATCGCAACAATCCTCCAAACGACGCCTCCATGGACTGGATCTCGAACAGCACCGACACCACAGAGACCTTCCACTGGTCGATGAAGGGTGTCATCGTCCCCGAGAAGTGGTCCTTCAAGATCGGCGGGGCGTATTCCCAGACCCTCGGGCGCGTCCAGACGTACGACCCGAATTGCACGGGGAGCACCGTCTGCGGTGCGGCTGCGAACATACCGAACGACGTCCCGTGGAGATGGCCCGCCTTCTACGACAGCCTGGCTCACGTCGACGCGGCGCTCGAGTACAACTTCACCAAGGCCTTGGCCGGGAAGCTCTTCTACGTCTTCGAGCAGTTCACCAACCACAACTGGCAGACGGGTGCCCTCACCCCCTCTCTCACCCCCAACGCGAACGGTTCAGTCTTCCTCGGCCAGAACTGGCAGAACTACACCGCCCAGATCATCGGCGCCACCCTCAAGTACACGTTCGAGTAGTACGACCCGGGTGGGCGCCCAGCGCCCGCCCGGAGGGCGGGATCGTGCAGAGCGGGCAAGCCATCGTCGGCGCATGCCCCGGGGCCGGCCCTGAGAGATCAGCGCCCCACTGGGGCGCGGGTGCCACGAGCATCACCCCGGCTCGCCTCCCTCTGCAGGCCGTAACCCTTTGAAAAGACGACCGGCCACCCGATGCTCACCAAGGCACGCGACTTGCGAGAGGTGTTCGCGTGTGGCCGTTGTTCCTTGGAGGGAAGCGCAATGGGGGCATCTCGCATGAAGATGGCGCGAGGCAGAACGGCTCCCGGGACGGAGGCGCCCGAGGCCAAGTTCCTGGAGCAGGCGCTGGCCGCGGCTGGTGACGGAGCCTTCGCCGTCGGGCCAGAGGGGCGAGTGTTCCTCTGGAACCGGGCCGCCGAGCGCATCCTGGGGTGGACGGCGAGAGAGGTGGTGGAGAAGCCGTGCTGTGACGTGCTCAAGGGGGTCGACCGGGATGGCAACCGCCTCTGCTATCAGGGCTGCCATGTCATGAGCCTGGTGAGGCAGGGAGAAGCCGTGCAGCATTTCGAGATGGAGACGCAGACCAAGGCGGGGAAGCCCGTCTGGCTCGACATCAGCATCCTCGACGTGCCGTCGGTGGACGGCGGGCGCGCCATGACGGTGCACCTGTTCCGCGACGTGACGTCGACCCAGAATCTCCTCCAGCTGGTCAGGGAGAGCCTCACCCCGGCCCCATCCCCCAATGGCAACGACCCGTCGCCCCTCACGCGGCGGGAGGTGGAGATTCTCCGGCTCATGGCGTCCGGCGCGAACACGAAAACGCTGGCCGAGCGCCTCCACGTCAGCCCTGCCACGATACGCAACCATGCGCAGAACATCTTCACGAAGCTCAACGTGCACAGCCGGCTCGAGGCGGTGGCCTGGGCGAATCAGCATCGGTTGACCTAGTCGAGCGGTCCGCCGGCCGTCGACGCTCTGCGGAGGACCACATGTACTCGCCCAAGCGATGCCCGTTCCTGGTGCCTGTGATGGCCGACCAACTCTGGATGTATCCAGTGTCTGCCTACTGCCGCCGGTCCGACCAGCTGGTGAGGGTGCCGGCAAGGGAGACCTTCCTGAATCTCTGTGACTCGTCGAGCCACGTCCGGTGCCCCGACTATCGCTCCAGCATGCGCCACGGCGCGGGCGGAGAAGGGATGGGCTCGGCTCCCCGCTCCTAAGCCTCCGGTCACGCAGCGCCGCCGTGGTAAGCTTCGCCCGCGCTGGACCGAAGCCAAATCCGCGATCCCTGGAGATCCGACCCGGCATGGACGCCAGTCTCGTCGATACGCGCATTCGTGATTGCACGGCGGCGGGATTCTGGCGCAACGAGCACCTCGACGCCTATCTGGATCGCTGGGCGACGACGCGATCCGACAAGGTCGCGGTGGTCGATGGGCAGGGACGCTACACGTGGGCCGCCCTCGCCCGGGCCGTGGAGCGCGTGGCGCATGGGCTGCGCGCGCACGGTGTCGAGCGCGGGAGCGTGGTCTCCTGCCATCTTCCCAACTGGAGCGAGTTCGCCCTCGTGCTGCTCGCCGCCGCCCGGCTGGGCGCGGTGGTGAATCCCATCCCCCCGACCTATCGCGCGAGCGAGCTGCGCTTCATGCTGGGCCTCCTCGAATCGCATGCCCTCGTGATCCCCGCGACCTTTCGCGGCTTCGACTATCGCGAGATGGCGACCCAGCTCATGCCGGGTCTCCCGCGGCTCGAGCGTGTGTTCGTGGCACGCGGCGAAGCGCCGACCGGCATGGCGAGCTTCTCCACGCTGACCGACGTCGCCTGGGAGGACAAGCCGGGCCGGCGCTCGCTGCCAGGCGGCGATCCCAACGTCGTGCACGAGGTGATCTTCACCTCCGGCACCACGGGAGAGCCCAAGGGCGTGATGCACACGCCCAACACCGTCCTGGCCACGCTCTATCCCCTCATCGAGCGCCTCGACTTCACCGAGCGCGACGTGCTCCTCATGGCCTCCACCCTCGGTCACCAGACGGGCTATCTCTACAGCTACTGTCTCGCCATGCTCCTGGGCGCTACCGTGGCGTGGATGGACATCTGGAACGCGCAGGCGGCGGCGGGTCTTATAGAGGCCGAGGGCGTCACCTTCACCATGGGGGCGACACCCTTCCTGCGCGATCTCACCTACGTGGAGACGGGCGCCGATCTCGGCTCGCTGCGCGTCTTCCTCTCCGCGGGGGCCCCCATCCCGCGCCAGCTCGTGAAGGACGCACGCGAGCGGCTCCGCTGCGTGATCTCGGCGGGCTGGGGCATGACGGAGAACGGGCTCGTGACGTGCAACGGGCTCGACGATCCGGAGGAGAAGGTTTTCGGCACGGACGGCGCGCCGCTGCGAGGCATGGAGCTGTCGGTGGTGGACGGCGACGGGGCGCCGGTTGCCGAGGGGGTGGAGGGCGATCTGCTCGTCCGCGGTCCCTTCCAGTTCGTCGGCTACTACAAGCGTCCGCAGTTCACCGCCGACGGCCACACGAAGGACGGCTGGTTCCGGACGGGCGATCGGGCCGTCCTCGACGGCGACGGCTACGTCTCGATCACCGGGCGCTCAAAGGACATCATCATCCGGGGTGGGGAGAACATCCCTGTGGTCGAGGTGGAGAATCTCCTCTACGCGCATCCCAAGATCGCGGGCGTGGCCATCGTGGCCATGGCCGACCCGCGGCTCGTGGAGCGCTGCTGCGCCGTGGTCATCCCGCGCGAGGGCGAGTCGCTCACCCTGGGCGAGATCACCACCTATCTGGAAGGTCAGCAGCTCGCGCGCCACAAGTTTCCCGAGCGCCTCGAGATCGTGTCCGAGTTCCCCATGACCCCGAGCGGCAAGATCCAGAAGTACCGGCTCCGCCAGCTCGTGGCCGAGCGCATCGCCGCCTCTCCCCCGCCGGGGGAGAGGCCAGGGTGAGGGGGGCTGGGCCACGGAGCGCCTCTTCTCCCTCGAGGGTCGCAGTGCCTTCGTCACCGGCGCCAGCCGCGGCCTCGGCCGTGCCATCGCCCTCGCCCTCGCCGAAGCGGGCGCGGCCGTCGCCTGCGCCGCTCGCGCGAGGGAGGAGATCGCGTCGGCGTCGGCCGCTATCGAGGCCGCGGGCGGCCGCGCGCGGGCCATCCCACTGGACGTGACGAGCGCCGAGGGGATCCGCGCCGCGATGACGGAGGCGGAGCGCACGCTCGGCCCCATCGACATCCTCGTCAACAACGCGGGGGTGACGCTCGACAAGCCATCGCTGGAGGTGACCGACGAGGAGTGGGACGAGGTGCTCGTGACCAACCTCACCTCGATGTTCCGCTGCGCGCGGGCGGTGGCGCCCGGCATGATCGACCGCAAGCGCGGCAAGATCATCAACGTCGGCTCCATGTACGGCGTGCTCGGCGTGCCGCGCTACGCGGCCTACTGCGCGAGCAAGGCCGCGGTGGAGGGGCTGACACGAAGCCTCGCCGCAGAGTGGGCCCGTTACGGCATCCAGGTGAACTGCCTCGCACCCGGCTACATGAACACGGACATCCCGCGCGCGGCCATGGCCGATCCGAAGACGCGCGAGCGCTTCCTCTCCAAGATCCCGGCGCGGCGCATCGGCGAGCCGACGGAAGCGGCCGCGCTGGCCGTGTACATGGCTTCATCGGCCGCGGACTTCCTCACCGGGCAGACCATCTATCTCGACGGCGGCCAGACGACGGCATGGTGACGCCGTCCCGCCGCCGACATCCGGCACAGCGAGGGCCCAACGCATGGAGCTGAACTTGAAGGGCAAGAGCGTCATCGTCACGGGCGGCGGGTCGAACATCGGGCGGGCCATTTCGCTCGCCTTCGCCCGCGAGGGCGCGCACGTCACCATCGCGGAGATCGACACGGGCCAGGGCGAGAAGACAGCGGCCGAGGCGCGGAAGGCCGGGGCGGCCTCGGTGCAGGTGGCGGCCACCGATGTGACCAAGTGGGAGTCCGTCCAGGCCACCGTGCGCGAGGTCGAGGCGCGCACGGGACGCGTGGACGTCCTCGTCAACAACGTGGGCTGGACGCTCGACCGGCTCTTCGTGGAGAAGGAGCGCGCGGAGTGGGAGAAGGAGGTCCAGCTCAACCTCTGGGGCATGATCAACTGCACCCGCGCGGTGCTCGACGGCATGATCGCGCGCAAGAGCGGGGCCATCGTGAGCATGGGCTCGGATGCCGGGCGCATGGGCGAGTTCCGCGAGGCGGTGTACGGGGCCTGCAAGGCCGGCGTGATCGCCCTGACCAAGAGCTTGGCGCGCGAGGTGGGCCGCCACGGCATCCGCCTCAACGTGGTGTGCCCCGGCATGACCATGCCGAGCTCCGAGGAGGAGTTCGGCGGTCTCTCCATGTGGGCAGCCGAGGTCAATCGCGCGTGGGGCACGCCGGAGATGCAGGCGCGCATCGCCAAGGCCTATCCGCTTCGCCGCATCGGCAAGCCGGAGGACGTGACGGGCGCGGTGCTCTTCCTCGCTTCCGACGCCGCCGGCTTCATCACGGGCCAGACTCTGTCCGTGAGCGGCGGGTATACCATGATGTGACCCAGCGCCGGGGCTGAGTGCTCCGGCCACAGGAGAGCCCATGGAACACGGCACGGTCACCTACTCGGCCAAGGACGGCGTCGCGCGAGTCGTCCTCAACCGGCCGGATCAGCTCAATGCAATCAGCCCCGCCCTGCTCGAGGATCTCGACCGCGCCTGCGGGGCGGTGGAGGGCGATTCCTCCGTGCGCGCGGTGACGTTGACCGCAGCGGGCCGCGCGTTCTGCGCGGGCGCGGACCTCAAAGCGGTGCGCGAGCTCTCGCCCGATCCCGTGAAGTGGTCGTCCTTCATGCGCCTCTGGCATCGCGTCTTCAACCGCGTGGAGGCGCTGCCCGTGCCGGTGATCGCCGGGGTGCAGGGGCTGGCCCTGGCGGGCGGGCTCGAGCTGACCCTGGTCTCGGATCTCGTGATCGCCGACGAGGCGGCGAGACTCGGCGACCAGCACGCGAACTTCGGTCTCGTCGCTGGAGGTGGAGGTAGCCAGCGTTTGCCCCGGCTGATCGGCGCACGGCGCGCGAAGGAGATGATGCTGCTGGGGGGCTGGGTCAGCGCCGCCCAAGCTCTCGAGTGGGGGCTGGTCAATCGCGTCGCCCCCACGGGCACGCTGGGCGCCGTGGTGGAGGAGGTAGCCGGCGCCATCGCGGCGGGGAGCGGCTCCGCCGCCCGCACTGTCAAGGCGCTGGTGAACCGCGCCTTCGATGCCGACCTCACGAGCGGGCTCGAGCTGGAGCTGTCGATGGTGGCCGCCCACATGCGCTCGAGCGAGGCGGCGGAGGGGCTGCGCGCCTTCGCCGAGAAGCGCAAGCCCGTGTTCAACGCGCCGTAAGCCGAGGACTCGATGGATTTCGGTCTGAGCCCCGAGCAGGAGGAGCTGGTCAAGACGCTTCGCGCTTTCGCCCGCAAGGAGTTGGCGCCGCGCTCGCGAGAGTGGGACCGGACGGGCGACTTTCCGTGGTCGGCCTGGAAGCAGATGGGCGAGCTGGGGCTGCTCGGGCTGCGCATCCCCGTGGCCTACGGCGGCCAGGACGCGGACTTCATGACCTTCGGCCTCGCCATGGAGGAAGTGGCGCGCGGGGACTTCAGCTGCACGTACGGCATTCAGCTGGCGGGGCTGGCCGGCGAGATCGTGGGAGCGAACGGCACGGAGGAGGTGAAGCGGCGGTGGCTGCCGCCCACCGCGCGCGGCGAAGAGCTCATCGCCCTCGCCCTCACCGAGCCTGGCGCGGGTTCCGACGCCGCCCACCTGTCCTGCCGGGCCGAGCGCGACGGCGACAGCTACGTGATCACGGGAGAGAAGTCCGGCATCAGCCTGGCCATGGCCGCGCAGTCGGCGGTGCTCTTCGCGCGCACCGGCTCGACGAGCGGGGCCCGAGGCGTGACCGCCCTCCTCGTGCCGCTCGACCTGCCCGGCGTGTCCCGCAGCCGCCTGCGCGACATGGGCTCGCACGCCGTAGGACGGGCCGTGCTCTCCTTCGATCACGTGCGGGTGCCCGTCTCCCACCGCCTGGGTGACGAGGGGCAGGGCTTCTACCAAGTGATGCGCGGCTTCGACTACAACCGCGTGGGCATCGCGCTGGCATCGCTCGGCGTCGCCCAGGTCTCTCTGGAAGAGACGATGGTCTACGTGAAGGAGCGCCGCGCCTTCGGCAAGCCGCTCGCCACCTTCGAGGGCATCTCCTTCCGCATCGCGGAGATGGCCACGCAGATCGACGCCTGCCGCGGGCTCTGCCATCGCGCCCTCTGGCTCGCTGATCAGGGCCGCCCCTACAGCAAGGAATCCGCCATGACCAAGTGGTGGGGACCCAAGCTCGCGGTGGAGACCATTCACCAGTGTCTGCTCTTCCACGGCCACTACGGCTACACGGACGAGCTGCCCTTCGAGCAGCGCATGCGCGACGTCATCGGCCTCGAGATCGGTGACGGCACCGCCGAGGTGATGAAGACCATCGTGGCGCGCGAGCTGATGGGACGCGAGACTCGGCCCTATTGATACTCGGAGGGGCTTTCGCCCCCCTTCCGAACCTCCCCCTAGAAGCGGATGGCGCGGGCGAAGCCCGCGCTCGAAAGCGGAACAGTCTGTCGTAGCGGCTCGGACTAGCCTGGATTATTCGCGAGTGCCCCCGTGCGATAGGGGCGGGTGGCGTCGGGGGCGGGGGAGCGCTCCGGCGGAGTGGGACCCCCTCGTCCTGTGCGCAGCCCGGAGGGCTGCGATTCAGGCGAGTGGGTGACGCAGCTGGAGCG
>JBKOVG010000445.1:0-5434 GCA_046723845.1 Candidatus Methylomirabilota bacterium | reverse complement strand
GGTCTGGCATGCCAGCGGAGGGAATCCCTTCATCGTGATCGAGGCGATGCGGGCAGCAGCGCAAGAAGCGCTCTCGCCCGGGCCCGAGGTGCTGTCCCTGCCAGCGCGCGTCCGGGACATCATCGGCCGCCGGCTCGACCGCCTCGACGAGCAGCATCGCGAGCTGGCAGCGCTGGCGTCCGTCGTCGGGCGCGAGTTTGAGTTCGCTCTTCTGCAGCACGTCTCCGGTCTCGGCGAGGACGAGGTGGCGCGGGGGGTGGAGGAGCTGACCCGCCGGCGCGTGCTGCACAACGTAGGCGAGCGCCTCGACTTCACTGACGATCGGGTTCGCGAGGTGGCCTACAGCCGGATCCTTGGCTCGCGCCGAAAGGCGCTCCACCGCCGCGTAGCGGAGGCCCTCGCGGCCCTTCACGCGAGGGACTTGGAACCGCACCGCCTCGCGCTCGGACTTCACTACGCCGAGGGCGAGGTCTGGGACCAGGCCGTCGTCCACCTCCGCAGAGCCGGCGTCAGGGCCATCGAACGCTCCGCCAATCGGGAAGCGGCTACATGCCTCGAGCGCGCTCTCACGGCGCTCGCGCATCTCCCGCAGAGTCGCGAGACACTGGAGGATGCGTTCGACATCCGCCTGGAGCTGCGGACAGCGCTGGCTCGACTCGCCGAGATCAGGGCCCTCCGGGAGCGGCTACGCGAGGCCGATGCCTTCGCCGAGCGGTTGGGCGATGACCGCCGGCGGGCTCTGGTGTGTGCCTTCTTGACGAACGTCCACTCGTGGCTCGGCGAACTCGATGCGGCGCTCGCGTTCGGCACCCGCGCGTCGGGGATTGCAGCGGCGCTCGGGGACATGGAGCTTCAATTCCTCGCCACGACCTATCTCGCCCAGGCACACTACCACCGCGGGGAGTACGAGCGGACGGTTCAGGTGGTCTCGCGCAATCTGGCGGGGTTGCCGGCTCACCGGGCCCACGATTACTTCACTGGAGTCGACGCGCCGGCATCGGTCTACGACCGCGCGTGGCTGGTCCTCGGCCTCAGCCATCTTGGTCGATTTGCCGAGGCGGTCGACCAGGCAATCGAGATGAGCCGGCTCGCCGAGTCGACGCAGTACGCGTTCGCCCTCTGCTCCGCTTACTATGCCGTGAGCGCGCTCCACCTCCTCATGGGCGACTGGGCAAAGGCAGGGGCAGCGATCGAGAGGTGGATCGAGGCAGCTCGAAGGGGGGACTTCGCCCGCCATCGTGCGTATGCCGCCGCCTGGTCCGCCTGGGCGCTGGCACAACTCGGTGAGGTAGGCCGGGCGGTGAGTCAGCTCTCGAATGGAGAGCAGCTCCTCACATCGCAGGCTGCGACGGGACACCGCGGCACACTTGGGTGGGACTACCACGCACTGGGTCGCGCCTCCTTGCTTCTCGGGCAAATCGACAAGGCTCAACGCCTGGCTGAGCACGCGCTCGAAAGCTCTCCGTCTCGCGCGGGATTCGCGGCCTATGCGCTGCACCTGCTCGGCGACGTCGCGACCCATCCCGACGGGTTCGATGCGGGGCGCGGTAAAGCCCACTACCGCCAGGCATTGGCCCTCGCCGAGCCGCAGGGCATGCGTCCCCTCGTTGCCCACTGCCACCTTGGCCTCAGCAAGCTCTACCGGCGGACGGACAAGAGAGAGCAGGCCTGCGACCACCTCGCCACCGCGGCGACGATGTACCGCGAGATGGACATGCGGTACTGGCTGGAGCAGGCGGAGGCGGAGGGATTGGCGTGATGTGCCCGCGGGAGCTAGGTCGTTGTCAAAAACCCGGCCTGTGGGCGCGAGGGAAGCACGCGATTCTACGCGCCCACACCGGGTCGAGACCGACATTCACAAAGAAATGATTGTGGACCGTCTAACGCCGCGGTGAGCGGCGCGCGAAGCGCGGCCACTCGACTGCGAAGTTATACCGTCGCCAAGCACTCTGACCGTAGGGCGTAGACAAGACAAAGGGCCGGGCTGACGGAACGTCCGTTCTCAGCAGTTCCCGGCCTTCCCACCTAGATCGCCCCCGCCCGGTGGCGGGTTCCCCCTTTCTGCCCGCCATAGAGTCCCCGTATCTTCGGGCTCGGCTGATTCCAGGAGAACGCCGACTCGGCCCTACTCCATTCGCTCCAGGGTCGTGATCGCGATCACGTCCTTACCATCCAGGGATTTGAACGGCGGCGACTTCCAGGTGAGCGTCTTGCCGGAAACCTGCATCTCGGCCTTCCGTTCGGCTCCAGTCCAGGACTGGTTCCACGACGAGTCGTAGCGGAGGGACACCGTGTTGCCTTCCACGCGGTACGACCCGCTGCCGAAGGCCAAGGTGTTGTACAGGACGACCCGTTCGGCATCGGTCGGCACCGGCCCAGCCGGAGCCTTGCGGCCGTCGCTGACCCAACCCCATGTGAAGTGGCCGCCGCGAGTGAAGACCGCATAACCGACTGGCTTCTCTCCGAACGTGTTCCTGGTCGCCCCCGTGTCGAGTTCCCTCAGAACGAGGCTCGTCAACTTCCATACACCATTGAGCTGCGTCGTCAGAGCCTGTGCTGCCGCGGCATGCGGCAGGATCAACAGGAAGCCCAGAGCGACGATGGAACTGGACAGCCGGGTGTGCGTCGTCATGAGAACCTCCCCTCTCGCATTCGCCGTGACTGACTCGCTTCGGTATAACGCGACGCTCAGCGGACGGGGCGAGCAACGCGAGCCCCGGGCCACTGCAGCGCGAAGTTCGACGTCCTATCTTTCTTCACCAGCTGATTGATCACCTCGTCCGCTGTGGGCAAGAGTGACTGACGGACCGTCAAATCGAGCTCCATTGAGCTACATCATTCCCGCGCACTGCACGGGCCAGAACACGATGACGGCACAGGCACACGTGTCATCTTTGGCGTCGATGGTGCCCAGCTAGCCGATTCTCACGCTTTGCCCGCCATCGACCGGGAGGACAACGCCGGTTATGAACTGTGCCTCATCCGAATGCAGGAAGAGGCTCGCGTAGGCTACGTCCCAGCCGGTGCCCATCTTGCCACGCAGCGGGACTTGTTTATCGCGAGCCGCCCGCAGCTCCTCTTTCGAGATGTTGCGTTCGCGCGATATCCCTTCGATCGCCATGGGCGTGTCCATCAGCCCCGGCATGATCGTGTTCACCCGGATGCCGTGCTTGGCGTTGCTCAGGGCGAGCGACTGCCCCAGCGCGTTGATGCCCATCTTCGAGATCTTGTAGGCAGTCAGCGGCGCTGCATACACGACGGCCGCGATCGAGGAGATGTTGACGATGCTGCCGGACCGCTGCTGCCTCATAAAGGGCAGCACAGCCTGACATGAGAGGAGGCAACCCTTCAGGTTGACCCGCAGGATACGGTCGAACGCCTCCTCGGTCAATTCGTCAGGGCTGGCATCGCCGCCGCCGATGCCGACGTTGTTGTGCAAGAAATCGATCCGGCCCCAAGCGTCGACGCAAGCGTTTGCGTAGCCCTTGCACTCGCTCGCGCGGGTCCAGTCGCCAGCGAGGCACTGTGACGTGCCGCCTTCTTTGGTGATCAAGGCCGCCGTTTCCTGCGCGGACGCGACGTTGCGATCGACGAGCAGCACCTTCGCGCCTTCCCGCGCAAAGAGAAGGGCCGCGGCGCGACCGTTGCCAATGGTCTCCCCCGGTGTTTGCCCAGCACCGACGACGATTCCGACCTTGTCCGTGAGTCTCATTGTTTCCTCCACCGGATCGTCCAACAATGGCAGCGCCCATTATTTCATCGTCATCCTCTTCTTACCTCAGACTCTACTGTCGTCTGTCCACTGATGCCGGGCCCATGGCCCGCCATGGGCAGGCGCGAGACTGTCCGCTACAGCGGACAGTTCGACGTCACTACGACCCACCGGCCCGACACAACACCGTCATCTCGAAATCATTGTGAACGACGTTTTGTCGCAGACAACACTGATGTGCCCATTGCAGGGGGCTGCGTCTTCCACTCGCAGCACGTCACCAGGTCCGAAGTGCCGAGTCTCACCGTTCGTCGTGGTTATTGACATGACTCCCTGAAGGTAGACAGCGAACTGAGCCGAGAGCGCCGGGTGAAACTTGCGAGCTTGCAGGTCCTGCGCACCCCAGCGCGGATCGAACCCTGCCAAGGCCGTGCGGGAAGCCGAATATCCCTTGACAAACATTGGCGGCGCAAGCGGTGCCGCATCGACCTTGGCGAGATCGACGGTGACGGTCTCGAAGTGCGACCCGTTATCCCGCGTGCAATACAGACGGGCGTAAGTGAACCGAGACGGATCCTCTGATTGCGGCGTCGCGCGCCGCACCGAAGCCGTTCCACAGCTGGAAAGCAATACACAGCCGATGATCAAACAAGCAAGTCTCCGGTTCATGTCATCTCCGCTCCTGATAATCGGTATTCGGTGCGTAACCCGATCCTAGCCGCCGCGGCCTGTGTGACATCGAACGGCGGCGCTCAGCAGCCGGGGCGAGCAGCGCAAGCCCCGGCCTGCTGAAGCGACTCGTTAGACGGACCGTCATAACGAACCGGATGCCTTCGCGTAGTCCACTGTCAGCCATCGTTCCGGCAGCATGCGAACAAGCACGTTCCCAACGTGGCCCGGTTCTCCTCGTGTCTTCTCGATGTATCGGTCGCCTCTTCGCGCGCCAAAGTAACGGTGAGCGAGGGGCCGACGGTCGCGCTCGAGATCTGCCGGCTCGATGGCGACGACCGGCCCCTCGACACTCACGTACTTGTACGGCCATGTCTCCGCCTGTGCACATAAGCTGAATCTTCCAGCACGCTGGAGGAGCCGCGCTTTCCGCGAAGTCGTGGCCGTTACGACTCGTAGCTCGCCGCCCGGTTCGTACGAATACCAGATCGGCACGCTGAGCGGTCCCCGCCCTTCTTCGGGAATACTGATGATTCCCACGTGGAGGTCAGCCAGAAACCTCTCGCGTTCCTGCTTCGTCATCGCCAGCGACACAGTCCCCTCCCAGCCGCTACCAGCAACTAGTGCCGTCTAACGCGAGGCATCAGCTGCGCGCGAAGCGCGTCGGCTGCATGTCAGAGTTAGGGTTCGGAGCGCCGACGCCCGCGGGGGCCATCACTCCACGATGTAATCCGCTCGCGCGAGCAGCGACGGCGGGATCGCGAGGCCGAGGGCCTTCGCGGTCTTCATGTTGATGACGAGTTCGAAGGACATCGGCTGCTCCACCGGTAAATCCCCGGCCTTGGCGCCTTTGAGTAGTTTATCGACCAACGCGACGACACGCCGGTTGAGGTCGCGGATGTTGGCCCCGTAGGCTAGGAGCCCCCCTTCCTCGGCGGATTCCCGCCACTCGTAGAAGGCTGGCAGGCGGTGTCGAGCCGCAAGGGCGATGATGCGCTTCCGGTCACGATTGAGCAGCGGATTCGACAAGACGAAGAGGGCGTCGGCACGCTC
>JBKOVG010000027.1:0-15727 GCA_046723845.1 Candidatus Methylomirabilota bacterium | reverse complement strand
GGCCAGATGGGGCCAGGCCAGATGGGTCCAGGCCAGATGGGGCCAGGCCAGACGGGTCCAGGCCAGATGGGGCCAAGCCAGACGGGTCCAGGCCAGATGGGGCCAGGCCAGACGGGTCCAGGCCAGATGGGGCCAGGCCAGACGGGTCCAGGGATGATGGGCGGCTATGGGTGTGCGATGGGTTACGGCGCCGGCTCGAGCCCAGGAGTCGCTAGCGCGGCCGTCACGGAAGACCAAGCCAAGCAGGAGGCGCAGCAGTACGCGGACAAATACCTGAAGGGGTTCACGGTGGAGAAGGTTCTCCCCTTCACCGGGATGGGCATGGCGATGTACTCGGTCGAGTTGAAGGGTCCGCAGGGTGAGATCCGCACCCTTCACGTCAACCCGTGGGGCGCCGTGATGCCGTACGGCGGCCCCTGGCGGCGCGGCTGAGCACAGCCGTCAGTTCCGCGGCCCCCGCGGACGGTGTTCTCGGGGGCCGCGGTTTCCTGACGGCCGTGTCGAGTCGACGACGCTGCTGCGAGGATCAGCCCGTGAGGCGGCATGATGCACGGAATGCCGGGACATCCGTGATCAACCCGTCGGCGATCGTGCCCAGAGTAGCGACGAGAAGGAGACGGTCATGTCGAACACAACGACACATTCCCTCGTCCTGCACCAGATGCGCGCCGAGAACTGCTTCGCGTATCTCATCGCGGATGCTGATGCACGTGAGGCCGCGCTCGTCGACCCGCGGGCGGACCGCGTCGCGGACTACCTGCGGGAGCTGGACGAGCGCGGGCTACGCCTGCGCTTCATGATCGAGACCCACACGCATGCCGATCACCTCTCCGGCGCCGCGGAGCTCCGCGCGCGTACCGGTGCCGAGGTCTTCCTCTCGGCGCCGGCGACCTCCGACGTCGCGACCGGCCGGCTGCGTGACGGCGATCATCTTTCCGTGGGCGGTCACGAGATCGAGGTGCTCGCAAGCCCCGGGCACACGGACGACTCGGTGAGCCTGCGCGTCGACGGTGCCCTGCTGACTGGTGACGCTCTGCTCGTGGGCGGGGCCGGACGCACGGACTTTCAGAATGGCAGCCCGGAGGCGCTGTACGAGACCCTCCACCGGCGCTTCGCGGCGTTGCCGGGCGAGGTCACGGTCTACCCCGGCCACGACTACACCGGACGTACGCACTCCACCCTGGCCCAGGAGCGGGACACCAATGCCCTGCTGCGCCTCACCGAGCGCGATCGGTTCGTCGCTGCCCTGCGCGCCGGCCGGCAGCCGAAGCCGGCGAACATGGATGCCATCGTGGCCGCCAACATCCGAGGCGTCCGGTCTTCGCCTCGTGTCACCGTCGAGGAGCTCGCTGCTGGTCTCCGCGGAGCGGCAGCACCACTCGTGGTGGATGTGCGCCTGCCCGCCGAGTACCGGGCGGTGCATCTCGAGCCCAGCCTCCTGGTGCCGCTCGACCAGCTTGCCAAACATCGGGACGAGCTCCCGCGCGATCGCGAGGTGGTGCTCGTCTGCCGGACGGGCTCGCGCGCCCGCCTGGCTGCCGCGGAACTGACCGGATTTCGCACGCGGGTGCTCGAAGGGGGCATCGTCGCCTGGCAGGAGGCGGGCCACCCAGTCGTCGAAGGCAAGGCCCACATGAGCCTCGAACGGCAGGTCCGGATCGCCGCGGGGGCGCTCGCAAGCGCCGGTGGCGTGCTCGCGGTCGCGGTCAGCCCGTGGTTCGGCCTCGTGCCGGCATTCGTGGGCGCGGGTCTCGTCTACGCGGGCGTTACCGACCGATGCGGCATGGCCATGCTGCTCGGCAAGCTGCCCTACAACCGCGGGGGTGCGGAAGGAGCCGGAACGTGTGCGGCGTCCGTGGGGGCCGGGACGTGCGCCGCGCCCGTGGCGGAAGACGCTGTGGGAACGTGCGCGGCACCGATCGGCCCGCCGAAGCGATGAGCGCCGTCACCATCGCGCTGGCGCTCCTCATCGGTGCATCGCTGGGGCTCGTGGGTGGCGGCGGGTCGATCCTGACCGTGCCTGCCCTCGTGTACGCGGGCGGGTTCGCTCCTCGTGACGCGATCGTCGCCTCGCTGGTCGTGGTGGGTGTCGCGGCCGCGGCGGGCGCGTTCCTGCACTGGCGTCTCGGCACGCTGGATGCGGCCGTCGCGGGGTACGTGATCGAGGGCCACGTCCCCGCTGATGTGATCAGCCGGCTTCTCCGCGAGCGTCCGAAGATCCTCGGCCTGGCCGTGCCGGGGATGCCGGCCGGCTCCCCGGGCATGGAGGCGCAGGGCTCACCGAGCGAGCCTTATCGGGTTCTCATGTTCGACAGGGGGCGTACGGTGGGCGTCTTCGCAACCCGTTCGGGCGGTTGATCCGAGGCGCGAGCACGCTGCATACGATATCCCCTCGTGGCGCCGCCGACCTGCTGCCCCGTCTTTGCTGGCGCTGAGACGGGCAGGCAACGGGTGAGCTTCAGGAAGGTGGCCCTCTTGGGCGCCGCGGTGGTCGGACTCATCCTTGTGCTCCCCGCGCTCCTCCCCACGTATTACCTTCTTCTCCTCTCGACGTCTCTAGCCCTCGGCATCGCCTGCCTCGCTCTCAACCTGCTCCTGGGCACGACCGGGCTCGTGTCCTTCGGACACGCCGCTTATTTCGGCCTGAGCGCCTACGCCGGCGGGTTCCTCGTCACACTATTCGATATGGATTCGATGGAGGCCTATCTCCTGGCCGGTGTGGTGGCGGCGGCGGGAGGGGCCGCCCTCGCGGGCGCGCTGTGTGTCCGTGCCGATCGGATACAGTTCACCATCCTGACCCTCGCCACGACCCAGATCGTGTATTCGGTCTTCATCTCGGGAATCGTGTTCCGCGCCATCGGCGGCGTGGCTCCTGGTCTGTACCTGCTTTACGGGGGAGGGCTGTATATCCCCCGGCTCGCCATTGGAGGGCGGATCCCCACGCCTGATGCGTTCCCGTCGGTGATGTTCTACGTGGTCGTCGTGTTCTTCGCGCTGGCCGCGTGGCTTCTGCGCCGTCTCGTCCGCTCGCCTTTCGGCCTGGCCCTGCGAGCGATCCGTGAGAACCCGACCCGTGCCGCACTCGTCGGCGTCCGCGTGACCCGCTATCGGTGGTATGCCTTCGTGATTTCGGGCGGTCTCGCGGGCTTGGGTGGGGGCCTGACCGGGCTGCTCGACCGGCAGGTGACGCCAGAGCAGCTCAACTGGATCTTCTCCGCCAAGCTCGTTCTCGCGGTGGTGCTGGGCGGGTCCGGCTACTTCTGGGGGCCAGTGGTAGGTGCCGGGGCGCTGGTGCTTCTCCGGGAGATCGCGTTGCGCGTAACCGAGTACTGGAGCTTCACCCTGGGCACGCTGCTCATCTTGGTCACCGTTCTCGCCCCTGGAGGCCTCCTTGGCCTGGCCTACCGGCTCGCGCGCGCACCAGAGGCCGGGGAGCGCCCCTGGAGCCGTCCGTTGCCGCCGGGCGAGCATGGCTGACGCGGACGCTCTGGTCTTCCCACACCGAGGCGCTCTGATTGCTTCGACTTCGCGTCCCTCTCGATCGGCGAGTAGGCACGGGTGCACATCATCCGGTCGGCGGCACAAGACGCGCTAGAAGCCCTGCCGAGGCTGATGCTTTCAACGGGCCCGCGGTCCCCTTGCCGCTCGTTCGACACGGTCGAGCGCCTGGGCGGGCGGCCGTTTGCGATCCCGCTCCCCCCGAAGGGAACCAAAGCTCGCCGTCTCATCGGACCCGGACTCTCGATCCCCTTCGAGAAGTCCCTTGTAAGACGTTCCGGGAGGCACCCCTGTCGGACCTGCCCCTGCCCTATCACAGGGGCATCGGCTAGGGGTCGCCTCCGCGTCGCGTCACGCCATCCGGGGCGAACTCGCGCCGGCCGGTTGCATGTGCTACGGCTCCGGGCCCGCGAGTCCGGCGGCATTTCCATATGATCCACAACGAGGCCCGTACGTTGAGCGCGAGCGCCTGGGCCATCATCGACCTGCCCAAGACGGCACGCGGTGACCCTCGTGAGCTACGAGGCACGGCACCAGCATAGAGCCCGGATGACCTTCCCAGCTGCGGTTCATTGGAAGTCGGGCATGAGGGGAGGCCACCGCGCCGGGCGGCCTCCCCCGTCGAATCAGACCTTCGAGAGAGTGCCGTTTCGAATCAAGTCAACCAGCACGTTCCACTCGTCCTTGGTGAGCACCGCGAGATTGTCAGCCTCACCGATCCGGACGTGTTCGCCAGCGAATTCCACTTCCGGGCACTCCCCACACCCGGCTGGGCACAGCAGCACTTTCCGGTTCTCCAATGTACTCACCTCCTCCCTTTCACGATTTTCAGCCGCTCGATGTGATGGCAGACGGCGGCCGCGCCGCGTCGTGATGATCGTGTGGACGATTGGAGTAGTCTCTGAAGACCGCGGCGCACTTCAGTCAGGTCTGCGAGGGTTCGGTCAATCTCCTCGACCTTGTGCCGTACAAGGTCAAGGACATGCGGACACGGGCAGCGGCCCGACCGCCTGATCTGGACCACTTCCTTGATCTCATCGAGGTGGAAGCCGAGTCGTCGCGCTTGAGCGACGAAGGTCAGCGTCGACAGGGTGTCCGGTCCGTACACGCGGTAGCCGGCCGTCGTCCGTCGCGAGGCAGGGAGAATGCCTGTCCGCTCGTAGAGCCGAAGCGTCTTGCGGCTCATCCCGCTGCGTGAGGCCACTTCACCGATGAGTAGGCCGTCCCGTCCCATGGCTGGAGCCTAAACCTTGTCCCTCGGGGCAAGGTCAAGGGCTTTTTTCTGCTGGCGTTCACCCCTACAGGGACACCTTGCGCAAGCGGAGGGCGTTGCCGATCACGGACACGGAGACCGCCCCATGCGGTCCACTTCACTTCACCCGCCCTGTCGCCTTGACCCACATGGCCAGCGCGCTGTTGTACTCCGCGAGTGCCGCGACGATGTTGAAACGGGCACGCGTCAGGCTCACCTGCGAGTCCAGGATCTCGAGCTGGATGCCCCGCCCCTCCCCGAACCGCTCCTTGATGATCCGGAACTCCTCCTCTGCCTGCACGAGACCCGTCCGGCTGGCCTGCACGCCCTTGTCCGCCGCGGTGAGCATCAAAGCCGCCTGGTTCACGTCCTTGGCAATCTGCTGCCGCACGAGGCCCTCCGCCTGGATGGCCCGATCGAGCTTGGCCTTGGCCGTCTTGAGCGCGTTCTCCCTGGCGAACCCGTCGAAGATCGGCAGCGTGACCACCACACCGACGGAGTACCCCTCGGAGTTGTTGCCGCTCGATCTGATCCCGTCGGCCTGGGACACCCAGCTCTGGTTCTTCATCCAGGCCCAGTCGTACATGTAGCCGACGGACACCTGGGGGAAGTAGTTGCCATAGGCCGCCCTGACCTCGGCCTCGCTGGCTTCGCGTTGCTTGACGGCGGCCTTGAGCTCCGGATGGGTCTCGCTCGCCTCCCGGATCCCTTCTTCGATCGAGACCGTTGCGCCCCCGAACTCGAGCTTGTCCGCGAGTGTGATCGCCGAGGCGAGATCCACGCCCATGGTGGTCTTCAGCGACACCAGCGACAGCTCCACCCGGCTGCGCGCCATCGCGTCCATCTGGACCACGTTGGCGAGCTCCGCTTCGTCGCGCAGCACGTAGTAGCGGGGCACGCGGCCGGCTTCGAGCATCTCGCGGCTCAGGCGCAGCCGCTCCTCCACGTCGCGCAGCAGCTCGCCCGTCACCCGGGCGTTCTCGCTCTCCCGCAGCGCGGCGATGTAGTCCAACCGCGCCTGCATCGCCACGTCGATCTCCGTACCTCGGAGCATGTGGCGGGCCGCATCGGCGCGTGCCGCCGCGGCCTTGTACCCGTAATAGTCGCGCCCGCCGGAGAAGAGGGAATACATGAGGGTCAGGTTCCCGTCGCGGTTCTGGTTGGCATCGAACACCTGGTAGTTCCGGGCCATGGTGTTGCCCGCGGAGGTGTACACGTTCGGAGACTGCGCCTGACTGTTGTAGTAGCCATTGGCCGAGGCCTGGGGCCAGAAGGGCGCCAGCGCCTCCTTCCGCATCGAGTCCATCGTGCGAGAGTCGGCGTCGCTGGCCTTCACGCGAAGACTCTTCTCCCGCGCCAGCTCGACGGCCTGGTCCATGGTGAGCGGCCCTTCCACCCGCGGCAACGACTGTGCTGATGCGAGCGGCGGGGCCGCCACGAGACCAATGGCAGCAAGAGTTGCCGCTACGTAACCGCGAAGCGCTCGATCAATAATCATGTCCCCCTCCTTGGGCTCTTCGGACGTCACATCTCACATGGCCTCGAGCTTGAACTTCGACGACGTCGTTCCGCCGCGGGGCGGCGTCACGTTGACCTCCACGGTCCAGGCGCCCGCCATGCCCAGATTCACGGTCGCTTCGTAGGTTCCGGCTTCCTTGCCGGGACGCACAGCCAGCTTCGGTCCCGGCATCCCCGCCATGCCCGCCGTCACTTCGACCTTGGCGTCCTTTACGGGAGCCCCCGCTGCGTCTTTCACCTCGATGTGGAGCTCGGCCTTACCAACCTGCGGGTTGGGTGGGACGGTGGAGAACCGGATCTTCAGATCGCCCGGCGCGACCGTCGGTGCCTGTGCCATCGAGTCGTCCTTCGTCGGGCTCGGCACGTCGTCCGGCGTTCCGCGCTTTCCGGACATGCCTTCGAGCGGATCTCCGCCTGCCTCGCGAGTCGATGTCACTTTCGGCGTATCGTTTACGCGCGCGCCCACGTAGAGCCCTTCGTAGCCTCGGGCGATCACCCGCTCGCCGGGCTGGAGACCGCTCACGATTTCCACGCGCTCGGGGCCCTCGAGACCCGTCGTCACCTCCCGGCGCTCGGCCCGGTCGCCCGCGACCACCCAGACCGCGGCCTTGCCGGCCATGCGAGCCACCGCGCCGCGTGGGACGCTGAGGGCCTCCGCGCGCGCTCCCGTCAGGAACTGCATGGTGACGTACTGGCCGGGCAGCAGCCGCCGCTCGGGGTTGTCCACGATCGCCTCCACCACAGCCGTGCGTGGCCCCTGGTCCACGAACGGGAACACTGAGGTGACGCGGGCCGCGAAGGGCGCGCCCCCTGTCGTCGTCACCGTCACCAGGGCGCCGACCTTGATCAAAGGCAGGTCCTTCTCGCCTACGTTGGCCTGCAGGCGAACCTTGTCGATCCGCGCGATCTTGAGAATGGCCATGCCTGGCTGGACCAACACCCCGGGCGCTACCAGCCGCTTGACCACGTAGCCGGACGTGGAAGACGCGATCTCCGTATAGCCGCGGACGATGCCCGCCGTGCGGAGCGCGGCCTCACTCTGGGCAAGCGCGGAGTCGGCCGCCCGGAGCTTGGCGCTGGCCGCCTCGCGCTTCGCCTCGGCGCTCGCGGCCATGGTGCGGTCGCTCTCGTACTCCTGCTTCGAGACGGCACCCGTGTTGAAGAGCTTTTCCGTGCGGGCCGCCACCGCGCGAGCGTAGGTGGCCTCCGCCTCGGTCATGGCCAGCTCCTTATCCATCTGGACGCGGGTCGCTCGAGCTGCGGCCAGCGCAGCCTCGGCCTCCCGGAGCCGCGACGAGAGCTCGACGCTGTCGAGACGCGCCAGCACCTGCCCGGGACGCACGGCATCCCCCGGGTACACCGGCATGTCCACGATGCGGCCAGTGACCCGTGGATAGACGTCCTCATCATTGAAGGGCGCGACACTACCCGTGTAGACCACCGCCCCCGTGATCGGCCCTCGCTCCACCGGCACGACGACCACCGGAAACGGCGTCGCACCCGAGGTGATGCGCATGTTCATGTCCATGGCCATCCGGTCCGAGCGGAAGTTCGCATACCAAGCCCATGCGCCGGCGGCGACGAGGATCGCGAGCATGGCGAGCTTCAAGGTCAGCGACCTGCTCCTTCGCACGCTGATCCGGCGATGCCGTCCGTCTCCGCCGGCGTACGCCGGGTCACGGTCAAGCTCCTTGCGGTCCTCGGACCTCCCGAGCTTCATGGATCCCTCCTGGCGTCACTACCGCCGTGCGTAATGCCCCGGCCGCGCAGCCGCTGGAATCCGGCGCGCGCGAGGTTCGTCAGGTCGTCGGTGTAGGTGTGCAGCACAGGCACCACGAAGAGCGCCAGCACCGTGCCCATGGTCAGTCCGCCGATGACCACGGTGGCCAGGGGCGCGTAGGCGTCGATGCCCGTGCGCGGGAAGAAGGCCACAGGGATGAGCACCACGATGCTGATGAACGACGTCATGAGGATGGGCCGGAGCCGGATCGGACCGGCCGTCAGGATGGCCTGGTCCCGCTCCATCCCCTCGGCCCGCAGCCGCAGCACGAGGTCGATCATGAGGACGGCGACGGTCATCATCATACCGGTCAGGATGACGACGGCGAGAATCGACACTGTCGAGAAGGTCTGGTGGGCGAGGAGTAGCCCGCCGAGGATGCCCGTCAGGATCAGCGACAGGGAGAAGATCATGTTGAAGGGCTCGATGAGGCTTCGGAACTGGGCCACGAGGAGCAGGAACATGAAGATCACCGCGAGGTAGAGTCCGCGTAGGAGCCGCTGAAACGACTCCTCCATCTGCGTCATGTCCCCGCGCAGCTCGACGCCGTAGCCGGGCGGGAACCCGATTTTCTGGTGCGCCGCCATCAGGAGATCCATGGACAGCTCCATGCTCGGGGGGCCGCCTTTCCGGTAGTAGCCGAGCACCGAGACGACCCGGCGGAAGTTGTCGTGTTCGATGAGGGTGGGCCCCTGCCGCTCTTCGACCCGGGCGACAGAGCTGAGCGGCACCACCTCGCCCTTCTTGCCCACGATCCTGACCTGCTCGAGGTCTGCCTGATCCCGGCGCTGATCGTCCCGGTATCTGACGAGGATGGTGAACTGCCGCTTGTTGTCGAGCCGGTAGAACTCGTTCGTCAGGCCGCCCTTGAGAGCGTAGTAGGCCTGGTCCGCCACTTCCCCGACGGTCAGCCCGATCTCCTGGGCCCGGGCGCGGTCCACGACCACGTGGAGCTGCGGCAGCGTCTGCGCCCAGGACGTCGTTACCTGGTAGAAGCCGGGGATCTCCTCGGCGAGCTGCCGGGCCTGCTCGCCCATCTTCGACAGCGTCTCCAGCTCGGGGCCGAAGAAGATCACCTGGATCGGGGCGGCGCTCGAGGCCATCACGTCGGCGCCCATCTCCTTGATGGCCAGCCGACGGATGCCGGGGATGCTCCTCATCGCGTCCTCGCGCACCCGATCGACGACCTGCCAGATGTTGCGCTGCCGCTTCGAGGAGTCCACCAGGGTCACCATCATGAAGGCCGAGTTGACCGAGCCCATGCTGTAGCCGGTGAAGTACGTGCCGCCGGGCTCGAAACCCACTTCAGATGACACCTTGACGACCTCGGGCTGCTTGAGGAGGAGCCGCTCGACTTCGCCGGCGATCTCCGAGGTGCGGGCAAACGAGGTCCCCGGGCTGGCTTCGAGCTGGACGAAGGCCTGAGACACGTCGGCCAGCGGCATCATCTCGCTGCCAATGCGCGGGTAGAGCGCCACGCCGACGAGAATCAGCGCCGCGGCGCCGGTCAGGACCACGAACCGGTTCCTGATCGCCCAGCCCAATCCCCCGCGGTACCGGCCTTCGAGCCGCTCGAGGAATCGCTGGAAGGGATCGAGCAGCCGGTGCTCGAACCAGGAACGCCCGCGCGCGGCCTCCTCACTGTGGGGCTTGAACAGATGCGCCGCCAGCAGCGCGGTGAGCGTGAAGGACACGAGCGCCGAGGCCAGCAGGGCCAGGATGATGGCCCACACGATGCCCTCGAACATGTACTGGACGATGCCGCCGGAAAAGGCCAGCGGCAGGAGCGCCACGCAGAGCATGAACGTGATCGCGAGCACGGCCAGCCGGACCTCGCTGATGCCGTCGATCGCCGCTTCCTTGGGAGACTTGCCCATCCGCAGATGCCGCTCGATCGAGTGGATGTCGATGATCGAGTCGTCCACGAGCCGCCCGATGGACAGCAGGAGGCCGATCAGCGTCGAGCTGTTCAGCGTCATCCCGAGGGGCACCATGGCGAGGAACGCCATCCCCAGGGACACGGGGATGGTAACGACGGAGATGAGCGTCCCTCGGATATTGCCGAGGAAGAACAGGACAACCACGCCCGTGAGGAGGGCCGCCACCACCAGTTCCTCGACCATGTTGTCCATCAGGAACCCGACGAAGGTGGCGTTGTCATAGGCCGGCTCGAACTTGAGCCTCGGGAAGTCCTGGCGGATCTCATCCAGCTTGGCCTTGACGTCCCTGATGACCTGGACCGAGCTGGCATCCGGCTGCTGGATGATCGAGATCTCCACCGCCTCCTTGCCATTCAAGCGGTAGAGGCTCCGCTGCTCGCGGGGCGTGTTCATGACCTCGGCGACATCGCGCAGATACACAGTCCGCCCCTCCATGCTGGCAATCGGATAGCCGGCGACCTCCTCCGGCGTCCGGGCGCGGACATCCGTGCGCACCAGGATCTCGCGGTCACCATGGGTGAGGGTCCCGGCCGGCCGCGAGAGGTTCTGCATGTCCAGCGTGTTCTTGAGGTCGAGGAGCGTCATCTTGTAGGCGGCCAGCCGCTCCCTGTCCACGATGACCTGCATCTGGAGCTTCTGGCCGCCGAACGGCACCACGGAGTAGACGTTCTTGACTCCTTTCAACTGGTTCACGACTTGGTTTTCGACCAGGGTCCGGAGCTGCACGCGGTCGTAGCCCTCGGCCGTCACGGCAAGCGTCAGGACGGGGATATTGAGCGGATCGATGGCGAGCACCCAGGAGGGCTTGAGGTTCGATCCGGTCACCGGCAGGTCGGCCTGGACGACGTTCATCAGGGACTGGACGTCGAAAAGCGCCTTCTTCATGTCGGTGCCGTACCAGAACTCGATGGTGACGATCGAAAACCCCTCCTGCGACGTCGAGCGGACGAAGTGGACGTTCTTGAGGTCCACCATCCGCTCCTCGATCGGCTTGGAGAAGTAGATCTCCATCTCCTCGGCCGACAGTCCCGGCATCATCGAGACCACGCCGACCATCGGGCTCTCGACGTACGGCATCATCCGGCGGGGCATCTGGAAGAAGACGACGAGCGCGGAGAGCAGCGCCACGCCCAGGTAGAAGGCGATGACGATGTACGGGTGCTCGATGGACCAGCGGCTGATATTGCCGCGGGCGCGTCCCGGCACAACTCGATCGGTTTTCGGTTCAGGGCTCAATGCAATCCCCCATCACGACCAGCCCACACGTTCCCTGCACCCGCGGGTGCTGAGGATCCTCGACTACCTCCACGACGCCGTGTAGCGTCGTGGTGGTCTTGGTGCCGTAGATGTGCACGACGTAAGGATGCGTCCCGGGGCGATGGAACACGGCCCAAATGGGGCCGGTCGCCGGGATCTGAACGATCTGATGCTGCCTGGGGTCCACGCCAAACTCCACGTGAACGGGCAGATCGACGCGCTTCACGAAGTTGACGCGCTGGCCCATCGTGGCCCGGAAGTAGTGCGGCTCGATCGCGTTCGCCTGGATCACGATCTCCCCGTCCGCGGACCAGGCGAGCGGCATCCATGTCACCCCCGCGATCAGCCCCACCGCGACCGCGGCTCGGACAATCGCGTTCATGACGCTCATGACTCCTCCCTCATGATCTCCTCTGCTCCATCGACCACATGATGGTTCGTCAGCACATGCCCCGAACGGTCGAGGAGGAAGCCCGAACCCAGCCCGCGAGTCGCCGTCGGCTGGTTGAACTGGTCGTATTCGATCTCGCGGGTCGTGATGCTCACGACGGCGGGCAGCGCGCGCGCTACGATACGCGGCACGACCGAGCTGCCGGCGTCGTGCGAGCGCGACTCGGCAACCGTCGCGCTGGTGAGCATGCCGACGCCCGCTAAAACCACGAGGGTCAGACACAGCCGAAGCCGCATGGCTCCTCCTTGGAGACTGCACCGTGCTCGGAAGGACCTCGGGCTGCTGGTGCAGGCAGACCGGCTCGGGCCGCTCGCAGGGCAGGTCCCCGGCGAGGCCACAGCTCAGCGAGACGAGGTCAGACGATCAGGAACTACGCGAGGCGGATACGGCGGGGAGGAGGCTCAGGAACAGCAAGCGGAACTGCGGCGAAAGCCGGACCCGCGAGGGCCACGGCGAACTCACGGGGAACGAAGCCGGCCAGCAGCAGAATGACAGCCGGTACGACTAACAGCAAGAAGCACAGGGCCGTGAGGACCCCGTGATCGTCCGTCCAACTCTGGTCTTCATCCAGACAACAGAACCCGCCGGCAAGGATGAGCACCGCCAAGGCAGCTATTGCTGCCCGACCCCACCGGCTCCTCAAGAGGTCACGCTGTTTCACACGAGGCCTCGACGAGAAGATACAGCAAGGCGGGTGCCACGCTAGCCTCTTCTCGGGCCGAGTCGGAAGTCGCCGAAAAGCCTAGTGGATCGTTGTCGGAGTCCCTTGCCGTCGAGCAGACAGAGGCGCCCCCAGGGTGGGGCCTTGGCGCCCCACACGGGCTCTCTCAGTGGCGGTGGCCATCGCCCGAGGCTGGCTGCGGGGCCAACCGAGACTGGGGAGTCCTGGACTGAGCATCTGTCCCGGTCTCCTTCACGAGCGCCATGGTCTCGTCGTACTTGTCGGGCGGAAGCACGCGCACCAGGGTCATCATCCCTGCGACGCCGACCAGTTCTTCGGGAGGCCATAGGTTTCTGCCTTGGTGGCCTCCTCGTCCATTGACATCCACATATCCTGAGGAAACCCGGGCACGCCAACGATCATGTCCCCCACTATGCTCGTAGCAGCCCTCGGCCGGCAAGGAGGGCGAGCGCCGATGGGGAGCAGACGCCCCAGCTCAGGCCGCCGCGCCCCAGGACTGCGGTCGCTGGTGCCTGACAAGTGCGCGAAATGACGTGTGCGCGGAATGGCACCGTCGTTGCCCTCTCCTCGCTGTGAGAGGGAGGCCCTCGCCTCGACCCGCACACTCAAGAGGAGGGCAACCAGATGAGAGCGTTGATGCCGTTCATGGGGATGTCGAACCTCAAGCAGGAGATGGAGAAGCTGTTCGACCGCTTCGCCGACTTCAAGCTGGACGAGTTCCCAGCGACGGGCGAGTGGATGCCGAGCATGGACGTCTCCGAGACGAAGGACGCCGTGATGGTGAAGATGGAGGTCCCGGGCATGGAGCCGAAGGACATCCAGATCTCTCTCCAGGAGCAGCTCCTGACCGTCAAGGGCGAGAAGCACCAGGAGAAGGAGGAGAAGGAGGAGCGCTACTACCGGATGGAGCGTAGCTACGGGGCCTTCACCCGCAGCGTGCGCCTGCCTGTTGCGGCGGACGGGAGCAAGGTGACGGCAAGCTTCAAGAACGGGTTGCTCACCGTGACGCTGCCGAAGACCCCGGCCGCCAAGGGTACGACGATTCCGATCAAGACCGAGTAGAGCCTTGGAGAAGAGCCTGGGCGAGTGGACGGCGGCCGCGGGCACCTCCGGCCTCGGCGCTCGATGGCTGGTGCGGAGCGGCGTGCCCCACGCCGAGATCGCCGCCGCCGCCCGTCAGGAGCGCGCCGATCTCATCGTGATGGGAACACATGGACGCAGCGGCCTGGACCGGGCGCTGCTCGGCAGCGTCGCCGATCGCGTGATCAGGCTCGGGCCATGCCCGGTCGTGTCCGTGCGGACGCCGGAGTAGCACGTGGGTAGTCGCCGCCGAGATCGCTACGGTGCCGTGCGTGACTGGATGACCAAGCAGCCGGCCACGGTGGGACCCGAGTGCTCGATCGCCGACGCGCTGGCGCGCATGCACCGGGCGGACGTGCGTCACCTGCTCGTCGTGGATGCGGGCCGGCTGGTGGGCATCGTGTCGCACCGGGACTGGCGCCGCCTCGAGGTCCGCGAGGAGACGGGGGGCGACCGCCAGCCCGTCACCCGCATCATGACCGAGGACCCGGTCACCATCGCTCCCGAGACAGGAGTGACGGTGGCCGCCCGCGAGCTCCTCGAGCGGAAGATCGGGTGCCTGCCCGTGCGGGACGGCGAGGATATCCTCGGCATCTTCACCACCTCGGACGCGCTCGAAGCGCTCCTGTCGGCGCTCGAATAGGCAACTCTTCGAGCCTCGCGGCCACCGGCGCCGGCGAGTACTTCGCGATCCTCTGCCCGCCCGGGCGGCCCAGGTGGCTCATCAGCACGAGGCTCGCGCCCTGGGCGAGCAGCTACTGGATGGAAGGTAGCGAGGCCCGCACGCGCTTGTGGTTCTCGAGCTTCCCGTCCTTGACGGGGACATTGAAATCGACGCGCATGAGGACCCGCTTGCCCTTGAGCTTCAGATTCTCGATGAACAGCTTGCCCATACGCTCCGCGTCTACCTCGTGGCGTCCTGCTCGGCCATGAAGCGGACGAGATCGACCACGCGGTTCGAGTAGCCCCACTCGTTGTCGTACCAGGAGACGACCTTGAAGAACCGCTTCTCGCCCTTGAGGTTGTTCTGCAGCGTCGCGAGTGAGTCGTAGATCGAGGAGCGGTCGTCGTGGATGAAGTCAGTGGAGACGAGCTCCTCCTCGCAGTACCCGAGGATGCCCTTCAGATAGCTCTCGCTGGCCTTCTTCATCAGGCCGTCGATCTCCTCGATCGAGCTCTCCTTGACCGAGCGGAAGACGAGATCGACGACGGAGACGTTCGGGGTGGGCACCCGGAAGGACATGCCCGTGAGCTTGCCCTTCGTCGCTGGCAGCACCTCCCCGACTGCCTTCGCCGCGCCGGTGGTGGAGGGGATGATATTGATCGCCGCCGCGCGCCCGCCGCGCCAGTCCTTCTTGGACGGGCCATCGACGACCTTCTGCGTGGCGGTGTAGCTGTGGATCGTCGTCATCAGGCCGGTCTCGACCCCGATCCCCTCCTTGAGGAGCACGTGGACGACCGGTGCCAGGCAGTTTGTGGTGCAGGAGGCGTTCGAGACGATGTGGTGCCGGGCGGGGTCGTACTCGCCCTCGTTGACGCCCATCAGCAACGTCTTCACGTCGCCCTTGCCAGGGGCCGAGATGATGACCTTCTTCGCTCCCGCCGTGAGATGGCCCTTGGCCTTCTCGGCGTCGGTGAAGAGGCCGGTCGCCTCGATCACGTAGTCGGCGCCCAGCGCCTTCCAGGGCAGCTGGCTCGGGTCCTTCGCCGCCATGATGCACTTCACCTCGTCGCCGCCGACGACGAGGACGTCGTTTCCCTTGACGGAGGGGCTGCTCTTCGTGGTGGCGAGCGCGTGCTTGAAGCGGCCGTGGACCGAGTCGTATTTCATCTGGTAGGCGAAGTAGTCGGCGTCTGTGACGACGTCGACGACGCCGACGACGTCGATCTCCTTGCCGAGGAGGCCCTGATCACAGAGCGCCTGGAAGACCAGGCGACCGATCCTGCCGAAGCCATTGATCCCTACGCGGATTGCCATGCTCGTTGACCTCCCTGGGCTTGATCGCGTACTACGCACCCGCTGGAAGCCGTGCATCTTGTGCGCCAAACTGTTCTCCCCGTGATTTCGCAAGATTACGCCGCCCGGAACGCAGAGTGTGACACGAGGACCCCGGGATCGTCGTGGCGCGATCGCCCCACTCTGGGCGTTCTCGTGGTCGCCGCGCACACGGTGAGGGCATCGCCCAGGTCGTCGCCCGAGGCGACGCCGGGTGGACTGCCGCGCAGGCCGCGGTGGCCAACGGTGTTACGACCGAACAGCAGCTCGAGC
>JBKOVG010000179.1:0-9688 GCA_046723845.1 Candidatus Methylomirabilota bacterium | reverse complement strand
GACGCCGAGCTCAAGTCTGTCCAGGCGGCCGAGACCGCGGCATTCCCCAGCCCGATTCCCACCCAGAGCGTTTCCAGCGATGAGTTCATGCCGGCGCCGCAGACGCTGAAGCAGCGCCGGGTCGAGGCGCGCATCAAGGAGCTGGCCAACGCGCTCGGAAGAAAGCAGGGACTGAGCCGCCGGCATTTCCTCGCTACAGCCTCCGGCATGGCCGCGGCTTTCGTGGCGATGAACGAAGTGTACGGGCCGCTCTACGGCGTCTCCTTCGCCGAGGCGGCCGACCATCAGATGGCCGCCGACCGCGCGAAGTCACTCCAGGATCAGTTCATCATGGACTGCCATACGCATTTCCTCCGCGACGACACGCGGCTCATGGGCTTCGTGCGCCAGCGTGAGGCGGTCGGGAAGGCGGGATGGAACCCGGCGCTGGTCGGCAAGGAGCAGACGCTCGAGGATCTCAAGTTCGCCAACTACTACAAAGAGGTCTACCTCGACAGCGACACCAAGGTGGCCCTCATCTCGGGCGCGCCGTCAGACATTCCCCAGGACTGGTTTCTCACCAACGAGATGAAAGCGGAGGCGCGCGCGAAGGTGAATCGCGACGCCGGCTCGCGCCGCATGCTGAGCCACGCCATCTTCACCCCCGGGCAACCCGGGTGGCTGGAGGCGATCGACCGCGCCATCGCCGACCTCAAGCCCGATTCGTTCAAGGGCTACACCATCGGCGACAACACCAACAAGAAGATCAGCCAGTACCCGTGGCGTCTGGACGACGAGAAGGTTGCCTACAGGGCCTACGAGAAGTTCGCCAAGGCGGGTCTCGTCAATGTCTGTATCCACAAAGGACTATTCCCGCCCTCCGTCGAGCAGCAGTTCCCTCATCTCCTCGCCTACTCGGACGTGCGAGACGTGGGCAAGGCGGCCAGGGACTGGCCGCAGCTCAACTTCATCATCTACCACTCGGCCTATCGCTTCGCGGGCGGGGGCAAGGTAGAGGACGCCTGGGGGCAGTTCGAGAAGATCGGCCGCATCGAGTGGGTCACGGATCTCGCCGAGATCCCCGCCAAGTATGGCGTCAACAATGTCTACGGTGATCTGGGGCAGATCTTCGCCCAGAGCACGGTGGCGGACCCGCGCGTGTGCGCGGCCATGATGGGCCAGCTTGTCCGCGGCTTGGGCGCGGACCACGTGGTCTGGGGAACCGACGCTATCTGGACAGGCTCGCCGCAGTGGCAGATCGAGGCCCTCAGGCGACTCGAGATCCCGGAGGACATGCAGAAGAAGCACGGCTTCAAGCCGCTGGGGCCGGCCGACGGACCCCTCAAGAACGCCATCCTCGGCGAGAACAACGCGCGGCTCTACAAGTACGAGAAGCGCACGGCCCTGGCCACGGATCGCCTTTCTGCCATGAAGCAGCGCTACGAGCAGCACGGCGCCCAGCGGAGCAACCTGCGCTACGGGTACGTGGCGGGATGAAGCTCGCGGGGCGGACGGCGTTCATCTCGGGGGCCAGCCGCAACATCGGCCGCGCCATCGCCCTTTCCTTCGCAGCGGAGGGCGCGGATCTCGTCTTGAATACGCGCGTCAACCTCGAGGAGCTGGAGGCGGTGGCCGCGGAGTGCCGTAAGGCCGGGGTGCGCGCCGTCACCGTGCTTGGCGACATCGCGGACGCGGCGGCGGTGGGAATCATGGTCAAGCAGGGCCTCGCCGAGCTCGGCGCCATCGACGTGCTCGTGTGCAACGCGGCCATCCGGCCCCACACCGCGGTCACCGAGACCTCGCTCGAGGACTGGCACCGCGTGCTCGGCGTCAACCTGCACTCGGCCTTCTATCTGGCGCGCGCCGTCATCCCCGGCATGAAGGAACGCCGCCGGGGCAGCATCATTGCCATCGGGGGGCAGTCCAGCCTGACCGGGCGGCCCCACACCGCGGCGGTGACGGCGGCCAAGACGGGCCTTCTGGGCTTCGTGCGCGCTCTCGCCGCCGAGCTGGGCCCCTTCGGCATTCGCGCCAACATGGTCATCCCCGGCACCATGGACACGGAGCGGCGCTACGCCGAGTGGTATCCGGAGTTTCGCCAGGCGCCTCCGGGCGCGCCGGAGCAGCTCAAGCAGATCCCCCTCGGGCGGCTGGGTCGGCCGGAAGAGATCGCCGACGCCTGCCTCTTCCTCGCTTCCGACGCCTCGGCGTACATCACCGGCGACGAGATCCGCGTGATGGGCGGCCGGATCATCGGCTAGCGATCAGGAGACGACGATGAGGCCGAGATCGGCGTGGCTCGACGCCTGTGTCTTTGCGCTCTGCCTCTCAGCCGGCGCGTCGATCGCGCAGGCGGCGGAGATCAAGGTGCTGAGCGCGGGCGCCATGAAGGGCATCGTCGCGGACTTGGCCGAGTCCTTCCGCCAGGAGACAGGACACACCGTATCGATCAGCACGGGGACGGCGGGGGAAATCCGCCAGAAGATGACGGTGGGGGATCCCGCCGACGTGGTGTTCGTGACGGACGCGGTGATCGAGCAGCTGGCCGCGACCCGTGTGGTGGTGGCGGACACCCGATCCGACATCGCCCGGACGGGCATCGGGGTGGCGGTGCGGGACGGCACGCCGCCACCCGACATCTCGACCCCCGGCGCCCTCAAGCAGACCCTCCTCGCCGCACGGTCGATCGTGTACGTGGATCCGGCTATCGGCGCCACCAGCGGCATCCACTTCGCCGGCGTCTTGCAGCGTCTGGGCATCGCGGAGGCGGTGAGGGACAAGACCGTGCTCTGGCCGGGCGGCTACGCAGCGGAGGCGCTCCTCACGGGGCAGGCCGAGCTGTGCGTGCACCAGATCAGCGAGATCCTCCCCGTCAAGGGCGTCACCCTGGTGGGGCCGCTGCCCCGCGAGCTCCAGAAGATCACCACGTACTCCGCGGCGCTGTCGTCACGAGCCGCCACGCCAGAAGTGGGGCGCGCCTTCATCGCCTTCGTCTCCCGGCCGTCGTTCAAGCCGAAACTCGCCGCGGCGGGACTCGACTACCGTGAGTAGGGGCGGAGTGGACGCTCCCATCAGGTACGCGAAGAGCGGCGATGTGCACATCGCCTATCGCGTGTTCGGCGACGGCCCCCGAGACATCGTGCTGATCCCCGGCACGATTTCTCACGCGGAGCTCCTGTGGGAGCTACCGAGCCACGAGCACCTGCTCAAGCGGCTCACCGCGTTCGCGCGGGTCATCGTCTTCGACAAGCGCGGCCAAGGGCTGTCCGATCGAGTCGCCGAGCAGACCCTCGAGGAGCGAACGGGCGACGTGCGCGCGGTGATGGACGCGGCGGGCTCGGAGCGCGCCACCATCTACGGCTGGTCGGAGGGCGGCCCGATGTGCTTGATGTTCGCCGCCACCTATCCCGAGCGCACCGCGGCCCTCGTCTTGTACGGCACCTTCGCGTCGATCAAGGACGAGCCGTGGGCGGTGAGCCGCGAGCAGATGGAGCGGCTCCTCGGCCACCTCGAGCACCGCTGGGGCGAGGGCGTGGTGCTCCACCTCGACGCGCCGAGCCGGCGCAACGACCAGGCCTTCCTCCAGTGGTTCGCACGGATCGAGCGCGCCTCCGCCAGTCCGGGCTCCATCCTCACCCTCATGCGCGCCAACTACGAGATCGACGTCCGTCATCTCCTGCCCGCCATCCGCGCCCCGACCCTGATCCTGCACCGCGCGGGCGACGAGCTCGTTCCCGTCAGAGCGGGGCGCTATCTGGCCGACCACATCCCCGGGGCGAGGTACGCGGAGATTCCCGGCACCGACCATCTCGTGCTCGATCTGGAGACGCAGGACGTGATCGCGGACCAGATCGAGGAATTCATCACGGGCGAACGGCGCCGGCTGGAGCCGGACCGGGTGGTCGCCACCGTGATGTTCACCGACATCGCGGGATCCACGCAGCGGGCCGCCGAAGTGGGCGATGCGCGCTGGCGCGAACTGCGCGCCTCCTGGCGCGCCGTGATGCGCAAGGAGCTGGCCGCCTTTCGCGGGCGCGAGGTGGACACCGCGGGGGACGGGCTCCTCGCCACCTTCGATGGGCCCGCTCGGGCCATTCGCTGCGCGTGCTCCGTGCGGGAACGGGTCCACGCGCTCGGGCTCCAGGTGCGCATCGGGCTGCACACCGGGGAGTGCGAGCTGAGCGGCGAGGGCGTGGTCGGCATTGCCGTGCACATCGGCGCCCGCGTCGCCGCCATGGCGGGACCGGACGAGATCCTCGTGTCCAGCACGGTGAGGGACCTGGTCGCGGGATCCGGCCTCCAGTTCGTCGACCGCGGCTCACACCAACTCAAGGGCGTCCCCGGGGAGTGGCGCCTCTACCTCGTCGGCTAGGGCTTCTTGAGCTTCAGATCCTCGTAGGGCGAGAGGTAGAAGCCGGGAATCGCGGTGGCGAGGATGTCGTCCACGCGCGGTCCCACGCCGGTGGGGAAGCCCAGATGGTACACGGGCGCCTGCGTCACCTGCTCCTGGAGGATGCGCTGCATCTGGAAGAGGAGCGCCTCGCGCTTCTTCCGGTCGAGCTCCTTGGCCTGGCGGCGGAAGATGTCGTCCACCTCGGGCAGCGAGCCGAAGGCGAAGGCGCCGTTCTTCGTCACGAACGACTCGAGGCGCGTCGCCGCATTGCCCGAGACGCCGCTAATGGTGAGCACCACCCCATGGAGCTTCTTCTCTCGCCACGCCGTCATGAAGGCGCCGCGCTCCATGGTGCGCATGCGGGTGCGGATGCCCACGGCCTGCAGCCAGCCGCCGATGGCCTCGCCCATGGAGTTGTAGGGCGGGAAGGGCGTGAGGTCTCCCGCGTCGAATCCGTTCGGATGGCCCGCCTCGGCGAGGAGCTGCTTCGCGCGCTTCGGGTCCAGCGGCGGCGGATCGATGGGCAGGGCGAACTCGAAGTCGCGCGGCACGATGCTGCCCGTGGGGCGCGAGAGCCCCAGCGTCTCCGCCTGATTGAGGGCCTGGCGATCGATGGCGAGGCTGGCCGCGAGGCGCACGCGCTTGTCGGCCCACGGCGATTTCGGATCCCACTGGTCCGGGAAGTCGAGCCAGAAGATGCCGAGGAGCGGTGCCACCAGCTTGAGGCCGAGCGTGCGCTTGATGTCCTCCGCGGTGGGGCCGCTCAGGAGGAAGGCCACGTCGACCTCGCCGCTCTTCAGGGCGGCCGCGCGCGTGGTCTCGTCGGGCATGCTCCGGAACACGAGGCGCTTGATCGAGGGCGTCTTGCGCCAGTAGCCGTCGAAGGCCTCCAGCACGAGCTCCACGCCGGGATTGAAGCTCACCACCTTGTAGGGCCCCGCGCCCACCGGCGCCTTGCGATATGCTTCCTCGCCCACGCGCTCGATGTATTTCTTCGGGACGACCCAGCCCGCGCTGGCCACGAAGGTGCCGTAGAAGGCGGGAAAATCCGGCCACGGCTCCTTGAGGACGAAGCGCACGCGATTGGGCGCTGGTGTCTGGATCTCCTTCACGGTGTCCTTGAGGATCTTGGCCGCTCCGCCCCGGTAGCGCTCGAAGGAGAACTTCACGTCCTCGGCGATGACGGGATCGCCGTTGTGAAAGCGCGCCCCTGCCCGCAGGGTGAAGTCGGCGCTTAGCCCATCCTTGGCCATGGACCAGGACTCCGCCAGGCTCGGCGCGGAGCCCTGCCCCGGCATGGGCTTGAGGAGGCCGTCGTGGATCGCGTAGAGGAGGAGATAGGGCGTGATGGTGCTCTCTCCCTCCGCGGGATCGAGCCAGCGCGTGACCGGGCTGAAGTGGAGCGCGAAGGTCAGCGTGCCCTCTGGCGCGGCCATCGCCGGGCTGGCCACGAGGAGCGCGGCGAGGCACAAGATGGGCGCCAGGCGACGGACGAGTCGGCGTGCGGACATGGATGGACGTCCTCCGTTGAGCGAGTCGATCACTCGTCCGCCATCTTACTCGACGGCGGCCGCTTCCGTCCGGACCGGGCTCGCGTGCTAGCCTGAATCATGGCTGGCTCGTCCCCGGCATCTTTCGCCTGGCTCCGCTGGTGGCCCTTCGTCGTGCTGGCCGGCGCCGGCCTCGCGCTCTTCTCCGCGGACCCGCACGCGCCGTCGGCCGCGGGCCTGCTCCTGGGTGTGCGTGCCGTCGTCCTCGTCTCCTGCCTCGGCCTTGCGGTGTTCCTCGAGGTCATGGCCCGCTTGATGGAGACGCGCCAGCGGCTCGCCACCGGCTACCACGCCTCGCCGGAGGCGGCGCGAGCCATCCTCGACGCGAGCGCGGGCTCACGCGTGTGCTCAATCTTGCCCTCGCCGTCTTCATGGTGCTCCTCGTGGTGCCCTCTGCATGGATCGCCGGCTTCGACCCCGGCCGGGTCGTCAGCTTGGGGATCGGCATCATCGTGGTCGCCACCGTGTGGGCGGCCTGGTCGCTGAAGTCGGTGCATGGACAGCTCGAGCGCGCGGGACAGCTCGGCGGCCTCGAAGGATGGAACGGCTCATCTACAGCAACCCGCGAGATCCTCGGCTCTGGGTGCCAAAGATCTCCGGCTACGGCACGACGCTCAACTTCGCGCATCGCCGCGCGTGGGTCATGCTGGGATCCATCCTCGTCCTCTCGCTGGGCGCCGCCGCCATCGGTGTCGTCTCCGCTCTCTGCCGCTGAGGTGATCCGCTCCGTCGTTTGACGCGTTGGCGGCGATCTGGCAGAGTCTCGGCGCCATGCCCGCCTCTCCCCTGGATCCGAAGGACGCCACCGCCGCCACGCTCGCGCTGAATCGTGCGGTGCGGGACACCCTGCTCTTCGCCGACACGCAGGACTTCGAGGACGCGCGGCGCGGGTTCATCGGCTCGCTGCCCGAGGTGGAGATCACCAACGCCGCCGGCCGCGTGGTGTGGAGCCTCAAGGAGTACGGCTTCCTCGACGCGGAACAGGCGCCGCCCACCGTCAACCCGAGCCTGTGGCGGCAGGCGCGTCTCAACATGCACCACGGCCTGTTCCGGGTGGCGGACCGCCTCTACCAGATCCGCGGCTTCGACATCTCGAACATGACCATCATCGAGGGCGAGCGCGGCCTCGTCGTCATCGATCCCTTGATCTCCACCGAGGTGGCCCGGGCCGGCCTCGAGCTCTACTTCACCCACCGGCCTCGCCGTCCCGTCATCGCCGTGATCTACACCCACAGCCACGTGGATCACTTCGGCGGGGTGCGCGGCGTGGTCGACGAGAAGGCCGTGCAGGCGGGCCAGGTCGAGATCATCGCTCCTACCGGCTTCATGGAAGAAGTGGTCTCGGAGAACGTGCTGGCCGGCACGCCCATGGTCCGCCGCGCGCACTTCCAGTTCGGAGCGACCCTGCCCAAAGGGCCCCGCGGCCAGGTCGACGCCGGGCTCGGCAAGGTTACCTCGCGGGGCACGGTCACCTTGATCCCGCCCACGCGCGTCATCGAGGAGGCCTTCGAGACGCATCGGGTCGACGGCATCGAGATCGTGTTCCAGCTCGCGCCGGAAACGGAAGCGCCCGCGGAGATGCACATGTTCTACCCCGCGCTCCGCGCCCTCAATCTCGCGGAGAACGCGACCCACAACCTCCACAACACGTATCCGCTGCGCGGCGCCCAGGTGCGGGACGCCAACGCGTGGGCGCGCTATCTCAACGAGGCGCTGGATCGCTTCGGGCGCGACGCCGACGTGGTCTTCGCCCAGCATCACTGGCCAGTGTGGGACAACCCGCGCGTGCTCGAGTTCCTCGCCAAGCAGCGTGATGGCTACAAGTACCTGCACGACCAGACCGTGCGTCTCATGAATCACGGCTACAAGTCCGCGGAGATCGCCGAGCGGCTCACCCTGCCCCCGAGCCTCGCGCGCACCTGGTACCTCCGCGGCTACTATGGCACCTTCAGCCACAACTCGAAGGCGGTCTACCAGCGCTACCTCGGGTGGTACGACGCCAACCCCGCCAACCTGAACCCGCTCCCGCCCGTGGAGCGCGGGCGCAAGTACGTGGAGTACATGGGCGGCGCCGCGGCGGTCGTCGCCCGTGCGCGGCAGGACTACGCGCGCGGCGAGTATCGCTTCGTGGCGGAGGCCATGAGCCACGTCGTCTTCGCCGATCCCTCGAACGCGGAGGCGCGGCAGCTCGGCGCCGACGCCCTCGAGCAGCTCGGCTACGCCGCGGAGTCCGCCACGTGGCGCAATGCCTATCTGCTGGGAGCCCTCGAGCTACGCAAGGGCGTGGCGACAAGCACGGCGCGCGCTCCCCTCAGCCCCGACGTGCTGCGCGCCATGAGCGTGGAGCAGCTCTTCGATCTCCTCGCGGTGCGGCTCAACGGCGACCGGGCGGAGGGGAAGCGCCTCGTCATCAACTGGGTGTTCCCCGACCGGTCCTACGTGCTGAACCTGGAGAACTGCGCCCTCACCTATCTCGCGGACCGCCGGCGCGACGGCGCGGACGCCACCATCATGCTCGACCGAGCCGCCTTGAACCGGATCATCCTGCGGGAGCTGCCCATCCCCGAGGCGATCCAGTCCGGCCAGATCCGCAGCGAGGGCGACCTCGCCAAGCTCGCCGAGCTCTTCGGGCTCTTCGACGAGTTCACCCTGATGTTCGAGATCGTCGAGCCGCGGCGCTCCGCCTAGCCGGCTACTGCATCTTGCGCAGGTAGAGATCGAACCACTTCACCATCTCCCCCTTGTAGTCCGGCGGATTCGTCGCGCCGGGGAAGGTGGGACCGTGGTCGCCGCCGGGGATGCGCAGGAGCTTCACAGGCACGCCGGCCTTCTTGAGCGCCGCCTCCATCAGCTCGGACTGGTGAAAGGGAACGGTGCGGTCCACGTCGCCGTGAATGAGGAGGAAGGGCGCCGAGCTCGCGGACACGTAGTTGATGGGGGAGGCCAGCCACGCCGTGCGGTACTCCGTCGCCGTCCTCGGCGTGGTCTCGTTCACGCGCGAGCCGAGGAAGAGCGTCAGCAAGTCGCCGCCGATGGTGGGCTTCATCTGGAGGAGGTCGAGGGGCGCCGCCCGCGCCACGATGCACTGAAGGCGGGCGCTCTCGCGGTTGATGGGATCGCCGTCTTTCGGATCTCCTGGCCCACTCATGGTCCCGAGCAAGCTCACGAGATGCGCGCCCGACGATCCGCCCGCTCCCCCAAGGCGCGCGGAATCGATGCCGTACTTAGCAGCGCTGGCACGGATGAAGCGCACGGCCCGCTCCGCATCCTCGACCTGGGCGGGATAACGGAAGGTGGGCGTGGCGCGATGGGTGATGGCGAAGACGGTGTAGCCCGCCTCGGTGAGCGACGGCACGTACATCCCGACCTGCTCGGATTCCTTCAGGGGCGGCGCCGCGTAGCCGAGCGGAGCGGACCAGCCGCTGCCCGGGATGAAGATGACGCCGAAGCCGTTCGGCTTCGCCGGATAGTGCACGTCGAGCAGGAGCGCGGTGCCGGAATACATGCCGTACACCACGTTGCGGTCGACCCGGCCCTGGGCGCGCGCGACGTCGCACACGCCGAGGAGGAGCACTCCAGAGACGAGCAGGGGCAGCAGGCGCTGGATCTTCATGTCAGTGGCTCCTCCGTTGGAGGCACTCCTGGGCGCCGCGATCACGTCGGACGGTCGGCATCACGGCGGGAGCATAGCGCCCTCGCGACATGGGCTCAAGTGATCTCCGGCTGCGAAGGTCAGGAGCCGGGAGGCGCGTGCTGCGCGTCGACG
>JBKOVG010000391.1:0-16012 GCA_046723845.1 Candidatus Methylomirabilota bacterium | reverse complement strand
GAGGCGCGCGTTCTCGAGGGCGAGGGAGAGGTGGAGGGCCAGGGCATCCGCGAGCCCGCGCGTGGCCGCCGCGAGGTCGCCATCGCGCTCCATGATCAGGGCTCCCACGGGCCCCTGCCCCGCGTCGAGGCCGAGCAGGAGGCGACGGCATGGCGTGGCTCCCGCGCTCGAGACGCGCTCGGCCGGACGAAAGCTCGGCGGAGCGCTCGCCGCGACGGAGGCGTCGTGGCCCGTCTCGAGGACAAGCCTCACGCGATCCACCTCAAGGGCGGCCCGCGTGAGCTCGGCCACTGTGGCGAGCCGCTCGGTGAGCGACCGGGCATCGGCGAGGCTTCGCTGAATCGAGAGGAGCGCGTCGAGCTGGGCGCCGCGTCCGCGGGCACGATCCACGAGTCGCCCGACGGCCAGCCCCAGGGTAAGCGGAGTCGAGAGCGAGAGCACGCCGCCCAGGGCAGGCCACGACAGCCCGACCCGCTCGATGAAGGGAAAGAGGCTGAGCGACTGGACCAGCCCTGCCACCAGCCCGGCGAGGATACCGCCCAGGGTGCCGCGAGCGAACGCGGCCCAGAGCACGGGAACCAGGTAGAGATTCTGCAGGGCCGGCATCTGCTCGACGCCGACCATGCGCATGGCAACGGCGATCAGGGCGACCAGCCCGAGGGCCGCCCAGATCACACGAGGAGGATCCGGTAGGCGGCGAAGAAGGTCATGGTGGCGAGATAGCCCGGCAGGAGGCTGCCGCTCCACGCGCGCAGCGCGCACGACCCCAGCCCGAGCAGCAGCATGTAGAACATAGCCCCCGCGATCAGCTCCGCCGTCCGCGGCAGCGCGGGATCGAGGAGGTAGCGGAGCAGCGAGAGTCCGGTGGAAGCCGCGGCGGCGGGCCAGAAGCTCCATCGCCGCCAGAGGATCGAGAAGATGGCGCCGCGGAAGAGCCACTCGGCGGTCAGGGCGTTGGCGCCGACGTCGTAGGCGGCGGTGGCCAGGTATCGTCGCGCATCCGGCACCTCCACGTGGTAGCCGAGCATCAGCGAGGCGGCGAAGAGCAGGTGCAGGCCAAGGAAGACACCGGAGGCGGCGCCCACCACCGTGGCGCGCCGCTCTCCAGGCCAGCGCCAGCCGATGCGGTCGAGGCGGGTGGGCCAGACGGCGGCGTCACGCGCGACCACGAGAGGCACGAGCAGATACGTGACGGCGCCAGCCGGCGAGAGCCTCGCGGCGAGTGAGGCGACGATGAGCGCCGCGGCCTCCCTGAGCGCGGGCCCCCGCCAGCCCGCCCGCCCCTGGAACGCGAGCACCCAGCCCAGGGCCAGGAAGCCGCCATGCGTAGCGCCGCTCGCGCAGGCGTGACCGAGCCCGCGCTCGACGCCCATCGCCGAGTCGACGGCGAGGCCCAGGCCTCCGACCGTGGCTGCGACGGCCGCCACGAGCGCCACCTGCCCACCGATCGTGGACAGGCTCGTCGCGCGGTCAGTGCCGAGACGATGGATCAGGAGGCTCATGCAGCACCGTGTCGAGGAAGATGGCGACCAGCCGTCCGTCGAGCGTGCGATCTGCCTCGGCTATGAGCCACTCGCGAGCCTGACACCCGGTGAGCGCCGCACGGTACGGACGGTTCGAGGTCAGCGCGTCGTACACGTCGGCGATGGCCACGATCCGCGAGCCCACAGGAATCGCGTCGCCGGCGAGACCGTCAGGGTAGCCGCTTCCGTCGTGGCGCTCGTGATGGTGGCGGACGACGAGGGCGCCGTCGGCGAAGAACTCGAGCGGCGCCACGATCTGAGCACCCGTGAGGGGATGCCGCCGCATGACGCTCCACTCCTCATCGGTGAGCGAGCCGGGCTTGCGCAGGATGCGCTCGGGCACCGCGATCTTGCCCAGGTCGTGGAGGAGCCCTGCGTGTGCGATGGTCGCCGCCTCCCGGCTCGCACAGCCCGCCGCCACCGCGAGGCGACGCGCGAGGGCGGCGACCCGATCGGAGTGCCCTCGCGTGTACTCGTCCTTGGCCTCGAGCGCGTTGGCGAGACCGAGCAGGCTCTGGAGGATCGAGGTCTGCAAGCGGCGATGCGTCTTCTTCAGGTCGACCGCATAGGTCAGCGCTTGCTGATAGGCGGCGCGAAGCTTGTCATGGGCGCGGGCGATCTCTTCCTCGCGCGCCCGGGTGACCTCGTAGAGGTTGCGCAGGTCGCGCGCGTAGGCCAGGGCCTGCGACAGCGCTACGTCGGCCGCCACGACCGCGTCTCCGGCACGAGGGCCTCGACCAGGGCCAGCAAGGCCAGGGGCGAGAAGGGCTTGGTCAAGTACTCATCGGCCCCGGCTTCCCGGCCGCGGGCGCGGTCGGCCTCCTGGCTCGCCGCCGTCAGCATCACGATGGGCGTCCGCGAGAAGGCCGCGTCCCGGCGGAGTTGGCGGCAGACCTCCAGCCCGGTGAGCTTGGGCATCTGCACGTCGAGGAGGATGAGATCCGGCTTCTCCCGGCGAGCCACGAGCAGCGCCTCGGCGCCGTCGGAGGCCTCGACGATCCGGACATCGGCGTCTTCGAGGGTGAAGCGAACCAGATCCAGGATGGGGGGCTCGTCGTCGACTATGAGGATGGTGGTCATGCCCACATGACATAGCGAGGGACATGCCAGGTGGAAGCGCCTTGCAGAACAACGAGATACGAGGCGGGCGGGCCCGCGCTGCCTCGGGAGCGAGGCGATCGGGCCGCCTAGCTGCCCAGCGGAGAGGGCAGAGGCTTCGGGCTAGGCCCGGGCGTGAGAGAGGACGAGCAGGCGGGTGAGCGCGCGGGCGAAGGCTTCCAGAGCACGATCGAAGTCGATCTCTTCCGTCAGCCCGTCGGGGCTCTTGCCCTGCAGCCGCATTTCGGCGCGCTGGCGGGCGCGCTCCGCTCGCTCGCGATCGATTTCCTCGGGGCGCTCGGCGTTCTCGGCGAGGATCATCACGCGCTCGGCGGTCACCTCGGCGAAGCCGCCCGCCACGGACAGGTGATGCTCGCTCTGGCCGGTGCGGTACGTCACCTCTCCCGGCATGAGGTTGGTCAGGAATGCGGCATGACCCGGCAGCACGCCGAAGTAGCCCTCGGCGCCGGGGGCGACGACCTCGTCAGCCTCGACGCTGACGAGCATCCGCGTCGGCGTGGCCAGCTCGAAGAGCATCAGCAGGCTGCCTGCATCGGCCTTACCGACCCTCCGACATCTTGCGGGCCTTCTCCCGCGCTTCCTCGATGGTGCCGACCATGTAGAATGCCTGCTCGGGCATGTCGTCGCAGCGGCCTTCCAGTACCTCCTTGAAGCCCTGGATCGTGTCGGCCAGCTTCACGTAACGGCCGGGCTGACCCGTGAAGCCCTCGGCCACGTGGAAGGGCTGGGAGAGGAAGCGCTGGAGCTTGCGCGCGCGAGCCACGATCAGCTTGTCCTCGTCGGTGAGCTCTTCCATACCCAGGATGGCGATGATGTCCTGCAGGTCCTTGTAGCGCTGCAGCACGGACTGCACTCCGCGGGCCGTCGCGTAGTGCTCCTGGCCCAGGATGAGGGGGTCGAGGATGCGCGAGGTGGAAGCCAGCGGATCCACCGCGGGGTAGATCCCGAGCTCGGTCAGCGCGCGCGACAGCACGGTGGTCGCGTCGAGGTGGGCGAAGGCCGTGGCCGGCGCGGGGTCGGTGATGTCATCGGCGGGCACGTAGATGGCCTGCACGGACGTGATCGAGCCCTTCTTGGTCGACGTGATGCGCTCCTGGAGCGCGCCCATCTCCGTACCCAGGGTGGGTTGGTAGCCGACGGCGGAGGGCATGCGCCCGAGAAGCGCGGAGACCTCGGAGCCCGCCTGGGTGAAGCGGAAGATGTTGTCGATGAAGAGGAGGACGTCCTGCCCTTCTTCGTCACGGAAGTATTCGGCGGCCGTGACGCCCGTGAGGCCCACGCGCAGACGCGCGCCGGGCGGTTCCGTCATCTGGCCGAAGATGAGCGCCGTCTTCTCGATGACGCCGGACTCCTTCATCTCGTGGTAGAGGTCGTTGCCCTCGCGCGTGCGCTCCCCTACCCCGGCGAACACGGAGATGCCGCCGTGCTGCTTGGCGATGTTGTTGATCAGCTCCTGGATCAGCACGGTCTTGCCCACGCCGGCGCCGCCAAAGAGGCCGGTCTTCCCACCCTTGGTGTACGGCTCGAGCAGATCCACGACCTTGATGCCCGTCTCGAACATCTCGACCTTGGTCGACTGCTGCTCGAAGCTGGGCGCGGGACGGTGGATGGGCAGGGTCTTGCTCGTCTTCAGCTCGCCGGCCTTGTCCACCGCCTCTCCGATGATGTTGATGATCCGGCCGAGCGTCTCCTTGCCCACGGGAATCGAGATCGGCTGGCCTGTGTCGTTGACCGGCATGCCGCGGGTGAGCCCGTCCGTGGCGGCCATGGCCACCGAGCGGACCCGGCCCTCGCCCAGGTGCTGCGCCACCTCCAGCACCAGCTTGGCGGAGTACGCGAACACGTCGGTGCTGCCCGCCCCCGGAACTTCCAGCGCGTTGTAGATGGCCGGCAGCTTCCCGCGCTCGAACTCCACGTCAACGACGGGGCCGATGACCTGGATGATCTTGCCTTGGCTCATACGCGGATTCCTTTCTGTGCTCGCCTCGCCACGCTCATGCCCGCGGCAACCCGGCCGCGGCTCGGCTCGAAGAACATACGCTACGCTTCGACGGATTGACGGAGGGCTTCCGCTCCGCCCACGATGTCCAGGAGCTCCTTGGTGATGCGCTCCTGGCGCGCCTTGTTGAACTGGATGGTCAGCACATTGATCATCTCCCGCGCGTTCTTGGAAGCGGACTCCATGGCCGTCATGCGGGCGCCGTACTCACCCGCGGCCGACTCCATGAGCGCCCGATACACCTGGGTGGTCACGTGGCGCGGTAGCAGCGAGGCGAGAATGGCCTCGGGGCTCGGCTCGTAGATGTATTCCTCCTGGGCCTTCTCGTGGCCGCCGTCAGCGGCCCCCGCCTCCGAGGCGCCAAGGGGCAGGAGCTGCCGCTGCACGGGGTGCTGCACGGCCACCGAGCGGAACTCGTTGTAGAGGAGATGGACCTCGTCTACCTCGTCGGCGAGGAAATCGCGCATCAGCCCGTTGGCCAGCTCCTGGGCATGCGTATAGGCAAGCCGGTCGAAGAACCCCAGCATCTCGGACTTGACGGTGAACTGCCTCCGCCGGTAGAAGTCGCGCGCCTTCTTCCCGACCACGACCAGGGTCACGGAGACTTCGCCCGCGCCGCGCAGGAACCGGAGCGACTCGCGCAGGATGTTCGAGTTGAAGGCGCCGCAGAGGCCCTTGTCGGCTGTGATCACCACCAGCCGCTTCCTCGCCGTGCTGTGGGCGGCGAGGAGCGGGTGCGCCTCCTGACCCGCGGTGCGCGCGACGAGGCCGTCCACGAGTTCGCCGATCTTGGTCGCGTAAGGCCGAGCCTCGAGGAGGCGCTCCTGGGCGCGACGGAACTTCGCCGCGGCCACGAGCTTCATGGCCTTGGTGATCTTCTGCGTTGACTCGACGGACCGGATCCGTCGCTTGATATCCCGGAGGGTAGGCATGGATCCGCGGTCTCAGGCCGCCTTGATGCTCCGTGAGGTCATGAATTCGGTCTTGGCCGCGCCTACCGCCTTCGTGAGAGCCTCCCGGAGCTCGTCGGTCAGCTCCTTCTTGTTCGCAATGTCCGCCAGGAGCTGCGGGTTCTTGCGCTCGAGGTCCGGGTAGAGGAAATCCTCGAAGGGCCGCACCTGCTCGACGGGAAGGTCATCGAGCATCCCCTGCCCGCCAGCGAAGATGATGGCGATCTGCTTCTCGACGGGCAACGGGGTGTATTGCCCCTGCTTGAGCAGCTCGACCATGCGCTGGCCGCGCGCCAGCTGTTGCAGGGTCGCCTTGTCGAGGTCGGAGCCGAACTGGGCGAAGGCGGCCAGTTCGCGATATTGCGCGAGGTCGAGGCGCAGCTTGCCCGCGATCTGGCGCATGGCCTTGATCTGTGCCGACCCGCCCACGCGCGAGACGGAGAGGCCAACGTTGACGGCGGGCCGGGTGCCGGAATAGAAGAGATCGGACTCGAGATAGATCTGGCCGTCCGTGATCGAGATGACGTTGGTGGGAATGTACGCGGCCACGTCCCCCAGCTGCGTCTCAATGATGGGCAGCGCGGTGAGCGACCCCCCGCCCAGCTGGTCGTTCAGCTTGGCCGCACGCTCGAGCAGGCGCGAGTGGAGATAGAACACGTCGCCGGGATACGCCTCGCGCCCGGGGGGGCGGCGGAGGAGCAGCGAGAGCTGACGATAGGCGGTGGCGTGCTTGGAAAGGTCGTCATAGATGCAGAGGGCGTGGCGACCCGAATCGCGGAAGTACTCGGCCATGGCGCAGCCCGCGTAGGGCGCCAGGTACTGCAAGGGAGCGGCCTCGGAGGCCGAAGCAATGACCACCGTCGTGTAGGCCATGGCCCCGGTGTCTTCGAGGATCTTCACCACCTGGGCCACGGTGGACCGCTTCTGGCCGATGGCCACGTAGAAGCAGAACATGTCCTGGCCCTTCTGATTGATGATCGTGTCGACCCCGATGGCCGTCTTGCCGGTACCTCGGTCGCCGATGATGAGCTCGCGCTGTCCGCGGCCGATGGGGATCATGGCGTCGATGGCCTTGAGCCCCGTCTGGAGCGGCTCCTTCACGGAACGGCGGTCGACCACGCCTGGCGCGTAGCGCTCGAGCGGGCGGAACTCCGTGGAGGCGATGGGGCCTTTGCCGTCCACCGGCTGGCCGAGCGCGTTCACGACGCGGCCCACGAGGGCCTCGCCCACGGGCACCTGCGCTATGCGCTTGGTGCGCGTCACGGTGTCCCCCTCCTTGATCAGCGTGTCGGCGCCCAGGAGCACGGCGCCCACGATGTCCTCCTCGAGGTTGAGCACGAGGCCGAACACCTCGCCGGGGAACTGCAGGAGCTCACCCGCCATGGCCCCCTGCAGGCCGTAGACACGGGAGATGCCGTCGCCGACCTCGATGACGCGGCCGGCCTCCTGGAGGTCGACCTCCGCCTCATACCCCTGGAGCTGCTTCTTGATGATCTCGCTGATCTCTTCTGCCTTGATCATGCCTAGCCCCTCACCAGCCGCTCGCGTATCCGCGCGAGCTGCCCGTCAAGACTGCCGTCGAGGATGAGACTGCCGACCCGGGCGACAAAGCCGCCCAGCAGATTCTTGTCCACATGCTCTTCGAGGATGATCTGCTTGCCGAGCGCGGCCTGGAGGCGGCGCGACAGCTCGGCCTTTTCTCCGTCGGTGAGCGCCACGGGACTGCTGACCTGCGCGCGGACTCTTCCCAGGTCGGCGTCGATCAGGTCGCGATACTCCGACACGATGACCGCCAGGTGATCGAGGCGCCCGCGCTCTGTCACCAGGGCCACGAAATCCCGCACGAGCTTGCCGCTGCCCGCCTTCTCGGCGAGGGCGAGCGCGGCGGCCCGCCGATCGGCCGGCTTGATCCACGGGCGCTCGAGAATGGCGAGGGCGCCGCGGTCGGCCTGGAGAGCCTCGAGAAGCGCCGCCAGCTCACGGCCGGTCGCCTCCCCTACCCCGGCCTCCGTCGCCGCCATGTGCAGAGCCTTGGCGTAGCGACGAGCGGTCCCCTCCTGGGCGCGCATCAGAACCTAGTTCTTCTGACCCATGTGGGCGATGGCGTCGTCGACGATGCGGCGATGGTCCGCGTCGTTGAGGCTCTTTTTGACCAGGCGCTCCGAGACGGCAATGGCGAGATCCGCCACCTCGCGGCGGAGATCCTGGCGAGCGCGGCGAACGTCCTGATCGAGCTCCTGCCGCGCGCTGGCCACGAGGCGGGCCGCTTCGGCCTTCGCCGCTTCCACGAGCCGGCGCTGCTCGTCCGCCGCTTCCTTGAGGGCTTCGGCGCGAATGCGCTGCGCCTCGGCATTGGCGGCCTGGATCTTCGCGGCGAACTCGTCGCGCTCCTTCTGGGCCTGCGCCCGCGCTTCCTGTGCCTCGTCGAGCGAGCGCTGGATCGCCTTGGTCCGCTCGTCCATCTTGGCCATCAGCGGTTTGTAGAGGAGCTTGGTCAGAAGGACGAGGAGGATCACGAAGTTGACGGCCTGGATGATCAGCGACTTGTCGAGGCTGATGAACCCGCTCTCTCCCCCCTCGGAGGCGAAGGCCAGTGCCGGAAGAAGGACGGTCAGAAAGCATGCGATGGCGAGTACACGACGCATCGTGAGTTCTCCGGCTGCGAGACGTTGTGAAATTAGGGACAAACGCTAAACGTGTATCACGCCGAAGGGAAAACTGTCAAGCGGCTTCGCCTCCCGAAGACCCAATCACTCCCCCGCCCACCACCAGGTCGCCGTCGTAGAAGACGACGGACTGACCAGGCGCCGGTGCCCACTGGGGACTGTCGAAGACCACCTCGACCCCCTGCCCTCGAGGGCTGATGGTGGCAGCGGCCGGCTCGTGGCGATGGCGGATCTGCGCCCGCACTCTGAGCGGCTCGGTCAGCTCGTCGATGCTGATCCAGTTCACCTGCTGGGCCACGAGCGTGTCGATCTCGACCTCGTGCGAGCCGCCCACCACGACGGCATTCCGGGCCGGGTCGAGCTTCGTGACGTAGAGGGTCCGGCCCGTGCTGAGCCCGAGACCGCGGCGCTGACCCACGGTATACGCGGCCAGTCCCGCGTGCTCTCCGAGGACCTGGCCGTCACCGTCCACGAGCGGCCCGGGTCTGAAGGCCTCCGGGATGCGCTCGCGGAGGAAGCCGCGGTAGTCGTTGTCCGGAATGAAGCAGATCTCCTGGCTCTCGGGCTTCTCCGCCGTCACGAGCCCGCGCGCGCGCGCGCGATCCCGCACATCCGTCTTGGTGAGCGCGCCGACGGGAAACCGCGCTGCCGCGAGCTGAGCCTGGGTCAGAGGCCAGAGAAAATCCGACTGGTCCTTCTGCGCGTCGGCGCCACGCCACAGGAGAAATCGGCCCGTGGCCGCATCTTGCGTGATCCGCGCATAGTGCCCGGTGGCCACGGCGGCGGCGTCCCAGGCGCGCGCACGGGCCAGCAGCGAGCCGAACTTCAGGTCGCGGTTGCAGACCGTGCACGGCACCGGCGTGCGTCCTGCCGCATACTCGCGCGCGAAGTCCTCGATGACCGTGCGTTCGAACTCCTCCGCGCTGTTGAGGAGGTAGTACGGAATGCCGAGCCGCCTCGCGACCTGGCGCGCGTCGTCTACCGTGGCAGGAGAGCAGCAGCTCCCGAATCGCTTGGCGGCGTCCCGTGATTCCTGCCAGGGCCAGACGCGCAGGGTGACGCCTACCACGTCGAAGCCCTGCTCGACGAGGAGCGCGGCGGCGACCGAAGAGTCGACGCCACCGGAGAGGCCCACCACGACGCGCTCGGCCATGCTTCGAGTCTACGCGATCTATGCCGGTCGGCCGACGATGAGCTCGGTCACGCGCTCGAGGTCCTCGGCCGACGTGTAGACGATCTCGATGCGGCCGGCGCGCTCGTTGCCGATGAGGCGAACGCGGGTCGCGAGCGCCTGGCGCAGCGAATCCTCGAGCGCCGTGAGGTCGGAGGAGCGCCGGCCGAGGCGACGGGGCAGGGGACGCCGCTTCGTCTGCACACTCTCCTCAGTGGTTCGCACGGACCACGAATGGGCGAGGATCTGCTCGCGAAGCTTCAGCTGATCGGCCGAGGACGTGAGGGAAAGCAGCGCGCGGGCATGGCCCATGGTGAGGCGCCCTCCTCGCAGGTCAGCCTGGATGACGTCAGGAAGCTTCAGCAGCCGGAGGAAGTTGGCGACGCTGCTTCGGTCCTTGCCCACGCGCTCGCCCAGCTCCTCCTGCGTCCACGAGAATTCGGTGAGCAGGCGCTGATAGGCTTCCGCCTCCTCCATCGGGTTCAGGTCCTCGCGAAGCAGGTTCTCGACGAGGGCGAGCTCCAAGCTCTGCGCCTCCGTCGCCTCGCGCACGATCGCGGGTATTTGGGTCAACCCGGCCATCTGCGCGGCACGCCAGCGCCGCTCTCCGACCACGATCTGGTACTGCTGGCCGTGGCGTCTTACCACGACAGGTTGCAGCAGGCCGGTTCGCTTCAGCGAGTCGGCTAAATCTTGTAAACTATTAGAATCAAAGCTTTTCCTAGGCTGCTGAGGATTGGCGACGATGCTCTCTATTGGAAGCTCCTGGGCTGGTGATTGCGCTACTTCGAGCGACGTAGCGGTCGTTGCGCCGAGCAAAGCTCCAAGGCCGCGACCTAGCCCGTGCTTAGGATTCATGAGCGAGCACCTCCTTTGTCAGCTCGAGATATGCGACCGATCCAGGAGACTTGAGGTCATAGAGCATGATCGGCTTTCCATGGCTCGGAGCCTCCGTGATCCTCACGTTCCTCGGGATAATGGTCTGGAGCACCTGGCTGCCCAGATGCCCCTGAACCTCGCTCTTGACCTGGGTCGCGAGGCTAGTACGCCCGTCGAACATGGTCAGCACCACGCCCTCGACGGCGAGAGCAGGGTTGAGCTTCTCCTTCACCAGGCCAACCGTTCTAAGGATGTGCGCGAGCCCCTCCATCGAGTAGTACTCACACTGTAGCGGCACTAGGGCGGCCTTGGCCGCCGTGAGCGCGTTGAGGGTGAGCAATCCGAGGGAAGGGGGACAGTCGATGACGACGAAGTCGTAGCTCGAAGCCACGCTCTCCAGACCACCCTTGAGCCGACGCTCCCGATCAACCGTCGTGACCAGCTCGATCTCGGCACCCACCAGATCGATGTCCGCCGGGACGAGATCCAGAAGGGGTAGCTCGGTCTTGACCACGGCCTCCTTGATCGGCAGATCCTCGAGCAGGACGTGATAGATGGTCCGTTGCAGATTCGCCTTGTCGACACCCAGCCCGGTCGTCGCGTTGCCCTGGGGGTCCAGGTCGATCAGGAGGATCCGTCGTTCAGCAAGAGCGAGCCCGGCAGCCAGGTTGATGGCCGTGGTCGTCTTCCCGACGCCACCCTTTTGATTTGCTACCGCAAGGGTCTTCGCCAACTCAGCTCCTAGACTGTTCCACGTGGAACACCCAAACTGATGACGTTTCACGTGGAACGATACCTGAGGACCGGGCTCGGATCAAGCCTCCTGTATGGCAGCGAAGAATCTGCGCACTACTCCTAACGCACCGAACCTAATAGTTTTCCACTCAGTCTTACCGCCCCACTCCACCTTCGGCGTCGCCTTATCGGTTGGGGGGCCAGAAGCCACCAGTTTTCCGCCGGGCTTCAGGAGGCGCATCGCCGAGCGCATGAATGATGGATCCAGGCGGACGGAGCGCGTGAGTACAAGATCGAACTCGCCACGGAGCGCATCCACGCGCTCGATGAGCTCCTCGACACGCCCGTGCTGAACATCCACATCCTCGAGTCTCAGTTCTCTCGTCAGCGCGTGAAGGAAAGAGATCGGCTTCCTGCGAGACTCGATCAGCGTAACCCTGACCGCCGGATCGACGATCCGGATCGGTAAGCCGGGTATACCAGCGCCTGCGCCAACGTCCGCAACGCGGAGAGGACTCGGGGGGAAGAGCGCCTTGAAGAGGAGTGAATCCAGAAAGAGCCCGGTTCCGACGGCCGCCCGTGTCCGGACCGCGGTGAGATGGTGCGTCCGATTCCAGAGCAGCAGGAGATCGGCGTACCGCTCGAAGGCCGCCTGTTCGGAGGGAGTCGCGTCCCGCCCCAGAAGGGCAGGGAGACGTGAGAAGAACTCTTCGAGCGAATCGTCCCTGGCGCGCGCCGTGCGGCTAGCGGGGCGAGCGCGCGCCAAGCATCCGCCTCACGTCTTCTTGGGCGCCCGAGCCAGCGACTTCGCGGGCGTGGCGCTGCGCTCCATGTAGAGCTGCTGGGCGATCTGGAGGACATTGGAGACGGTCCAGTAGAGGACCAGCCCCGATGGCAGATGCAAGAACATGAAGGTGAAGACCACCGGCATGAGGAGCATCATCTTCGCCTGGCGCGGATCACCCATGGTCGGCGTCATCTTCTGCTGCACGAACATGGAGATGCCCATCAAGATCGGCAGGATGTACGTCGGATCCGCGGCGGCGAGGTCGCACACCCAGAGGTGCATCCCGAAAAGCTGACCAAAGCAAATGAAGGGAGCGTTTTGCATTTCCACCGACACGGAGAGGGCGACGTACAGAGCGTAGAAGACGGGGATCTGCACGATCATCGGAAGGCATCCGCCGAGGGGATTCACACGATGCTCCCGATAGAGCTCCATCGTCTCCCGCTGAACTCGCTGCGGATCGCTCTTGTACTTGGAACGGAGCGCGTTGATCTGGGGCTGGAGCGCCTGCATCGCCTTCATCGAGCGCATGCTCTTCAGGGTTAACGGGAAGAACAGCACCTTGGTCAGCACGGTGAGGAGGATGATCGCGACGCCGTAGTTGTGGGTGTATCGATGGAACCATCCCAGCACCCACAGAATGGGCACGGCGATCCATTCCATGGGGAAGCCACCGTAGGCCTGCGGTATTGGGAAACCACCGAAATATATAGACTTTTCTAGGCTTACGCCATACGCCTTGAGCCGATCGTATTCCTTCGGACCCAAGTATCCGAGAACTCGGCCGTCCCACGACTGGCCTGGCTCGAGGACAGGCAGGGCAGCGCGCAATCCAGCATGAGCCGCGTCGCCGACCTTGCCCTCGGCGAGGCGAAAGCCGGGCGTTTGCGCAACCAGCGCGCTGAGATACCACTCGCTCTCGAAGCCGATCCACTTGCCGTCGCCCACGAAGTCCGTCATCTTGCCGAGCTCGTCGTGGCGCACGCTGCCGTCGACCAATCGAACGACGCGAGTCGGATGCTGACCTTGAAAGCGCTCCTGGACGTCTTTCGGCCAGGTCACAGGGGCGGTCCACGAGATCACGATCGTGGCTTCCTGCGGCGTCCGACCACGGTTCTCGACGCGAATCCGCCGATCCATGCTGTAGTCATTGCCGCGGAAGCTCAGGATCTGCGTGATCCGGAGACCGAAGCCGTCCTCGCCCACGAGCGTGATTTCGCCGCCTCCCGTTCCCGACAGGTCCACGGAATCCGGCGTGATTGAGAAATCTACGACGCGCGGAGGCTGCCCGGCTCGTTCCACCGTGACCCCGCGCGGCCCAAGCAGATTGGGCACGATCATCGGCTTGGTACCCCGAAAGTCGAGATCCCAGGCCGCCAGATCGCCCCCGTGACTCGTCACCTGAGCCTTGAACAGCGGCCCGAGTATCGGCGCCGTCTTGAGTGGTACCGGCGCCAGGGGAACGGGCAGGGGAGTGGCTGCTGCCGGGGAGGGCCCCACGGGTGCAGGCGCCGCGGGTGTGGCCGCTTTCCCGGCGGCGGGCGTCTCGGTCTTGGGCGGGGCGGGAGGGGTCTCTGGTGGATGAACGAAGAGTGTCTGATACAGGATGAGGAGGCCCGCCATCAGGAGGGCCGCGATGATCGCTCGCTTCTCCATCAGCTCCGCGACTCCATCAAGATTGACGCCCCTCGTTTCGGCGTGGCGACCCAGCGGGCGGTGGATCGTACCCGCCCGGGTGAAAGGGATGGCAGCGGCCTATTCGGCGCAACGCGAGCCAGCCGCCGCGCAACAGGCCGTGGCCTACCAGTGCCTCCCGAGCATACTCCGAGCAGCTCGGCTCGAATCGACATGCCACGGGCAGGATCGGCCGCAGCACGAGTTGGTAACCGCGAATGAGAGCGCTCGCGACCCGCGCCCCTGCGCTCACGCTCCCGCGCTCCGGTGCGCTCGCTCGAGCGCCTGCAGCATGTCCGCTTGCAGGTCCGCCATCGACGCCTGCAACGCCCAGGTGCGGGCCACGAAGACCGCATCGACACCGAGGGCCCGCCGTGACCCGAGGGTCCGGTAGGCCTCGCGCAGTCGCCGGCGCGCCCGGTTGCGTCGCACGGCGCCGCGAATCTGGCGGCTCACCGCGAAGCCCGCGCGCCCGGAGCCGCGACGAGGCACCCAGAGAAGCACGAAGGCGCGCCGCTCCTCTCGTCGCCCCGCTTGGAATACCGCCTGAATGTCGTTGGCCTGCCTGAGGCGGGTGGTGCGCGAGAGGCCGAACGTTGCGACCGCCCGGCTCGCCTCCGTGCCCTTAGACGGTGAGCCGCTTGCGTCCCTTCGCGCGCCGTCGCTTGAGGACCTTCCGTCCACCTTGCGTCTTCATCCGCTCCCGGAAGCCGTGCGTCTTCTTCCGTCGGCGCGTGTTTGGCTGGAACGTCCGCCTCATCAGGAAACTCCTTCCGTCGATCGTCGAACCTGCGTAGTGTACTGATGACATTTTCTCAAGTCAAGGCACGTAACCTCTTGCGAGCGCATTTCACGGTGTGGTACGGTGCCGTCCTCACGCTTCTCGTGCGGTTTTCGGAACTGGCCGGAGACACGCCGCGAATGCGTTGCCAATAGACGAGATCGCCGCTGCGAATCGTCGGAGCTCGATGGAACACCGGCTGCCGGCACCGCTCGCTTCGCTCGCCGCACGCGCCAACCCAAAGAGCCATCAAGGTTATCCACACGTGTGGATAACTCTGTGCGTAACTGGACTCCCCCCTGCAATGGAGCGGTCTTAGCAATGCTTGATTCTCTGTGGAGCCGTATGTTGGTCGCCCTGGGTACCCGGGTTCCCCCCGCCGCGCTCGACTCATGGCTTCGTCCCTGTCGCCTCACCGCCGTCGAGGGTGATCACATCAAGATCACCGCGCCGAATCCGTACACTAGGGACTGGCTTCATCAACACCACACGGAGTCCCTGCAGGCGGCGGCGCGCGACGTGCTCGGGGGCAATCCCCGCATCTCCCTCGACGTGGACCGCGAAGCGGGCATGCCCGTCCCGACTACTCCGGAAGCGGAGCCGCCCGTCACCGCCTCCGGCCTCTCCGTCCGCTACACCTTCGACTCGTTCGTCGTCGGCAACTCGAATCAGTTCGCCCAGGCCGCCTGCCAGGCCGTGGCCGAGCTGCCCTCGCGCGCCTACAATCCGCTCTTCATCTATGGGGGAGTCGGTCTCGGCAAGACTCACCTGCTGCATGCAGTGGGGCATCAGATCGGGCGGCTCTATCCGCAACTCCGCCTGCTCTATCTTTCGTCCGAGCGCTTCACCAACGACCTGATCAACGCCATCCGCTACGATCGCACCTCGGAGTTTCGCGCCAAGTACCGGACGATCGATCTTCTGCTCATCGACGACATCCAGTTCATCTCGGGCAAGGAGCGGACCCAGGAGGAGTTCTTTCACACCTTCAACGATCTCTACGACGCGCGAAAGCAGATCGTGGTGTCGTCCGACGCCGCCCCCAAGGAGATCCCCGATCTCGAGGAGCGTCTCCGCTCCCGGTTCGAGTGGGGCTTGATCGCCGACATTCAGCCCCCGGACTTCGAGACCCGGGTGGCCATCCTCAAGAAGAAAGCGGAGATCGAGCGCGTCCTCCTCCCCGACGACGTCGCCTACCTGATCGCCAGCCGCATCAAGGCCAACATCCGCGAGATCGAGGGCTCACTCACGCGGATGATCGCCTACTGCTCCCTGTCCGGACGTGAGATGAGCATCGAGTTGGCCCAGGACGTGCTGTCCGACCTGTGGGGCGAGGAAGAGCGGATCATCACCATCGAGCACATCCAGCGCAAGGCGGCCGAGTTCTTCGGCATCAAGCTCTCCGACATGCGCGCCAAGAACCGGACCAAGTCGGTGGCCTTCCCTCGCCAGGTCGCCATGTATCTTTCGCGCCAGCTCACCCATGCCTCCCTCAGCGATATCGGCCGCTCCTTCGGCGGCAAGGACCACACCACCGTGCTTCATGCCGTCACCAAGCTCCAGGCCCTGATCCAGGAAGACGCCAAGTTCAAGCAGACTATCGACACGCTCACCCAGGGAATAACCCTGTGATCCACCATCGTCCACACGCTTCCCGCGCGCTTGTCCACGACCGCTCGAGGATCTCCGCCACCGTCTTCTCGCCCGCTTATGCGTCATCCACAGCGT
>JBKOVG010000343.1:0-24309 GCA_046723845.1 Candidatus Methylomirabilota bacterium | reverse complement strand
GCCCAGAGGGCTGCGATGCACGCGAGTGGGTGACGCCGCCGGAGGGCTCCCCGCCCCCGACGACGGGCCCCGACCCGCCTCGCGCTCCGCGTGTTCGTGAATAATCCAGGCTAGGAAGAGGGCCGGTCAGCAATCACTGCGTGGAGCGCCACCATGCCTCCGGGTGCCCCGTGACGCTCGACGGTGAAACCCGCCGATACGAGGTGAGCGGTCACCACGTCCGCCGTCAGGCGCAGCTTGCGATAGGCGCCTTTGCGGAAGGTCCAGCTCCCTTGCTCTCGCATCCAGATGAGGTCGTGCACCTTCACGGTGTGAGCCTCGTACTCGAGCATGCACGCCATGACGACGTCGTCGGAGGCGCAGAGCGGAAGGAAGCGATCGAGATCGCGGAGCTCCGCTCCCAGGTCACGGAACGACAGCACGAAGCGCCCTCCGGCGACGAGGCGTGTGGTCACGCCGGCGAACAGGCGAGGAAGATCCGCCTTCCGCTCGAGGTGGGACAGCGTGTCACCCATGCAGACCACGACGTCGGCGCCGGCGGGCACGAGCGTCTCCACATCGCGGATGTCGCCAGGCACTGTCTCCACGGGAAGGCCCAGGGCGCGCTCTCGTAGCTCGGCGAGGAGGGGGCGGCAGAAATCGACGGCAAGGACCCGGAAGCCGAGTCGCGCCAGCGCGATCGAATGCACGCCCGAACCGCAGCCCAGGTCCACGGCCATCGCCCCGGGACGCGAGGCCTTGACGCCCAGCCGTTCCAGCAGCGCCTGCTGCTCGGCCACCGTCGCGTCGAAGTCGCCGAGCAGCCGAGAGTAGTGCGGCGACAGCACGGCGTCGTAGTGTTTGCGCACCGAGCTCACCGCAGTGGGCTCTTGCCGTCGGCGGCCTAGGGTGACTCGATCCGCGCCGATTGCACGAAATCGAAGGCGTAGAGGCGCACGGCGTAGCTCGCCGCCCGCTCCCGAATCGGCACCTCGAAGTAGGTGGTCGAGTACCCCGGCAGGTTGCTGCCGCCTAGCCACTCCACTCGTTGGGCGACGATCTTGCCGGATGCATCCAGGCTGTCGACGAGGAGTTGTACTCGCGTCGCCATGACACCGTAGCTGCTGACGATGTACCCGGCGAGGTACGGCTGGCCCCTCCGCTCGATCGGCTCCCAGCTGACGGAGAAATAGCGCTCCCAGCCGGGAAACGTCGGCGCGAGCGGCTGGGCGTCGAGGCGGCCTGCGCACGCCAGCAGACCCAGCAAGCCCACGATCATCACTCGTCGTGCCCACATGATGCGTCCCTCCCGGTCGGCTGTCCCCGGCCGCCCGTGCTCCGCCCAGCATACTCCGTCGAGGGCGCGGCCATGTGACGGCGGCACATGCGACGCGGGCGCCGGGCCGCAGGATCGGCATCGCGAGTGGAAGACGACGTGGGGATGGTCTACGCTGCCCTTCATGCCGGATCGCATGACCCACGGCGGCATCTCTCGAGCCGTGCTCGCGGGGACCATCCTGTTGCTGGTGATGGTCTCCGCGGCGATCCGGGCCTCCGCGTCTCGCCCGCCCTGGTACCAGGAAGTCGAATCGCTCGGCGTCCACGTGATCAGCGCCCAAGAGCTCAAGAGCATGCTCGACCGCGGTGAGAGCATGGTGATCATCGACGCCCGGGACGAAATTCACTACCGCAACGGTCGCCTCCCGGGAGCTCTCTCCATCCCGGCCGAGGATGCTCCCCTCGCCGCCGTCGACGCTCGCCGTCCGAAGCGACTCCTGCACCCGGAGCGTCTGCCTGCCGATCGCGCCATTCGTCTGGTCTTCTATTGTGGCGGCATCACCTGAGCGCAGAGCCTCGACGCCGCCGTGGCGGCGTACCACCTGGGCTTCCGCCACCTGATGGTGATGCATGGCGGCGACAAGGAGTGGGCGGCCGAGGGCTATCGCTTCGAGCCGGTACCCTGACGAGGCCCCCTCCACGCCGCGAACTCGCGCTGCGCGCGCCGGCGTTAGCGACCCGAACCTCGAGGGCTTCGCCATGAGTCTAAGAGGTGGAGGCCGACCCGAATGGGAGGCAGGGATCTACCGAGAGGGCTGCGGCTCAACGGTTGACACGCAGTTGACATCTCGGACGCGGCGAGTGCTAGAGTGCTCCCGGCCGCAGAAGGAGAGGACCCGATGGAGCCCAGCAGCCCTTCGGCGGGATGGTTTGGGGGGCGTGCGCCACTCTGGCCGCTGGGACTGTGCCGAATCCTCTACGGCGTGCTCTGGTGGCAGCAATCCAGGTGGAAGGTGCCTTCGGATGACTTCGGACGGAAGTCAGGCGGTGGGCTCTGGTACTGGGTGCACCAGGAAATCCAGTATCCCACCGTGGCCGCCTACAAAGACTTCCTCGTGAACGTCATGGTCCCGAACTGGACCTTCTTCGGATACATGACGCTCTTCACCGAGACCTTCATCGCCGTCACCCTCTTCCTCGGGCTGTTCACCCGCCTGGGCGCCTTCGTCGCTCTCGGCATGGCCGCCAATATCACCGTGGGCATCCTGAACGTCCCGCACGAGTGGGGTTGGACCTATACCATGCTCATCATGTTCGCGGGCCTCTTTCTGCTCACCGGCGCCGGCCGGAGCGTTGGGCTGGATGCGTTCCTGGGGCCGCGACTCGAGGCGGCGGGCGCGGGAGGCAATCGGCTCGCCCAACTGCTGAGCTGGCTGACCTAGCGACGGTCCAGGGCCGATGGAGCTCAGCGTCGGGGTCGGCCTCACCAATGCGTGCGACCTCGCGTGCGCCCACTGCTATCGGGACGTCGACCGGATCGACCAGCTCACCCAGGCGCAGGTGCTCGGCGTCTGCGACGGCCTGCCCGTACGTTCCGTCAACCTCGGCACGGGAGAGAACGGCCTCCACCCGGACTACGCGGCGATCGTGGGTGCCCTGGCCGGCCGGGGCGTCAAGCTCTCCGTCACGTCCAATGGCTACACCATCGAGCGGTCCACGGATGACACGCTCCGCGCCTTCCGCGAGGTCGAGGTCTCCATCGACTTTCCCACGGAGCGTGAGCAGGACGCTTTCCGCGGAATGGGGAACTGGCGGCGGGTCATGGCGAGCATCGAGCGAGCGCAGCGGCTGGGCCTCACCGTCACCGTGCTCTCGGTCATGATGAAGACCAACTACCGGAGGCTGGCCGACATCGCGGAGGTCGCCTTCGCGGCGGGTGCGAACTATCGCGTGAACGTGTACCAGCCCGTGAAGGCAGATGCCTTCACGCTGTCCTACGAGGAGTTCTGGGATGGATGGCGCCGGCTCCTCGGCTCCACGCGTCTCGTCAGCACCACGGAGCCCATCCTGAATGCGATGCTGGGGCAGCCGTTCAGCGCCGTGTCCGGCTGCGGGCGCACCACCGTGCGCGTGACGCCGAAAGGCGACATCATCCCCTGCGTCTACTGGAGGCGGTCGGATCTCCGGGTCGAGGATCTCGCGGCGAAAGGCGCCCAGGGGGTGCTCGACTCGCCGCAGTTCGAGCGCGTGCGGACCCTGCCCGACGCGTGCGTCAGATGCCCCTTCGTCAGCACGTGCCATGGCGGCTGTGCCGGCCGGCGCGAACTGGCCGGCGGGGTCGAGAAGGCGGATCCCTACTGTCCCCTGATCCGCGGCAAGACGGTCGCGCTCGACTGGAGTCCCGCCGAGCGCCGGGATCTTCTGAAGACAGGCAGCGCCTGCACCACCGTCCTCGGCCCCGCCTAGGATAGGGCCGCACGGTGTTCGATGCGCGCCCACAGCCCAGGACCAAGAAGGCGACCCTCATCATCCCGGCCCTCAACGAGGCCGAGGTCATCGGAGACCTGGTCCGGCGCACTCCGCGCGAGGCGGTCGACGAGATCATCGTGGTCGACAACGGCTCGACCGACGGCACCGGCCCGGCGGCCGCGGCCGCCGGCGCGCGTGTCGTCACCGAGATGCGGCGCGGCTATGGATCGGCGTGCTGGGCCGGCGTGAAGGCGCTCGGCGGCTCGGCCCAGATCGCGGCCTTCCTCGACGGCGATGGCAGCCAGAGACCTGAGGAGCTGCCCCGTGTCATCGAGCCGCTCCTGGCGGGTCGCGCCGATCTGGTCCTGGGCGCCAGGTCGCCATCGGACGCGCATCCCCTTCACGCGACCTTTGGGACACGGCTCGTGGCCGCGTTCATCGCCCGTCGTTACGGTCTCGCCATCACCGACATCCCGCCGTTTCGAGCCATCCGGGTCGACCTGTTGGAGCGCCTCGGCATGCGTGACCGTGCCTTCGGCTGGCCGGCCGAGATGGTGGTCAAGGCGGCTGCGCTTCGCGCGCGCATCGTCGAGGTGGCCGTGGTCCACGAGCCGCGTGTGGCCGGTCGCTCCAAGGTGTCGGGAACGGTCGCGGGAAGCCTGCGCGCGGGCTACGGATTCCTGAGAGCGGCGCTCCGTGCCGCGGCCGAGGTTCGATGATCCGTTCCCTGGCCGCGGGAGCTGGTCTTCTCGGCGCCTGCCTTGCCATCGGGCGGATCCCGAATCTCGTCGAGTCGCCCGGACTCTTTCTCGGGCTCTTCGCCTGCGCCTTCGTCTCCTATCTCCTGGGAGCCTGGTGGCTCGCCGAGGACGACCAGCCGCGATCGCTCGCCATCGTGCTCGCTGTCGGGTTGGGCGCTCGCCTCGTCCTCGCCCCCGTCGCGCCGACCCTGTCGACGGACGCGTATCGCTACGTGTGGGACGCCAGGGTGGCCCGGGCCGGCGTCGACCCGTATGCCCACCCGCCGACGGCGGACGAGCTCGTCTCCCTGCGCGACGCGAACATCTTCCCCCGCTTGAACCATCCCACCTGGCGGACCATCTACCCGCCGGGCGCGCAGGCTTTCTTCCGTCTCGTGTACCTGATCCAGCCCGACAGCGTGGTGGCCATGAAGCTTGCCGTCGGCTTGGCGGAGATCGCGGGGCTCGCGGCCGTGCTCGCGCTCCTGCACGCGGGCGGCCGCCCGCTGTCGCGTGCGGTGATCTACGCCTGGAATCCCTTGCTGCTCGTCGAGGTCTGGGGCATGGGTCACCTCGACGGTCTGGTGATACCAGCCGTCGTCGGCGCGACGTGGGCGGCCATGCGCAGCAGGCATCTGGTGACCGGTGCCCTGCTGGGCGCGGGAGCTCTCGTCAAGCTCTACCCGGCGGTGCTCCTGGTGCTCGTGGCGCCCGCGGCATGGATCCCGGTCGTCGCGAGCTTTGCTACCATCGTGGTCGCTGGATACCTGCCCTGGCTGCTCTCAGGAGCGTCCGTATTGGGTTCGCTGCCCCGGTATGTGAGCGAGGAGTATTTCAACCCGGGCCCGCTCCGATTCATCGTGGATTCTCCGCTGGTGGCGGCGGCCGCCGCCCTCGTCTGGATCGTGGTAGCGAGCCTGATTCGCCGAGAGGCGCCCCTGCCTGTCCGTGCGATTCCCCTCATCGGGGGGCTGCTCCTCCTGAGCCCGAACATCTTTCCGTGGTATGCGGTGTGGCTCCTGCCCTTTCTCGCGTACTCCCCCTCGGCCCCGTGGATCGTCTTCACCGGCACGGTGGGTTTCGCCTACACGTTCTTTCTCTCTCAGCCCTGGACCGTGCCCGGCTGGGCGCGTGCCCTCGAACTCGCGCCGCTGGGACTCGGCGGACTCTGGTGGCTCGCCGCGCGCCTGCCCACCACGCGCGCCGCGGAGCCCTCGCCATGACGCCCCTGCCGCTCTCGCCCGATCTGCCCCGCTCGCTCTATCTCGAGACGACGAGCCGATGCAATTCCCTGTGCGAGACGTGCATCCTCACCTTCGGAGGGCGGGAGCCCCAGCGCGATCTTCGCTGGGACGAGTTCCGCCGGGTCGTCGACCAGTTCCCCGCGCTCGAACGTGTCCTCCTCCACGGCATCGGCGAGCCTTTGCTCAACCGCGACCTGCCTCGAATGGTCGCCCATCTCAAGGCCCGTGGCGCCGAGGTTCTGTTCAACTCCAACGCCATCACCCTGTCGGGGTCAGTCCGTCGCGCGCTGATCGATGCCGGGCTCGACGAGCTTCGAGTCTCCCTCGATGGCAGCACGCGGGCGACCTATGCGCGCATTCGCGGCGTGGACGCCTTCGAGCGCGTCGTCGACAACCTGGTCGAGCTCGCCAGGCTCAAGGCTGAGCTGGGCGCGCCGCGGCCGTTCGTGTCGCTGTGGTTCACCGCCCTGCGCGACAACATCGAGGAGATCAAGGGGCTCGTCCCGCTGGCGCGCCGCGCCGGCGCCACCGGCATTCACCTCCAGCGGCTCGTATACAACGGGCTCGGCATGGCCACGCACGAGCAATCGCTCTATGGCCGCCTGCAAGAGCGCGAGGCCGCCGCGATCCGTGAGGCGAAAGCGGCGGCGCGGGTCGAAGGCCTGCATTTCTCCGCCTCCGGCGCAACGGTGCCCGAGGTGAGCCTCACGCCCGCCCCCGCCGGGCAGCCATGGAGCGCGTGCCGGCGTCCCTGGACGCTCGCGTACGTCACGGTGAGCGGCAATGTGCTTCCCTGTTGTATAGCGCCGTGGGTCACCGGTCACTATGACGGCATCATCCTCGGCAATCTCTATCGTCAGTCGCTGGAAGAGGTGTGGTGGGGAAAGCGCTACGGCGACTTCCGCCGCGATCTCCAGACCGCGGAACCCCCTGAGCCCTGCCGGGGCTGCGGCGTGAAGTGGAGCCTCTGAAGCGTCCGCCGCTGCCGCCTGCCGTGGCGGTGATGGCCAAGGTGCCGGGATCGGGCCCCGTGAAGTCGCGCCTCCACGGGGCCCTGACGGCGGAGCGCGCCACGGAGCTCTATCGGTGCTTTCTCCTGGACCGGCTCGATGCCGTCGCGGCGCTCGCTGACATCAGCCCCGTGGTCGCCTTCACGCCGGCTGAGGCCCGGCCCGCGCTCGCACCGCTTGCTCCGGCGCGCTTCGAGCTCATGGCGCAGGAGGGCGCCGATCTGGGCGAACGGCTGTCCACCCTGCTCACCGCTCTGCTCGAGCGGGGTCACGCGGGTGCCGTCGCCATCGATAGCGACAGCCCGACCCTGCCCATGGCGTACGTGGAGCAGGCCGCGCGGCGCCTCGCGGACGGACTCTCGGATGTCGTGCTCGGGCCCTGCGAGGACGGCGGGTACTACCTGATCGGCCTCGCGGCCCCGCAGCCTGCGCTCTTCGAGGGCATCCCGTGGAGCACGGATACCGTGCTGGCCCTCACCGTTGAGAAGGCCCGCCACCGCGATCTGTCCGTCCACCTACTCCCGCCGTGGTTCGACGTGGATACCGAGGCCGACCTTCGCCACCTCCGCGTTGCGCTGGCGGCCGGCGGCGATGGCCCTCGTCGCACGGCGGAGTTCCTGAGGAGGCTTCTGTGATCGGTGGCCGCCTGGGCTCCACCGTGCTCGTGCTGCTCCCGCGTCACGAGCGGCCGCGAGGCTACGGGAGGTAGAGCCGGGCGATCTGGTTGTCGACGACGCCGCCCTGCGCGCTCGCGACGAAGTTGGAGGTGATGAGGCCGCGGGCGCCCGCGAGATGGCCCGTGCCCGTGGTCACCTTCCACATCACCGCCCCGTGCACCCAGCCGTCGACGGGGCTTGGACCCACGATTCCGCGCCCGACCGTCTCGAAGGAGAGCGTGCCGAAGGCGCCGTAGGCGATGGTGCCCGACTCGACGAAGCTGCCGTCGGGAAAGCGCTCCACCGTGGAGTCGAGCACGGCCACCTCGCCGCCGACGTGCTCGACGCCGGTGTCGATGGCGCCGGGCTTCATCACGGTTCTCAGGAGCTGGCTCGGCGCCGTGGTTCGTGCGTGTCGCGTCGTGCCCGAGGATCCGCTCGGCCCCGCCGTACCGCGGAACTCGAGGGCGAAGACCAGCTCGCGCATTCCTACCCCCCTCACCCTGCCCTTCCCCCGAGGGGGAGTGAGTGCAGGTTAGAAGACGATGAGGCCGCGGCCCAGCTCGCCCGCCGCGAGGGCGCGGAACGCCTCATTGGCCTCGTCGAGACCGTAGCGATGCGTGATGAGCTCGTCGATGCGGAGGCGGCCCGCGAGGTACAGCTCGACGAGGCGGGGCAGGTCCTCGCGCGTGCGCGCGCTCCCCGTAGCTGCAGCCGCGGATCGTGCGCTCGCCCGTGACGAGCGGGCGGACGTCGAGGGGCACGGTGGCGCCCGTGGCGGGCGCGCCGATGAGCACGAGAGAATCACGTGATCTCCCGCGCGGAGCCCGTCGGTGCCGGGACCGACCGCCTCCACCACTCCCGCGCCCTCGTCACCCAGCACGATAGGCACGGGCACGCCCGCCCAACTCCCGTCGGCCGCGTGGAGACAGCTGGGACAGACCCCGCTCGCCGCCATGCGGACGGCGACCTCGCCCGCCCGCGGCGGCGCCAGCTCCAGCTCCTCGGTGCGGAGCGGCTGGCCCTGCTCGAAGAGCACCGATGCGCGCATAGCAGCCTCCCGCGGTCAGCCCGCGTACCGGATGCGAGGGTCGAGATACCGGTACAAGAGGTCCACCGCCAGGTTGATGACCATGAACATCACGGCGATGAAGAGGATCGTGCTCTGGGTCACGGGGTAGTCGCGCTGATAGATCGACCAGAGCACGAGCCGTCCCATCCCCGGCAGCGTGAACACCTCCTCCACCACCACCGTGCCGCCGAGAAGGATGCCCGTCTGCAGCCCCGCCACCGTGACCACGGGGATGAGGGCGTTCTTGAGCGCGTGCTTCAGGATGACCACCCGGCGCACGAGGCCCTTGGCCGCCGCCGTGCGCACGTATTCAGAGCGCAGCACGTCGAGCATGCAGGCGCGCGTGGTGCGGGCGATGTTGGCGGCGCTCGCCGTGCCGAGGCACACCACGGGCAGGACCATGATGGTCAGGTTGCGGCGCGGATCGGCGAGGAAGTCCACCCACACCACGGGCGGCATCCAGCGGAGATACAGCGAGAAGAAGAGGATGAGCATCGTCCCCTGCCAGAAGACGGGGATGGACAGTCCGAAGAGCGTGCCCACCCGCGCCATCTGATCGACGGCGCGATCGCGCTGCACCGCCGAGACCACTCCGGCCGCCACCCCCAGGGCCAAGGCGAAGGCGACGGAGAGGGCGGTCAGCTCGAGAGTCACGGGCAGGCGCTCGAGGATGAGGCTCCACACCGGCTTGCCCGTGCGCCATGAGGTGCCGAGATCGCCGTGGGCGAGCCGACCGATCCACGCGAGGTACTGCGTGTACCAGGGCTGGTCGAGGCCGAAGAAGCGCTTGAGGTTCTCGACCATCTCCTTGCTCACCACCGCGTCCGCTCCGATCATCTGCTCCACGACGGTGCCCGGCACGAGGCGCAGCATGAGGAAGACGAGCACGGTCAGCCCGACGAGGGTGACGCCCATCGAGTAGAGACGCACGGCGAGATAGCGGCCCATGCGGTCGTGCCCGCCCCCGCGCCTCCGCCCTCAGGCCTTGTCGACCCAGACGTCCTCGAAGCCGTAGAGGAGCGTGGTCGGGTGCTGCCTGAAGCCCTTGACGGAGGCCTGGGTGAAGTCGATGCGCTCCGCGGAGAAGAGCCAGAGGTGCGGCACGTTCTCCAGGATCATGATCTGCACCTTGTCGTAGATCTCCTTGCGCTTCTTCTGATCCATGGTGCGCCGTCCCTGCTCGAGGAGGGCATCGATCTCGGGTACGCTCCAGGAGTTCCAGTTCTGTCCCTTGGTCGAGTGCAGGGCGCGAAAGAACGCGGTGTCGGGATCCGCGTAGCCCGGGGTGGTGTTCATGGTCATGTCGAAGTCGTGGGCCAGCCACCGCTTGATCCAGATGGCGTACTCCACGTTCTCGATCTCCGCATTGATGCCGATCCGCTTGAGCTGGGCCGCAATGACGGGAGCGCCCGAGACCATGGTGGGGAAGGTCGGGATGACGAGGAGCTTCACGGTGAAGCCGTTGGCCTGCCCCGCCTCCGCCATGAGCTTCTTGGCCTTGTCCACGTCGGCCTTGTAGTAGCGCATCCACTGCTCCTCGGGGATCTGCCACTGCTTCATGGGCTGGGTGGCGGGCGCGGTGAGACGCCCGAACCCCGAGGCGGCCACTCGCATCACCTGGGCGCGGTCCACCGCCCACGAGATGGCCTGGCGCACCCGCACGTCCTTGAGGGGCCCGCGGCTCGCGTTGATGTTGAGGTAGTCGTAGCCGAGACGCGAGGAGCGGTAGCCGGTGAGGGTCTTCTCGTCCTTGAGGAGGTTGAAGTTCTTGTTGTCCTCGAGGAAGGCGTGGTGGATCTGCCCCGTGCGGAGGGCGGCCACGATGTTGGCCTCGTCGGGGATCACCCGCAGGGTGACCGCGTCCACATAGGGCTCGCCCTTCTTGAAGTAATTGGGGTTCTTCTTCAGCACGAGCTGCTGCTCGACCTTCCAGTCCTCAAGGATGAAGGGGCCCGTGCCCATGGCGGCCTTGTTGAGATCGCCGTTCTTCTTCACGCCGGCCTCGCTGATGATGTAGCCCCAGAAGCCCCCGAGGGCGGCAAGGAGCCCTGCGAACGGCTCCTTGGTCACGAACTTGACCCCGTACTTCCCCGCGGGCTCGACCTTGTCCACTGCGATGAAGTCCGACTTCCCGGGTGAGACCTCGAAGAGCCGGTCGAAGGTGAACTTCACGTCGGCAGAGGTCAGCTCCTGCCCGTCATGGAACTTCACCCCTTGGCGGAGCTTGAAGTTCCATGTGAGCCCGTCGGGACTGACCTGCCACGACTCCGCCAGCTCAGGCATCACGTTCATGTCCGGGTCGAAGCGCACGAGCTGGCTGTACATGAGGGGCGAGCGGCGGCTGCGGGACAGCGCGGGCACAAGCTGCGGATCGAGGCCGGTCGCCTCCGTGGTCTGGGCGGATATGAAACTGCCCCCCGGCTTTGGGGTCTGGGCGTGGGCGCGACGGCCCACGGAAAGCGCGCCCAGGGTGAGGCCACCCATCTGGAGGAGCCGGCGCCGGCTGAGACCATTGTCGTCGGAGCGCTCGCGATTCGTCGTCATGTCATGCCTCCATGAGGTGTGCTACTGCGAGTTGGGATCGAGGATGTCGCGCAAGCCGTCTCCGAGCAGGTTGAAGGCCAGCACGGTGATCATGATGGCGATGCCGGGGAAGACGGAGATCCAGGGCGCAGTTTCCAGGTAGGTTCGTCCCTCGTTCAGCATGTTGCCCCAGGACGGCGTGGGCGGCTGCGCGGAGAGGCCGAGGTAGCTGAGCGAGGCTTCGATCAGCACGGCCTGGGAGAAGGCGACGGTACCCTGGACCACGAAGGGCGAGAGCACGTTGGGCAGCACGTGCTTGAGGGCGACGCTGAGCCGGGTGGCGCCCAGCGCTCGCACGGCCTCCACGTATTCCTTCTCACGCTCCGCCAGGACGGGCCCGCGCATGACGCGCGCGAACACCGGCGTGTAGACGATGGCGATGGCGAGGACGGCACTGTTCACCCCGGGCCCGCGCATGGCCGCCACTCCCACGGCGAGGAGCAGCCCGGGAATGCTGAAGAAGACGTCCATCACGCGATTGATCACGTTGTCCCACGTGCCTCCTGCGAAACCCGAGCCGAGACCGAGGCCGCCGCCCACGAGCATGGAGGCGCCGATGGAGACGAGGGCCACGGAGAGCGAAATGCGCGAGCCGTAGATGACGCGACTCAGGACGTCGCGGCCCAGCCGGTCCGTGCCGAACCAGGCTTTGTAGCTCGGCGGCGCCTCGATCAGGTCGAAGTTGGGCTCGTCGGGTGGATGCGGGGCGACCACGGGCGCGAACACGGCAACGCCGATCACGAGGAGGGCGACGAGCGCACCCATCGCCACCACGCCGCTCCGCGCCACCCGGCGCACACGACGGCCCCAGTGGACGCCGCCTTGCGCCCACTCCGGCGCGGCAGCGACCGCGTCGCTCACAGAGGCCCGGGCACCCGGAATGCGCCCTCGCTCATGGGCTGGAACCTAGCACACTCGGAGGCCTCTACGGGAGCGCGCACGCCCCGAAGAGGGCGAAGGAGCCATTCTCCTCGACCACGGAGCTGCCCCACCGACCGGTCTGCGTGCCGATCACCATGTTCCATGCCTTGCCGTTCTCGTAGCCGCGGGCCTGAAGGCACGTGGCCTGGGCACGATTGAAGGTGCTCATGTTCTGCGCCTGCTGACATTGCGCCGGCTCGGCCTCCTGCTGGCGCCTCTGATCGCGCCGGCGCATCCTCTTGCTCGGACCGCGCCTTCGCGAGGCAGCCGTTCGAGCATCGCCAGGTCCCCGATCGGCTTCCTCGCGCCATGCTGCCCTCCTTCCACGCGGTGGCGTGGCGCGTGGCGCGACATCGCACGAGAGCGTCAGTTGACCGTGTAGCCGCGAGCCGTCATGCAGGCGCTGAACGCCCGGTTGTAGTTGGCGCGTCCCTGCGCCATCGCGTTCTGCTGCTGCGCCATGTACGCCTGTTGCTGCCGCTCTTGCTGCTGCATCTGCTGCTGCTCCTCCTCCTGGAGGCGCGCGCGGCGCATCAGGCCGAAGAGCCCACCCACGGCGGCGCCGATGGCCGCGCCCTCTCCCGCATTGCCGCCGATGGCGCCCCCCACCGCGCCGAGCGCCCCGCCGCCCAACCCGCCCTCGAGCGCGCCGCCGGCGAGCGACTGCTGAGGCGGCGGCGCGTAGCCGGGAGGCGGAGGCGGCATGGCCACCCGCGGATTCGCGGGATCGAAGCCCGTCTGCTGCACGGCCCAGCCATAGCACTGGCCCTTGTCCGACTCCTCCTGCTGCGGAGACTGGCCTCGCGCGGGATAGATGTAGGGCTGCGTCGAGTACACAGGCGGCGGCGCGTAGGCCGGAGGCGGTGGCGAATGCGTGGGTGGCGGAGGATTCGTGGCCATGGGCGGCGGCGGCATGGCCGGCGGTGGCGAGTAGCCGCCACCCTGGCCCGCGCAGCCGATCACGAGCTGGGCCGCGATGAAAACTGCACCGGCAATCCACTTGAGCATGCCGTCGTCTCCTCGGTAGGTTGCGGCCATCACCACGAGGCCGCGTCGCACAACCTGGTGAGGCCGTTCAGGGAAGGGCGCCTGGGGCCGACGGTACGACGGTGGCGGAGGCGGCATGGCCACGCGAGGGTTGGCAAGGATCGAATCCCGTCTGCTCCACGGCCCAGGCGTAGCACTGGCCCTTGTCCGATTCTTCCTGCTGCGGGGACTGGCCCTGCATCGGATAGAAATACGGCTGGGCGGCGCCGGGAGAGGACCAGACGGCGACGAGACCCACGAGCCACCCCAGCGCCGCGCGCCTGCTGCCTCCGATCATCCGCCACCCTCCACAGACGCGACGCGGGTCGTGCGCGGGTCGGGCACGTGCTGCTCGAGTGCACGAATGCGCCGAGCACTGCCCCGGCGCGTCACGCGGCGAATGGTAGCACAGTGATGCGTCGACATTCCGCGCGGAACGTGACGACGGCGTGCAGCATCCGACTTGCCGGCGCCGATTTAGGTTATCATGCGGTCGGTCTCGTCGATGCTCGCGAGGCCGCCCGCTCGAGTCGCGGGAATCTCGCTCACCTGCTTCGGCCGGAGGCACATGTTCGCGGCGATGGCTCAGGTTTTCGGGTGCATGGAAACCATCCTGGTAGTGGACGACGAGCCCGAGGTGCTGGCCCTGACCACCAGCGTCCTGCGGGCGGAAGGGTACACGATCGTGGCTACCGGCGACCCGCGCGAGGCGCTGCGCATCGCTCGGTCGCGGCCCGAGCCGCTCGATCTCCTGCTCACCGACGTGGTGATGCCCGGGATGAACGGACGCGAGCTGGCGGGTCGGCTCCGCGTCTTCCGGCCCGGCATCAAGGTGCTGTTCATGTCGGCCTACGGCGCAGAGACGGTGGAGAACTACGGCATCCGGCTCGCCCCCGGCGAGCCGTTCGTGGTGAAGCCTTTCGCGGTGGCGGAGCTCTCGAGCAAGGTCCGGGGCGTCCTGAGCGGGCAACTGCCCGTGGCGGAGTCCCACGGCACGTGAAGCGCGGGGAGGAGTGAGATCGACGCCAACATGACGAATCCACCAGAGCCGCAGGTCAAGGTGTACCGGAGCGTCGACGCCCCGCCCCGCGCCCTCGCGGGAGACTCCGTCGCGGTGCTCGGCTACGGGAACTTGGGTCGCACCGCCGCCCTCAACCTCCGCGATTCGGGGGTGAAGGTGCACGTGGGCAACCAGGAAGACGAGTACGCGGAGCGCGCGCGGACCGACGGGTTCGAGGTCATGCCCATCGCCATGGGCGCCGCCGCCGACGTGGTCTTCGTGCTCCTGCCCGACGAGGTCATCCCCGCCGTCTTCGAGCGCGAGATCGCCCCCGCCTTGCGGCCGGGCGCGGCCATCGCCTTCGGCTCGGGCTACAGCCTGGCCTTCGACCTCATCCACCCACCGGACTCGGTGGACGTGCTGCTGGTGGCGCCGCGCATGTCCGGTGTGTCGGCGCGTACGCGCTTCGTGGCCGGCGAGGGCTTCTGGGGCTGCGTGGGCGTGGAAGCCGACCGCAGCGGCCGGGCTCACCAGCGCATGCTGGGGCTCGCCGAGGGGTTGGGCGTTCTTCGCGCGGGCGCGATCGAGATGACCGCCAAAGCGGAGGCAACGCTCGACCTCTTCGTCGAGCAGAGCGTGGGGGCGGTGCTCGGCCAGGCCGTCATGACGGCCTTCGAGATCGGGCGCGACGCAGGCATTCCTGCGGAGGCGCTGGTGATGGAGATGTACATGTCGGGCGAGATGGAGATCGTCTTCCGCGCCTTCCGCGAGACGGGCTTCTTCCGCTCGTCAGGGGATCACGGGCCCACTGCGGTGTTTGGCGGCATCCTCCGCACGCTCGAGATGGATCGCGAGACCATGCTCACCGCCTTCCGCGCCACCCTGGAGGACATCAAGACGGGAGGCTTCGCCCGGCGCTTCCAGGACGAGGCCGCGAACGGCTATCCCATGCTCGAGATCGCGCGGGGCATGATCCATGGTCCCATGCCCATCACAGAGGCCGAGGCGCGCCTGCGTCAGCTCGCGCGCTCCTCCGCTCCGGAGCCGCCGTCCACGAGCTGAATCGGCGGGCGCACGGCGCGCCGATTCCCCTTCCGTCACACGGGTGGCCTGACGGTACAATATCGCCCATGCGGCGACGTCGTTGCCCTGGGTGAGCATGAGCACGCCGGACACCATCTGGAAGGCGCCAGTGACGGCGGCCGAGGTCTCCGACCGCCTCAAGGCCCAGTCCATGGCTCTGCTTCCCGCCCGCGAGATCCCCGCCGACTCCATCGAGGACTACTGGCGCGAGTGGGAGATGCTCCAGATCGCTCCCAACGGCGACCCGCGGAGCTTCTTCCCCGCCGTGCTCCTGGACGAGCTGGGCTGGCTGCGCAACGGTGAAGGCTATCTGTGCCTGCCCGACGGGACGCGTTGGGTGCTGGCGAGCGCGCGCATCCCCCGCGAGGACGCCCCGCACGACAACGCCTTCCTGCGCCGGCTGCACGCCCTCCTCCTCGAGCACCGCGTGCTGCGGCGGCCCCACGACCCCGCGCGGACGACCGTCATGCTGGAGGCGGACACCCTCGACATCCGCCGCGTCTTCTGCACGGATTGCCGCGCCTGGTGCGACCTTCACGCCGACGCCGAGGAAGCCGCCCGGACGCTCGGCCCCTGGCCGGACGGCGGCGACTGGCGGCCCGTGCGCCAGCGCGCCGACGAGTGAGCGGACGAGCTCACGCCGGGCTGCACGACGACGTGACGGCGGGATGGGCCGCGGCCGCGTCGCGCGCGGCGGTGGGCACGGACTGGAGGAACGGCGTCTTGGAGAAGGTCGCCTCCATCAGGGCCCGCATGCCGCTCGTGCTGTAGTCCACGACCCTTGGGATAGGATAAGCGCCGATGAGAACGGGCAGCGAGTATCGCGAGGCGCTCCGCGACGGCCGCCGCGTCTGGGTCATCGGCGAGGGGCTGGTCGAGGACGTCACCGTGCATCACGCGACGCGGGCCATGGTAGACGAGTACGTCGCGTGGTACGACCGGCACCAGGATCCGGAGTGGCGGGACCTTCTCCTCACCGCCCCCGACGAGAACGGCGCGCGCACGCCCTGGGCCTTCGTAGCCCCTCGCAGCGCGGCCGACCTCCGCGCGATGGGACGCTCCTACGCCGCCACCGTGTTCCTCACCGCGGGGAACATGACGCACACGCCGGGCTACGGCAATCTCATCGCCCTCGGCATCCACGACGTCGTGCTCCAGCGGAAGGTCTCGGCGGAGCAACTCGACCACGCCACCCGCTATCGTGAGCTGCTCGCCCGCACCGGGCGCTTCCTCACCTTCTGCGCGGGCGCCGCCACCATCGGCTATCGGCTCCGTCCCGATCCCGCCGAGCGGGCGGCCCTTCGCGTGGTGCGCGAGACCGACGCGGGGTTGGTCCTGACCGGGAAGGTCGGTATGCACACGAGCCCCGCCTACGCGGAGGACGTCTACATCGGGGCCCACTCCGGCGTCGATCACGCCGGGCATCGCGCGACCTTCGTGGTGGCCGTCGATGCTCCCGGGGTGACGCTCCTCTGCCGGAAGATCGCCGCGCGGCACCCCAACCCGTTCCTGGCGCCGCTCAGCAGCCGCTTCGACGAGCTCGATGGGCAGATGTGGCTCGACAACGTCCTCGTGCCCTGGGAGCGGGTGTTCCTCACCGAGGCCTCCCCCGATCCCATCGCCGCCTGGTGCTTCTGGCATCAGCTCTACTGCTGGCTCGCCAAGGCGGAGTTCACCCTGGGCCTCTCCCTGGCCTGCGCGCATGCCATGGGGCTCGAGGAGCACGAGCCGACGCTCGAGTACCTGATGGATCTCGTCGTCGACGTGCAGACGGTGCGGAGCTGCCAGGCCGCCGCGGAGCACGAGCCGGACCTGACCGAGGACGGCTACTGCGTCCCCGGCCGCGCGCACGTGGCTGCAGGCAGCATCGCCATGCAGAAGGCGCGGCAGCGGATGGCGGAGATCCTGCGCATCGTGCCCGGCTCCTCCCTCGTGGTAGCGCCGTCGGACAAGGATCTCGCCGCGCCCGAGGTCGCCGCCGGTCTCGAGGAATCCTTCGGGGGCGGCGGCTACACTGCGCTCCAGCGCGCGGCGCTCCTCCAGCTCGCCTCCGACCACGTCGCCTCGGCCCTCGATGGACGCGAGTCGGCCTTCGAGCTTCACGCCAACGGCGGCATGCAGGCCTGGCGCGCGCGCCTCCGCCGCGCCTTCCCCGACTACACCCTGCTGGCCAACAGCGTGCTGCGCGCGCTCGCCCTCGACATGCCGAGCATCGATCTCGATGGGCTCCACAACGTGGCCATGCCGCAGCGGCGGCCCGTGGTGCCGCCGTCCGCTCCAGAAGCGGGGAAGCCCGCGTGAGCGACGAGCGGATCCTTCTCGGCAAGGGGGAGCGGCCCGTCACCCTGCTCGCGCGCTACGGCAACCGGCACGGCCTGATCGCCGGCGCCACCGGCACCGGCAAGACCGTGTCGCTCATGGTGCTGGCGGAAGGCTTCTCGCGGCTGGGCGTCCCCGTCTTCATGGCGGACGTGAAGGGAGACGTGGCCGGCCTCGCCGCGGCGGGCAGCGCCAGCGAGAAGCTCCAGGAGCGCGTGACGCGGATCGGCATGTCGGGCTACGCACCCGAGGCGAGCCCGGTGGTGTTCTGGGACCTCTACGGCAAGGCCGGGCATCCCGTGCGCAGCACCATCAGCGAGATCGGGCCCAGCCTCCTCGCCCGCATGCTCGAGATCAACGACACGCAGGCGGGCGTGCTCGAGATCGCCTTCAAGCTCGCCGACGACCGCGGCCTCCTCCTCCTCGATCTCGACGATCTGCGCGCGCTCCTGGGCTTCGTGGCCGATCACCGCAAGGAGATCTCGACGCAGTACGGGCTGGTCAGCGCGCCGTCCATCGCGGCCATCCAGCGTGCCCTCCTGACCATCGAGCGGGAGGGCGGGGCGAGCTTCTTCGGGGAGCCCGCCCTCGAGCTCGCCGATGTCCTGCGGACCGACCTGAGCGGGCGCGGCATCGTGAACATCCTCGCCGCCGACCAGCTCATCCTGAAGCCGCGCCTCTACTCGAGCTTTCTCCTCTGGCTCCTCTCCGAGCTCTTCGAGACGCTGCCCGAGGTGGGCGACGTCGACCGGCCCAAGCTCGTCTTCTTCTTCGACGAGGCGCACCTGCTCTTCGCGGACGCCCCGTCCGCGCTGCGCCAGCGTGTCGAGCAGGTGGTGCGCATCATCCGGTCCAAGGGCGTGGGCGTCTACTTCTGCTCCCAGTTCCCCGACGACGTGCCCGCCGAGATCCTGGGTCAGCTCGGCAACCGCATCCAACACGCTCTGCGCGCCTACACGCCCCGCGACCAGAAGGCCGTGCGCACGGCAGCCGAGACCTTCGTGACCAATCCCAAGCTCGACGTCGCCCAGGCCATCGGCCAGCTCGCCGTCGGCGAGGCCCTCGTCTCCACGCTCCCAGGACAAGGCGGTGCCCATGCCCGTGGAGCGCACGCTCATGTGTCCGCCGCGCTGCCGCATGGGCACCCTCACGGCCGAGGAACGGGCCGCGGTGCGCGGGCGCAGCCCGCGCGGAGTACGACACGCCGGTGAACCGCGAGTCGGCGTACGAGATCCTGACGAAGCGCAACGCGCGGGGGGAAGCGCCTCCCGCGAAGCCGGACACGGCGCCGGCGAGAGTGGGCGGCGCGGTCAGCGATCTCCTGTGGGGGACGAAGCGGCGGCAAGGCATGCTCGAAGCCATGGCCAAGCAGGCCGCACGCACCGTGGGCAGCGAAGTCGGCCGGCAGATCCTGCGCGGGGTGCTGGGCGGCATCCTCGGCGGCTCGCGGCGCCGCTGATCGGGGCGTGGGCATCCCGGACTCCGGACGGCACGGAGGGGGGCGGCGATCATGAGCACGGTGACCGTGGTCGATCATCCGCTCGTCCAGCACAAGCTGACCCTGATGCGCCGGGCCGAGACCTCTACGGCCGACTTCCGGCGGCTACTGCGCGAGATCAGCCTCCTCCTCGCCTACGAGGTGACCCGAAACCTCCCCACCAAGCTGGTCGACATCGAGACTCCCATCGCCCCCATGCGCGCGCCGGCCCTCGCGGGCAAGAAGCTCTGCTTCGTGTCCGTGCTGCGCGCGGGCAACGGCATCCTCGAGGGCATGCTCGACCTCGTGCCGTCGGCGCGGGTCGGGCACATTGGGCTCTACCGCGATCCCCGCACCCTCGAGGCCATCGAGTACTACTTCAAGGTGCCGGACGACCTGCCGGAGCGTGACGTGATCGTCGTCGATCCCATGCTCGCCACCGCCAACTCCGCGATCGCCGCCGTGCGCCGCCTCAAGACGCGGGGCGCCCGCAGCATCAAGTACGTCTGCCTGGTCGCCGCCCCCGAGGGCGTGGCCGCCTTCCAGGCCGCGCATGCCGACGTCCCGATCTTCACCGCCGCCATCGACCTGAAGCTCAACGAGCACGGCTACATCGTGCCCGGCCTCGGCGACGCGGGGGATCGATTGTTCGGAACGAAGTAGCCGCTCGCCCCGCCTCGCCCTTGACTTGCTCGCGGGGGCGGCGCAGTATCGCCGTGGCCACGACGGCGTCGTCCACGCCCACAACTGAACCGCACCCACACCGCGGGCCCAGGGGGGCAATCATGGCGACCGAAGCCACCAGCGAGCTCCGCTCCGACCTCCACAGCATCGAGCCCATCCCCGAAGCCGACAAGGACTCCACCGGCCTCCAGCAGATGTGGATCTGGGCGGGGGCCAACATCGCGCCCATCAACTGGGCGCTGGGAGCCCTCGGTATCGTGCTCAAGCTCGGCCTGTGGGAGACCATCGCCGTCGTCGTGCTGGGCAACCTCGTGGGCTGCGCGATCTTTGGCGCCTTCACGGTGATGGGTCACAAGACCGGCGTGAACCAGATGGTCCTGAGCCGCTCCGCCTTCGGCCGGCGCGGCGCCTACCTGCCCAGCCTGCTCATGTTCCTCATGACGCTGGGGTGGATCGGGGTCAACACCTACTTCCCCGTGAAGATCGCGGTGGCCATCCTCGGGCAGTTCGGGATCGGCGACACGTGGCTCACCAACTTCGTGGTGGTGACGGTGGTCATGGTGATCCAGGTCCTGATCGGCATCTATGGCTTCTACGCCATCCGCACCTTCGAGAAGTACACGGTGCCCGTGACCGCCGTCATCATGCTCCTCATGAGCGTCCTCGCCTGGACCCGCCCCGGGGTGGTCAACTGGGGGCACGTCACCTCGCTGCCTCCCGGCGCCCACTTCGCAATGCTGACCCTCCTCATGACGGCGATCGGAGTGGGCTGGGGCATCTCGTGGGTGACGTGGGCCTCGGACTACTCGCGCTTCGTCCCGCGCCGCGTGCCCTCGTCCTCGGTGTTCTGGTACAGCTACGTCGGCATGTTCGTCCCCACCGTGTGGCTGGCCATCCTCGGCGCCACCGTGGCCAGCACCACCATGGACACCGATCCGGCCAAGATGGTCAGCGCGGTCTTCGGCGGGATCACCAGCATCCTCGTGCTCCTGCTCGTCCTGCACGGTCCCATCGCCACCAACATCCTGAACGTCTACTCGGCGGCGCTGGCCGCGCTCAGCATGGGTCTGCACGTCTCGCGGACGGTCATGGCCCTGGTGGCGGGCGTCGTCGGCTATCTCGTCACCATCTACTTCGTCTTCCAGCCCTCCTTCGCCAAGGCCTTCGACAACTGGATGATCAGCCTGCTCCTGTGGATGAGCCCGTGGGCGGGCGTCATCCTCGCCGACTTCTTCCTCGTCCGCCGGAGCCGGATCGAGGTGGACGAGCTCTACAAGGACCCGGCCCGGAGCGCCTACGGTGACATCAACTGGGGCGCTATGGTGGCGTTCCTCGGGGGGCTGGTGGCGGGCTGGTCCGTAGAGGACGGTCTCGTGCCCGCCCTCCAGGGCCCCATCTCCACCAAGCTGCTCGGCGGCGCGGACCTGAGCTGGCTCGTCGGCATCGTCGTCGCGGGCGCCTTGTATCTCGTCCTGGGCCGCCGCCCCGCCCCGGTGCCCGTCACCGGCGCGGTCCGGAGCGGACGCTAGTGGACGAGTTCCTGCTCGCGGCGATCGACGAGGCGGAGCGAGGCCTCGCCGAAGGCGGCATTCCCATCGGCTCGGTGCTCGTCCACCAAGGGCGGATTCTCGCCCGCGGCCACAACCGCCGCGTCCAGAAGGGCAGCGCGATCCTCCACGGCGAGATGGACGCTCTCGAGAATGCCGGCCGCCAGCCCGCCCGCGTGTATCGGGGGAGCACGATCCACACCACCTTGTCGCCCTGTGCGATGTGCAGCGGCAGTATCCTCCTCCTCTACGGCATCCGCCGGGTGATCGTGGGGGAGAACCGCACGTTCCTCGGCGAGGAGGATCTCCTGCGGAGCCGTGGCGTGAAGGTGGAAGCTCTCGACGATCCCCGGTGCCAGGCCCTAGATGGCGGAGGTCATTCGCGCTCACCCTTCCCTCTGGGCGGAGGATATCGGAGAGTAGGCGGCGCCGGAGGGGGGAGGACGCGCACGCTCAGGAGGAAGACCTCGCTGATTGACAGGCTTGTTCAGCGAGCTCGCAGTTTCAGCAGCTTACGCAGTGGACCCTCAGAGATTCATTCAGGTCCCTAGATGGACGGTGCGAGATCCAGGCTCGCCGCGGTGGCGATGGATCCCGGCGTGGCGACGACCGAGCGCTAGTGAGCGCGTGCCCGCCTGAAATTGTGCGGCCGGCGGTGATCACGTAGCATCGTCATCGCCGATCCACGCCCACCCCCACCGGCGAACCCTCGACGACCGGAGCCGCTCATGGGCCGTGCCGTTCGCCTCTGGCCATTGCTGACCGGCACCATGCGCTACGAGAAGGTCGTGTCGACGCGCCATCGCGGCCACGGTCAGTACATCGATGCGCCCATCCTCGCCTACCTCATCGAGACGACCGACAGCCGCATCCTCTACGACGTCGGCTGCGACTACCGCAAGGTCGCCACTCCGGAGCTCCGAGCGCAATACTTCGACCCCATGCGGCCGCGGCTCGAGCCGCCGCGCATGACAGAGGGGCAGAGGATCCCGAGCTATCTCGCCCGTCTCGGTCTCGGAGCGCACGATATCGACGTGGTGTTCCTCGGCCACCTGCACTTCGACCACGCGGGAGGGCTCGGTGAGCTCCCGGGTCGCGACGTCCACGTGCACCGCGCCGAGCTCGCCGCCTTCGCCACGGGCCACTACCACGGGGTCTTCGTTGACGAGCTCGCCGGGAAGGAGGCGTGGCATCTCCAATCGGGAGACTACGAGGTGGCGCCCGGCGTGCGCGCGGTGTGCACGCCGGGCCACACCGCCGGTCACATGTCCCTCGTCGTCGAATTGTCGAAGGACCGGCCCGTCGTCCTGTGCGGGGACGCCGCCGATCTCGTGGAGAACCTGACGGAGGAGATCCCGCCCGGCTATTGCTGGCAGGACGATGAGGCGCTGGCCCTCCAGAGCATCCGGAGGCTCAAGGCCATCGCCCGCGAGATGGACGCGGAGCTCTGGCCCAACCACGACCTCGCCTTCTTCAGCTCGCTCCCGCTGTTTCCCGCCTGCCGCGAGTAGGCCGCCCGGACATCACGCGAAGAGCTCGCGCCAGGTCGCCACGCGGCGCCCCTGCCAGGTCGGGCCCTCCCGCACGAACTTCCACTCGGGGTTCCGGCTCACGTCGCGGAGGGCGGCGCAGATCTCGTGGAAGACGGGCACGTCGGCATCCGCGCACTCGAAGTACGTGACGAAGTCGTAACTCCCGGCGGGGGCGGGCTCGCTCTCGTGCTTGTAGGTCCGCCGCATGAGGCAGGCGATCCCGGCCGCGGAGGCGAGGGCATGGCCCTCGTTCACCATCTTGCCCTCGTCGTCGTAGCGCGGCAGGAAGTAGGTGTGGCGCTCCATCCAGTCCTTCGCCCACCACGCCGCAGTCTTGCTCATGGGCAGGAGAAAGGCATTGGGCATGACGGTGCCCGGCTGCGGGAGGACCCGGTGCGCATAGGCGAAGTTGTGCATGGCGTTGCCCGTGTAGACCATCGGCCGCACCCCGCCGCGGAGCACGAGGAGGCTGTCCGCGGAGGCAAGGAGCCGCTCCGCCTCCTTGCAGAACGTCGCCACCACGTCGCTCGACGCGGAGGCCACGTGCACGATGGCGTCGGCGCGCTCGAGTCCCTCGTCCGCCATGTCCCCCGGTGTCGCCCTCACCCGCCGCAGAAAGGCGATGCTGTTCTCCGGCGGTCCGGCGCCGGGCTCGAACTCGTTCTGGAGCCCCAGGCGCTCCGCGAGGGCAGGCACGGCCGCCGCCGCGCCTGTCTGGCGCGCGCCGGCCGACAGGCGAAAGCACACGTACGCTCCATGCCGCAGGAACTCGCTCGACCGGACGTCATTGGCTCTCATGGAAGGTCTCCTTTGCCCACACGGTAGCGGCTCGGTCTACATGTGTCCAATGCATGGATCTGGCGACCGTCATCAGCTATGCTGATGAGCCTCGACCATGGAGCTCAGCCAGATCGAAGCCTTCGTGGCCATCGTGCGCGGCGGCGGCTTCACGCGCGCCTCCGCCACCCTGCACCTGTCGCAGCCCGCCATCAGCCGCCGCCTCCATCTCCTGGAGGACGAGCTGGGCGCCCCGCTGTTCGAGCGCATCCGGAGCGGCGCCGTCCTCACCGAGGCGGGGCGCGCCTTCCTCCCCCACGCCGAGACCTTGCTCGCCTCCATCCGGGACGGGATCGACGCGGTCGGCGCTCTCAGGGGCACGGATCGCGGCGCCATCACCGTGGCCGTGGTCGGCACCCTCGCCAGCACCTCGCTCACCGCGCGGCTCCGCCGATTTCGCGAGCTCCATCCGCGCATCGACCTGCGTCTCCGCACGGCCCTCAGCCGGGAAGTGAGCGAGCTGGTCCGCCGGGGCGACGCCACCCTCGGCCTCAGGTACGACGTGGATCCGCATCCCGAGCTGGTGTCCACCCGTATCCACGACGAGCCCATGGTGCCCGTCTGCTCGGCGCACCATCGGCTCGCGCGTGCCCGCCACGTGGCCGCGCGCGCCCTGGCCGGCGAGCGCTGGATCACCTTCCCCGTCCGCCCCGGTCCCGCGCGAGAGCCGTATGCCTCCGCCCTCGAGCGCGGCCTCGCCCTCGTCGGGGTCGGCGGCGCGGAGATCGTGCCCATCGATAGCCTCACCGCGCAGAAGCGGATGGTCGAGGCCGGGTTCGGGCTGGCCCTCCTGCAGGAGAGCAGCGTCGAGGAAGAGCTTCGGGCGGGCACCCTGCACGCGCTCCCCATCTC
>JBKOVG010000090.1:0-16660 GCA_046723845.1 Candidatus Methylomirabilota bacterium | reverse complement strand
CCCGGAGATTGGCCATGGCCCGCGCGGGATGGAAGCCGTCGTCCTTGACCACGACCTTGAGCTTGCGCCCGTGCACGCCGCCCTGATCGTTGATGTAGCGGGCCCACGCCTCCTTGGCCAGCGCGAGATTGCCGTAGATGGCCGCGGGCCCGGACAAGGGGGCAGTGACACCGATGACGACCTCCGTGTCGGTGACCCCGGGCGTCCGGGGCTGCGCGGCCACCGTGGGGGGAAAGGCCGCGACCGCGAGGGCGAGGATCGCGACGCGGAGGAACGCGGGCATCTCAGCCGAGGGATTCGGCGCGGTGGGTCGGGACGCAGAGCTCCATCGGCGAATCTCCTCGATCGATCGTCAGGGCGATACCGTCACCGTCCGAAAAAGCCACGCGAGTATAGGAATCGCCCCCGGGAAAGTCAACGCTCGGGCTCCTCCGACGACGCGCGCTCGCCGCGCGGGCGGCGCTTCAAGAGGCTGGCCGGACGGACGGCGGCGTCGCCGAAGCGGCTGGCGAGACGATCCACGGCGCGGGCGAGCCGCTCGCGACGGATGGTGTCCGGGGCGAGGAGGGAGAGCTGGCCCGACTGCGGCGGTCCCAGGCCGGACACGGACACGCCGATGAGGCGAACGGCCTGGGAGAGGCGCACGCGCGAGAAGAGCGCGTCCACCGCGCGGAAGATGACGAGGCCGTCCTGGGTCGGATCGCCGGTGTGGGCGCGGGTGATGGTGGAGAAGTCGGCGAAACGAAGCTTGAGGGTCACCGTGCGCCCCGCGTAGTGCTCGGCACGCAGCTCGCGGGCCACCCGCTCGCTCTGCTCGCGGAGGGTGGCGCGCAGCAGATCGACGTCATGCGTGTCGCGCCCGAAGGTCTCCTCCGCGCCCATGGACTTGGGCCCGCCGTCCGGCTCCACGCGCCGCTCATCGTGACCGCGCGCGAGATCAAGAAGCCCGGGACCGTGCTGGCCGAAGCGCGCCTCGAGGTGTGCGGCGGGGATCCGGGCGAGTTGGCCGATGGTCCGGATGCCCATACCCTCGAGCTCGGCGCCCGTGACCTTCCCGACCCCCCAGAGCCTGGACACGGGGAGCGGGGCGAGGAACTCCGCTTCGCGCCCCGGCTCGACGACGACCATCCCGTCCGGCTTCTCCAGATCGGAGGCGATCTTGGCCACGAACATGTTCGAGGCCACGCCCACAGAGGCGGTGAGGGTCACCCGCGCCCGGATGCCGGCCTTGATCTGGCGGGCGATGGCCGGGCCGTCCCCGTGCAGGGCGCGGCTCGCCGTAACGTCCAGGAAGGCCTCGTCGATGGACAGAGGCTCGACGAGCGGGGTGAAGTCGGCGAGAAAGCTCATGATCTCGCGAGAGACGGCAGCGTACTTGTCCATGTCCACCCGCAGGTAGACGCCCTCGGGGCAGAGCCGATAGGCCCGGCTGATGGGCATGGCGGAATGCACGCCGAACCGGCGCGCCTCGTAGGAGGCCGCCGACACCACGCCGCGCCCGCGCGGGTCCGCGCCCACGATAACGGGGCGGCCACGGATCTCCGGGCGGTCGCGCTGCTCGACGGACGCGTAGAACGCGTCCATGTCCACGTGGATGATGGTCCGGAAGGAGGGCGCGGGGCCCACGGCCGGATTACGGGGAGGGGCCGCCGAGACCGATGCGGGGGGCGACAGCGGTGAGGGCGCCGATCACGAAACCGATGTGCTCGTCGAGATCGACCCCGAGCTCCTCGGCCCCGCGATACACGTCGTGACGATTCACCGTGCGTGCGAAGCCCTTGTCCTTGAGCTTCTTCTTCACCGACCCCGGCTCGAGCCCGGCGATGGCCCGCCCCGGGCGCACGAGGGCGCAGGCGGTGACGAAGCCCGACAGCTCGTCGCAGGCATAGAGACCGCGATCGAGGAGCGAGACTCGGGGGAAACCGGAGTAGTCGGCGTGGGCGAGGATGGCGTGCACGACCTCGGGCGCCGCGCCGCGGGCGAGGAGGATCTCCGCGCCCTTCATGGGATGATGCGGGGCCATGGGGTGCATCTCGTAGTCGAAGTCGTGCAGCATGCCCGCCGTGCCCCAGCTCTCCTCGTTCTCGCCGTAGCGCCGGGCGTAGGCGCGCATGGCGGCCTCCACGGCCAGGGCATGCTTACGGAGACTGTCGGACTGCGTGAACTCGGTGAGGAGGGCCCAGGCCCCGGCCCGATCCATCAGGCCTGGCTGCGCGCCCGCCACTTGTCGATGGACTTCTTGGAGAACAGCCACTGCCCTTCGTGCTCGAGGGCCGGAATGCGGCGCTCCGAGGCCAGGCGCTGGAGCGTCTCCGCGTCCATGGAAAGATACGTCGAGGCTTCCTTCACCGTCATGGTGTCCTTGGGAATCACGTGCCAGGGGCCTCCTTGAGTTGCTTCTTCAGCGACTCGATCTCCTCCTCGAGGGCGTGGATGCGATCCACCATCTGCTCGAGGGTTCGGGCCAGCGGGTCGGGCAGATCGGTCTGGTTGAGATCGATGCCGCCCACCCGGGCGCCATCACGGAATGTTACCCGCCCCGGCACGCCGACGACAACCGAGTTTTCCGGCACCTCCCGCACCACCACCGAGCCCGCGCCGATGCGGCTGCCCGCGCCGATGGTGAAGGCCCCGATGATCTTGGCGCCCGCTCCCACCACCACGTTGTCGCCGAGGGTGGGGTGACGTTTCTCCCGCTTGTTGCTGGTGCCCCCGAGGGTGACGCCCTGGAGCAGGCTCACGTTCCGTCCCAGCTCCGCCGTCTCGCCGATGACCACGCCCATGCCGTGATCGATGAAGAGGCCCGGACCCAGCTTGGCCGCGGGATGGATCTCGATGCCCGTGAGGAAGCGCCCGAGGTGGGACAGCCAGCGCGCGGTGGTCGTCCATCCCGCGCTCCACAGGGCATGCGAGACGCGGTGAATCCAGATCGCGTGGACGCCCGGATAGCACAAGACGACCTCGAGAACGGAGCGCGCGGCCGGATCACGCTCCAGCACAGTTCGGATGTCCTCTCGCATCGCCTTGAACATGACGCTCCTAGTCCGCAGCCCGTCGCTCCAGGGCGTCCCGCGCCGCCGACTGCAGCGCGAGCGCCACCACCGCCGCCGCGTGCCGCCGCTCGGCGGGAAGCCCGCCCACGGCGTCCTCGATCCTCGCCTCCCCGATCTGGGCGAGCTCCTCGAGCCTCGTCCCGGCCGCCACCTCGGTTCGCGCGCTGCACGCGGCCAAGGTCGGCCCGCAGCCGTAGCCCTGGAAGCGCGCCTCTGCGACGCGTCCTTCTCGGACGCGGAGGTAGAAGCGCGCGAGATCCATGCACTGCTCGTATTCACCTTCGCCCACGCCGTCGGGGTCCCGCATCATCCCCGCATTCCGCGGGTTGCAGAAGTGATCGAGCAGCCTCGCGCTGTACTCCACTACGCCTTGACGGGGGACAGGGCCCGAAGCTTCTGGACCAGGGGCACCGCCGCCTCGATCACATAGTCGATGTCATCGGCCGTGGTGCTCCGGCCCAGCGAGCACCGCACCGAGCCCATGGCCCACTCGAGCGGCAACCCCATGGCCACCAACACGTACGAGGGCTCCACGCTGCCCGAGGTGCACGCTGATCCCGCCGACGTGGCGATGCCCTTCAGATCCAAGCCCAGCACGATGGATTCAGACTCGATGTTCCGAAAGCACATATTGCAGGTGCCGGGCAGGCGCAGGGTGGGATGCCCGTTGAGCCGCACCTCGTCGATGTGGGAGCGGAGGCCCTCCCAGAGCCGGTCGCGGAGGCCGCCCAGCCGCACCGCCTCGTCGGCCATCTCGCGGCCGCGGATCTCCACCGCTTTCCCGAAACCCACCAGCCCCGCCACGTTCTCCGTGCCCGCGCGGCGACGCCGCTCGTGGTCGCCCCCGTGTTGGACCGCCGTCATCTTGGTGCCCTTGCGGATGTAGAGGCCCGCCACGCCCTTGGGCCCGTAGATCTTGTGGCCGGAGAAGGACAGGAGATCAATGCCGAAAGCGTCCACGTCGATGGGCACCTTGCCGAAGGTCTGCACGGCGTCTACGTGGAGGGGAATGCCGTGGGCGCGAGTGATGCGCCCGATCTCGCTCATGGGCTGGAGCGTGCCCACCTCGGAGTTGGCGTGCATGAGGGACACCACGATGGTGTCGGGGCGGATGGCCTTCGCCACCTCCTCGGGGCGGACCATGCCGTACTCGTCCACGGGGAGATAGGTAACGGCGAAGCCCTGCGTCTCCAGCGTCTCGCAGGTGCGGAGCACGGCGTGGTGCTCGATCTGCGAGGTGATGATGTGGCCGCTCCGCCGGGCCGCCGCCACCCCCTTGATGCCGAGATTGTCCGACTCCGTGCCCCCCGAGGTGAAAACGATCTCGTCCTTGGACACCCGGAGGAAGCGCGCGATCTGCTCGCGCGCCCGGTCCAGGCCCTCGCGCGCCTCGCGGCCGAAGCCGTGCACGCTGGAGGCGTTGCCGAAGCGCTCGCTGAAGTAGGGGAGCATGGCCTCCAGCACCTCGGGATGGACGGGGGTAGAGGCGTTGTGATCGAGATAGACGAGCCGGTTCATTGACGCTCTCCTGTCACGATGCTACGCTCGGCGCCATCATGGAGACGGCGAAGCGCAAGCTCGGTCTCATGGTGTCCACCGCGCCCGACCACCCCAACCTCACGACGGTGCTGGGGCTCGCCACGGCGGCGCTCGACCGTGGCCACGACGTGTATCTCTACCTCATCGACGACGGCGTGGCGGCCATCGAGGATCGTCGACTCCTCGCCCTGGGCGAGCGCGGGGCGCGACTCTTCGTGTGCGCCTACGGCTGCCAGAAGCGTCGCCTGCCCCTCTCCGACGCGGCGACCAACTGCGGCCTCGTCGTGCTCACCGACTTGATCAACGGGACTGACCGCTTCCTCTCGCTCAACTGACGGCATGGCCGATCGGCAGCCCGTCCTCGTGATCATCTCGGAGGATCCCCGCGTCTCGCACCGGGCCAACGAGGCCATGCGCATCGCCCTCGGGGTAGTGGCGGGCGAGAATCCCGTCCACGTGGTGCTGAGCGGGCCCGCCGTCCATCTCCTGGACGAGGACACCGACGATCTCGTGGACGGCGACGACATCGCGAAGTTCCGCGCGGCCCTCAAGAAGCTCGGTATTCCATTCCACGTCGACGCGGCCGCGCTGCCCTCGACGCCGGGCTGGAACGCCGAAGGCCACCCCGTGGTGGCCGTCTCCGCCGCGGAGATTGCGGCGTTCGTGGCCCAGGCCAGCCGCTTCCTCGTGTTCTGATGGCGCGTTTCCTCCACCTCCTGAAGCGCGACTCTCCCGCCATGGCGGGAGCGGTGGTGGAACAGAATCGCCGGGAAGCGGGCGCCGAGGTCACGGTCGTGCTCCTCGACGACGCCACCCCGGCCCCCGCGCAGGTGGCCATCAAGCGGCTGGGCGCCGATCTCAACTACGCCGGCCTCCTGGAGCTGATCTTCGCGAGCGATCACGTCGTCTCCTGGTAGTCAGCGGTCACGGTATTCCTCCAGCCACGCCATCTGGATCTTCTCGAGAATGCCCTCGTTGGAGGCCTTGGGGTCGTCGCGAAACCCCGGCAGGGCCACCACCCACTGATGGAGATCGGTGAAGCGCACGCTCAGCGGATCCACGCCGGGATGCAGCTCCATGAGGGCGAGCGCGATGTCCTCCGCGTCCCCCCACTTCATTTCGGGATCTCCACCACCACGTCGCCCCGTACGATGACCTGGCAGCCGAGCCGCGAGTGGAGGGTCAGCCCCTCCGCGGTATCCAGGCGGTCCTCCTCATCCTGCTCCATGGGCGAGAGGTGCTCCTCCCCTTCCCGCACGATGACGTGGCAGGTGGTGCAGGCGCAGCTCCCGCCGCAGTTGTGCTCGAGCTCGACGTTGTTGGCCAGCGCGATGTCGAGCACCGAGCCTGGTCGGCCGTGGTCGGCGAGAGGATACTTCGTGTCGTCGACCTCCACGGTGACGTTGAGGGGAAGGAAGGTCACCTTGTGCGTCGCCATCACCGCTCCCTCAGGATCTCGTCCGCGCGACGCGAGGCGACCGCACCCCTGAGGGCCGCGTCCATCATGGCCTCGGCCAGGCGCTCCGTCACCTGGTTGAGCTCGATGGTGCGCTCGCGAATCGCGTCGCGGTCCGTGCCGCTCTCCACTGCCCGCAGGGCCGCCACGGCGCGATCGATGGCCTGTCGCTCGTCGGGCCGAATCAGGTCCGCGGCCTGGGCGAGCGCCCGTTGCACGTGGTTCAGCACCGTCTCCGCCTCCGTCCTCGTCTCGATGAGGAGCCGGGCGTTGACGTCCGCCTCCGCGTGGGTGAAGGACTCCTCCACCATCTGGGTCACCTGTTCCTCGGTCAGGCCGTAGGTCGGCTTGACCTCAATGGAGGCCGCCTTGCCCGTGCGAAGCTCCTTCGACTGGACCTGGAGGATGCCATTGGCGTCGATGAGGAACGTCACCTCGATCCTGGGCATGCCCGCGGGCATGGGATCGATGCCGGAGAGGTCGAAGCGTGCGAGGGACCGGTTGTCCTTGGCGAGCTCCCGCTCCCCCTGGAGCACGTGCACGTCCACCGCAGTCTGGCCGTCCACCGACGTGGTGAAGTACTCCTTGGCCAGGGTAGGAATGGTGGTGTTGCGCGGGATGAGCACGCTCACGATGCCGCCCAGCGTCTCGATCCCCAGCGAGAGCGGCGTCACGTCGAGGAGGAGCATGTCGGTGATACCCCCCGCAAGGATCTGGGCCTGCACGGCCGCGCCCAGGGCCACCACCTCGTCGGGATTGAGCTGACTGTGCGGCGTCTTCCCGAAGAGCTCCTCCACCTGCCGCCGCACGAGAGGCACGCGGGTGGAGCCGCCCACGAGGACCACCTCGTCGATCTCCGCCGCCGCGAGCCCGGCATCCGCGAGCGCCATCCGGCAGGGTCCCAGGGTCGCGTCCACGAGCGGCGCGATGAGCGGCTCGAGATCGGCGCGGGTGATATCACGGCGGTAGGTGAAGCCCTCGAAGGGAATGGTCAGGGCCGTCCGCTCCTCCGTGGAGAGGCGGCACTTGGCCGCCTCCGCCCCCAGCCGCAGTTCCTGGACCGCTTCCTGGTCGGCGGCGAGATCCACGCCGTGCCTCGCCCGAACGTCGGCGAGCAGCCACTCGACGAGAGCGCGGTCGAAATCATCGCCTCCCAGGTGCGTGTTGCCGTTGGTGGCCAACACCTCGAAGACGCCGTCCTTCACGCGCAGAATCGAGATGTCGAAGGTGCCGCCACCCAGGTCGTAGACGGCGATGACGCCCTGGGCGAGGCGCTGGAGCCCGTAGGCGAGCGAGGCGGCGGTGGGCTCGTTGACGATGCGCAGCACCTCGAGGCCGGCGATGCGCCCGGCGTCCTTGGTCGCCTGGCGCTGGGCGTCGTTGAAGGAGGCGGGCACCGTGATCACTGCCTGCTCGATGGCCTCGCCTAGATGCCGCTCCGCCTGCTGCTTGAGGGCCCGCAGCACGTGCGCGGACACCTCGGGCGGCGTGACCTCACGATCGGCGATGCGGATCCGCACCACCTCGGCACTGGGCACGATCTCGAAGGGAACGTGGCGGGCCTCGTCGCGCACGTCGTCCCATCCCCGCCCCATGAAGCGCTTGACCGAATAGATGGTGCGTCCGGGATGCCGGGCGAGCTGCCGGCGCGCCGTCTCCCCCACCACCACGCCGTTGGGGGTATAGGCCACGATGGAGGGCAGGAGCCTGCGCCCTTCCGCGTCCGGAATGACCCGGGGCACCCCGGCGCCGTCCACGTAGGCGACGAGGCTGTTGGTCGTCCCGAGATCAATGCCGACGATGCGTGACACGTCCGTCGTCCTCTCCGATGGCCTGGGTGAGATCGTCAATGACCGTGCGCAGATAGGCGCGCACGGCAAGCCGCTGCTTGAAGCGCTCGAGGAGGGCCTGCCGCTCCCCGCCCGAGTCGATGGCGGCATCCCATTCAGACGCGGCGGCCACGAGGGCGTTCGCCTCCGCCTGGTAGCGCTCCTGGAGCCGCTGCCGCTCCTCGCGGAGCCGCGCCGCCGTCTCCTCCGTCAGCTCGGAAGCCTTCGCCTCCTCCAGTGCCTCCTGGACCTCGAGCATCTCCGCGAGCAGATCCGTCGGGACCTTGGCCTTGGCCGCGGTCTCCTCTCGGAGCTCTCGCCCTTCCTCGAGGGCAATCAGGTATTCGACCCGCCCGAGGGGATCGCGCAGGGCTCGGTAGGCGCGATTGACGAGCGCCGAGGCCTCGAGGGCGCGCGCCTGAGCCTCCGCTCCCGCTCCCTGGTGGAAGTCGGGATGGTGGCGGCGCGAGAGCTCGTAGAAGCTCCGCTGCAGCGTCTCCGGATCGATCCAGAGCTTGCGCGGCAACCCGAACACCTCGAAGTAGTCGGTCATGATCCCTCGTGAAATGCGAACGGGCCCGCGCGGGCCCGTTCAGGATGTCAACGCGTCCCTCCGCGTGGCCTACGCCACCGTCCGCGTCCTACGCCGAAAAAGAGGTTCCACAGCCACAGCTCGACTTGGCCTGGGGGTTGATGAAGGTGAACCCTCCCTGCAACCCCTCCGTCACGTAATCGAGGGTGGTCCCGTTCAGATAGAGGTAGCTCTTGGCGTCGCACACCACGGTGACGCCGTCCAGCTCGAACTTCTTGTCGTGCTTGCCGAGCTCGGAGTCGAACTCCAGCGAGTACGACAGTCCGGAGCAGCCCCCTCCTTTCACGCCCATGCGCAGGAAGACGTTCTCGAGCTTCTGCTCCTCGAGGATCTTCTTGACCTGCGTCTTCGCCTTGTCCGTCAGTGCCAGTGCCATGTCGGCCTCGTCCTCCTCGTCCTTAGGATGCGCCGTCCTTGACCGGCGCCTCCTTCCACTTCTCCTTGTAGTCCTGGAGCGCCGCCTTGATGGCGTCCTCGGCCAGGACCGAGCAATGGATCTTCACGGGAGGCAGCTTGAGCTCGTTCACGATGTCCGTGTTCTTGATCTTGCCCGCCTCCTCCACCGTGCGCCCCTTGAGCCACTCCGTGGCCAGGCTGGAGGAGGCGATGGCGCTGCCGCAGCCGAAGGTCTTGAACTTGGCGTCCTCGATGACGCCCGTCTCGAGGTTGACCTTGATCTGGAGCTTCATGACGTCGCCGCACTCCGGCGCCCCCACCAGCCCCGTCCCCACGCCCGGCGTGTCCTTGCCGAAGGACCCGACGTTGCGCGGGTTGTTGTAGTGATCCACCACCTTGTCGCTGTAGGCCATGTCTCGCTATACCTCCCGGCGCCTGGACGGCGTCTCTATTCGCCCTTCCACTGAATGGTCTTGAGGTCCACGCCTTCCTTGGCCAGCTCGTAGAGCGGCGACATCTCGCGCAGGCGGTGCACCACCTCCACCACCCGCTGTCCCACGAAATCGACCTCCTCCTCGGTGGAGAAGCGGTGGAGCCCGAAGCGGATCGACGAGTGCGCCAGCTCCGAGTCCACCCCGAGGGCCGCGATCACGTACGAGGGCTCGAGGGTGGAGGAGGTGCACGCGGATCCCGAGGAGAGCGCCGACTCCTTGTTGACCCCCATCAGCACGGACTCGCCCTCGACATAGGCGAAGGAGATGTTCAGGTTGTGGGGCAGTCGGCTCGAGGGATGCCCGTTCACGAAGGCCTCGTCGACCTTGGAGACGATCAGGTTCTGGAGATGGTCGCGAAGGGCGGCGAGGCGCTTGGCTTCCTCCCCCATCACCTCCCGGCAGATCTCCGCGGCCTTGCCGAAGCCGACCACGAGGGGCACCGGCACCGTGCCCGAGCGCATGCCGCGCTCGTGGCCTCCGCCGTCCATCATGGCGGCCAGGCGCACGCGCGGGTTCTTCCGGCGGACGTACAGGCAGCCCACGCCCTTGGGGCCGTAGATGAGGTGGGCGGTGGCGGACAGGAGATCGATCCCCATGGCCTCGACGTTCACCGCGATCTTCCCCGCCGCCTGCGTGGCGTCGGTATGGAAGATGATTCCGCGCTCCTTGGCGAGCTTGCCGATGTCCCCGATGGCCTGGATGGTCCCGATCTCGTTGTTGGCGAACATGACGGAGATGAGGATGGTCTTGTCCGTGATGGCAGCCTTGAGGGCCTCCACGTCCACCAAGCCCTCGCGGCCCACGGGCAGATACGCCACCTCGAAGCCCTGCCGCTCGAGGCGCTTGCACACATCCAGGCTCGCCCGTTGCTCGATGACCGTGGTGAGGATGTGATTGCCCTTCTCGCGATACATCTCCGCCACGCCCTTGAGGGCGAGGTTGATGGACTCCGTGCCCCCGGAGGTGAAGACGATCTCCTTGGGGTCGCGGGCGCCGATGAGGTTCGCGATCTGCTCGCGCCCCTTGTCCACGCCGGCCTCCGCCTCCCAGCCGAAGGGATGATTGCGGCTGGCCGGGTGGCCGAACTTCTCGGTGAAATAGGGCAGCATCGCCTCGAGCACCCGCGGATCCATCGGGGTGGTCGACTGGCTGTCCATGAAGATGGGAAGCTTGAGCGCCATCGTCTCTCTCCTACTACGTCGTGGAGGCCAGCGCGGCCACGGGCACGAAGCCGTCCGAGGTGAGCTCGGCGAGCGTCATCGTGTCGAGCATGCGACTGATGTTGGCCTGGATTTTTTGCACGGGCCGCCGCAGATTGCAGCGCGAGTACTGCGGGCAGTCGTCACCGTCCGTCATGCAGCTCACGATCTTGATGGGCCCCTCGAGCGCCCGCAACACCTGCCCCACCGTGATGGCGTCGGGGCGCCGGGTCAACTCGTAGCCGCCCTTGGGTCCGTTGTGACTGGTGATGAGTCGGTGCTTGGCGAGCCGCTGAAGGATCTTGGCGAGGAGCTCGGCCGGGATGTGGAATTCCTCGGCGATCCGCTTGGCGCTCACCGCGCCCTCGTCGCGATGACTGGCGATGTAATGCATCGCGATGAGCCCGTAGTCCGCGCGCTTGGTGAATCTCAGCATCGCCCAACGCTCCTCTGTGCTGCTCTCGCACGATATCCGACCAAAGTCATCTCCGACTCTTATGGTCGGAGTCTGCCACCCACGGGAGGGACTGTCAAGTCCTAACTAGCGATTCAGGTTGAGGATTCGAGCCTGGCCGGCCGGGGGGTCGGCGTCAGCTCGCCCATACGCCCCGGAGAAGCTCCACGGCCTCCTCTGGGGGCAGGTCGTTCACGTGGATGCCGCCGATCTGGCTGAGGCGATCGGGGTAGGGCGTGATCTCCAGGTGCCAGTGGTAGTCCTCGGCAATGCTCGACCACTCCCCGGGCAGGAGCTTGACCGCCTGGTTGGGCGTCGTGTAGAGCGCCATCTCGAAGGGCGGATCGCCCGGCATCATGGCCAGGGTACGGAAGTGACCGCGCAGGAGGGCGGCAAGGTCCGCCGCGGCATCAGGGGTGAGGGCCTGCTCGTAGGCGCAGGCGTGCCGGCGGGGCAGGATCCAGGTCTCGTAGGGGGTGCGCGAGGCATAGGGAGCCAGGGCCACGAAGTGCGGGGTGAGCCGGATCACCCGCACCTCGTCGGCGATCTCCTGGCGCACGATGTCACAGAAGACGCAGCGCCGCTTGTACTCGAAGTATTCCCGGCACTGGATGAGCTGGCGTCGCACGTCGTCGAAGATGACGGGCACGGCCACCACCCGAGAGTACGGATGGATGATGCGCGAGCCGGGTTTTCGGTAGCGCCGCGTGATCATAATGTCGCGAATGGCGGTGTCCTTCTTCAGGTCCCGCAGCCGGTCGCGATACATCCAGAGCACCTGCTCCCATCGCCTCTCGTCCATGCCCGCGGGCGTCGCGTCGTGCTCGGGGCTCTCCACGATGAGCTCGGTCGCCCCGCGAGGCGCCACACGATCGTAGAGACCGACCCCCTCGCGTCCGGCCTCCTGCTCCACGAGGAAGTACGGATCGATCTCCGGCACCACGCGTACGCTCCAGCCGGGGCCATCCGCGGAGGAGCCGTCCTTACGATAGGCGGCAATCTCGGGCGGAGTGTGGAACTCGTTCCCGGGACAGAAGGGACAATCGTCGGTGACGACCGGTGCCTCGCCCGCGGGTCTCACGAGAACCCAGCGTCCCCGCGTGGGGTCCTTCCTCAGCTCGCTCATTCTTGATTTCACCTTAGGGAACCGTCTCCGGCAAGTCAAGGTTCACCGCGGGTTGTCCGTCGTGCTAGCCTCGGGACAAGGAGGGCGCCATGAGCGAGCGTCGGGTCACCGTCTACTCGAGTCCCACCTGAGGGCCCTGCAAGGCGGCGAAGGAGTTTCTTTCGTCTCAGGGAATCGCGTTCGAGGATGTCAACGTGCTGGCGGACGCCGGGGCGCGGGACAAGCTGGTCGCGCTCACCGGGCAGATGTCGATACCGGTGATCGTGGTGAATGATGAGGTAGTGCAGGGCTTCAACAAGGCCAAGCTGAAGAGCCTGCTGGGGATCTGAGGGCGGCGGCCGGGATGCCGCGGGACGCGTCCCGGCCTCCCGACCTACTTCTCCTTCTCGAACTGGTTCTTGAGCTTCCGCAGGTGGAGCTTCGCCACGTCCACCCAGTCCTTCTCCGTGGGCTGGGATCCCGCGAGTTGGATGTAGCGCTCCCACAGCGTGATCGATTCCTTCGGATCGACCTTCTCGTAGACGAGGGCGAGGTTGTAGAGCGCGCCCGTGTTCTTCGGATCGAGCTCGACGACTTTCTTGTACTCCCCGATGGCCTCGGGATAGAGGCCCTTGTCCTCGTAGACCTCGGCCAGCCCCATCCGCGCTTCCGTGTTGACGGGATCGAGATCGACGGCCTTCTTGTAGGCCTGGACCGACTCGTAGTAGAGGCTCTTCTCCGAGTAGTAGATCTTCCCCAGGCTCGCGTAGACCTTGCCGGAGAGCGGGTTGTGGATGAGGGCCTTCTGATAGGCGCTAATGGCGCCGTCCACGTCCCCCTTGGCCGCCTTGGCGTCGCCGAGCCCCACGTAGGCCTCCGCGTAGAAGGGGCGGAGGTCGATGGCCTTGGTGTAGGCCTCCTCGGCCTGATCGAACAGACGCCGCGGCGCCGTCATGAAGAGATCCCCGAGAGCCTTGTAGGCGTCCGGGAAGGTCGGGTCGAGCTGGCTCGACGCGCGGAACTGGGCCGACGCCTTCCAGCGATTGCCCATCGCCTGGTGCACCGAGCCCAGCGCGTACTGGGCGAGCACGAACTGCGAGTCGGCCTCGATGGCCCGGCTGAGATGCTCGACGGCGGCCTCGTTGGCTTCCTGGGTGCCGCGGTTGGCGGCCATGATCCCGCGCACGTAGGCTTCCCATGCCTTGAGCGAGGTGGTGGGCGCCGCCCACTTCTGCATGCGCGCCGCTTCCGGCTCCGTCACCAGGATCTTCATTGCCTTCGTGTACGCGATGGGAATGCCGCGCAGCTTCTCGAGCAGGGCGCCCTCGGGCACCGTCACCGCGTCGAGCTGCCCGCGCTCCACCTTCTCGCCGCGCACCTCGACCCAGCGTCCCTGAATGGTCATGTCGCCGCCCACGCGCCGCACCTCGCCGAATATGGCCACCTCGGCCCGGAGCGCCCGCGCCGCCGCCACCGCCGCCGGCTCGTCCCACGCCTCGGGCTGGGACAGTACCTTGAGTCGTCCGCGCTCGACCTGGATGAGTCCGGGCACCTGCCGGAACGCGTTGGTGATCGATTGCGCGGTGGCCTCCCCCAGCCACGCTTCCTCGCGGGGAAGATCCGCCGTGACGAAGGGCAGGATCAGCACGCTGCGGACCTTCACGGCGGGCGCCGCGGTCGCCGCGGGCACCGGCGCGGTCTGCGCCCAGCCAGGCGTGGCCATGCACAGGCTCAGGAGCAGGAAGGCGGTGGCGCGGATGGTCGCGCTAACCCGACCGACTCGAGTCATGACCCGATCCTCCTTGTCCCGTCGGCGTCGACTGGAAACGCGTCGTGATCCGGCCGAGGAATCCGGAACCGACCCGTCGCAGCCCGATCTCCGGCACCAGCATCACGGCGGCGGCTCCGAGGAGCCATGGCCACAGGTCCAGCGAGAGGCGCGACTTCCGGCGATTCTGAAGGAACACGTCGCGGGGGCGAGCCACGGGGCCGCCGCCCGTCAGCTCCGAGATCTCCCTGAGGAATGTCTCGTCGACGCCCAGGTCCCGGAACTCTTGCGAATAGGGTACCACCAGGCCGGCCAGCTGGGAGCCCACGATCTGATCACCTTTCCGCTGCGCCATGCCGACGAGATATACGCCTTCTTGCGCAGCCGGGAAGCGCCCGCGGTATTGGCCGGGGCCGACCTGCTCGAGCTCGACCATGTCCCGCTGCTTGTTGGGCGCGACCACCCCTACCTGCGAGTCGAGGAAGTTGATGAACTCGCCCTTGCTGTCGATGGCGTCCACCATGATCTCGCCCGTCTCGTCCACGCGAGAGACGGTGGCCACCGTGTCGCTGCGCGAGCCCGTGCGTAGCGTCCAACGGGTCACCTGCGACCAGAACTTGTTGAAGTTCCCCCAGCGCAGCCAGAGCACGCCCCACTTGCCCTTGGCATCCGAGGTAAAGGCGGCCGAGCGCCCGAGGCCGTAACGCCAGGTGGCGAGGAGCGGATCCTCCTGATGCGTCATCAGCACCATCTCGGCGTTGCCCTTGAGGGTGGTCGCCACGTAACCGCCCAGGGGAGGCGCCTCCTTCCAGTCGATCTCCTGGATCGCTTCGTGACCCGGCGAGGCGACCGAGGCCTTGAAGGGCTGCTCCACCAGGGACGCCTTGGAGGCGAGCTGCGTCTCCAGGGTGAAGATGCGCGGCACGGTAGCGCCTTCGTCCGTGTAGTAGAAGCGCCCGCGCCCCCACTTGGCGATGTCGATCATGAGCTGGACGTCGGCGTCCTTGCCGATGGCCACCGTGGACACCGTGATCTTGTCCTTCGACATGCGCCGGATTAGCCCCGCGAAGTCACCGCGGGTCATCTGTCCATCGGAGAGGAAGATGACGTGCTTGAGCAGCGCGGGGCGGTCGAAGAGAACCTGATAGGCCTCCTTGAGCGCCGGATAGCCGTCGGTGCCGCCGCCCGCCTTGATGGTGGCGATGGCGTGGTGGATCGCCTGCTTGTCCCGAGCCGGGCGCATGGGCGAGTCCCACACGAACTCCGTGTCCCAGCTCATGACTCCGACCTCGTTGCGATCGTCGAGGAGGTCGACCACGAGATGGGAGGCTTCCTTGGCGATGTCGAGCTTGGTCGCCTTGTCGTCGGTGGTCATGGCCATGGAGCCCGAACGGTCGATGGAGAGCACCACGGCGAGGCTGGGGATCTCGACCTTCTGCTTCACTTCCATGGTCACGGGCAGCGCTTCCTCGATCGGGGTGCGGTAGTAGCCGCCTAGCCCGAAGCTCTCCTCCCCGCCGATCATGATGAGCCCGCCGCCCTGCTCGCGGACGTAATCGCGGATCCCCTCCATCTGCTTCTTCGTCATCTTGAGCGACGAGACGTTGGAGAGGATCACCCCGTCGTACTTCTGCAGGCCCGCCGCGTCCTTGGGAATGCGATCGGGCTCGACGAGATCCACGTCGATGTGCTGGGTGCGCAGGGCCGCGGTCAAGGCCTGGGCCTGGCTCCGCTCCTTCTCCACGAGGAGGACCTGGGGCCGGCCGCGCACCACCACCGTGCCCACCGCGCGGTTGTTCTCCTCGATGATGTCCCCTTCCACGTCGAGGGCGGCCTGGTAGACGTGGATCCCGCTCTGCTCGAGCGACTGCTTGTACGAGAAGACGTTCTTGCCCGCGTTGAGCTTCACGACCTGGGAGCCGAGGAACTCGCCGTTCCGGAACATGGAGAGTCGTCCCTGCGTCTCCGCTTGGCTCCATGCCACCACCTTGGCCTGGAAGGGCTCGCCGAACTTCACCTCGCGAGGCAGGAGCAGCGACTCCGCTACCACTTCCTGCTTGAAGGTGAGCGGGGCGGGCACGTACCAGATGTCGGCTCCCGCGTCTTTGGCCGCCTGGGCCACCGCGAGGGCGTTGCCGATGTTCTGGCGCCCGTCGGAGAGGAGCACGAAGCGATTGGCGTGTCCGGGCGGGGCGGTGGCCAGGGCGAGCTGGAGGGCCTGCGCGAGGTTCGTGCCGCGGCCACCCACCTGGACCTGCGGCCGCTCGATCTTGCCGCCAAGCTTGAGCGGCTGGTCCACCACCGCTTCCTCTCCGAACACGATCACGCCCGACTGATCGCCCGTGCGCGCGCTGGTACCCGACTGCGCGGCGAAACGGAAGGCGCTCTCCCGCGCGGCCAGGCTCACACTGTCCGAAACGTCGAGCAGATAGATCACGTTCAGCCGGTCGACCCAGCGAGGCAGGGTGGGCCGGATCAGCGAAACGAGCACCAGGGCGACGAGGACACAGCGGAGGCCCAGCGCCCAGCGATCGCCGAGGTTCGCGGGCGCGCCGAAACGGCCCGCCGTCTGCCGGCGCCAGTAGAGGAGGCCCTCGAGGAGGAGGAGGAAGGCGGCGAAGGTGGCCAGGTACTGCCAGAGCTCACGCTGCACGGCCACGGGCGCCGACTCGGGCCGCGCCCCTTCCACGAAGGTCGGCAGCGGCTTGGGCTCGAGCTCGGACTCGTCGGGATTGAAGAGATTGACCGCAACCTTGGTCTCGCCGCGCGACGTCC
>JBKOVG010000140.1:0-9624 GCA_046723845.1 Candidatus Methylomirabilota bacterium | reverse complement strand
CGCCGGACCGTCATGGGGAGCTCAGGGTGAGCGGCGACGAGATGCACGGTCAGGTCGATCGCTTTCGCGCCGACTCGGATGGAGTCGAGTCGTCATCGGCCTCGACGCCGGCCAGAGGGCAACGGTGACGAGATGAAGATCGCGGCGAGCGCTCTTCTCGCCATGGCGCTCATGTCTACGGTGGGCTGCGCGAGCAAAGACTGGATCGATCGCACCCTGGTCACCGAGAATGTCACGGGGAGCTGGACCGGCACGGTCGGCGGCCGCTCGAGCTTTCGCCTCGACCTAAAGCATGAAGGACCGAAGGTGACCGGCGCGTGCCAGTGGCTCGGGGGCGGCGCTCCGGAAGCCATCGAGGGAAGTGTGGCCGGCGACGTTTTCACCTTCCGGAGTGCGCGCGGATCGGTGAGCGGCGAGCTCACGGTCAGCGGCGATGAGATGACGGGGCAGATTTCCGGGTGGACGTTTGGCGGCGCCCAGACGCGGCAGATCTCCATGCGACGCAACAGTGCGTCGCCCCCACCGAGCTCGCCCCCTCGCTGATTCATGCTATCCGGTGCTCGGCTGCTCCTCGCCGTGCTGCTGGCAGGCCTCGTCGCCACCCCGCTGCTTCTCGGCCTCGGCTGTGCCAAGACGCCGTGGGTCGATCGAAGCGTGATCACCGAGGACGTGAACGGCGTGTGGCTGGGCTCTATGGCCGGTCCGGATGGACAGGCGATGGTCAATGGGCAAGTCCGCCTCGAGCTTCAACAGCGAGCAAGCAAGGTGACCGGCTCCGTCTATGCCAGTTCGTCGTGGCTCAGATCGGGGGGCCGCCGCTCGCTGCCCATCGAGGGCAGCTTGGCCGACGACGTCTTCACCTTCAAGGACGATCGCTCGATCCTGAGCGGCGAGCTGACGGTCAACGGAGACGAGATGACGGGGCGCGGATTCATGGGAGGCCGGCCGGTCACCTTCACGCTCAGGAGACTCGAGATGGCTTCATCGGCAGCTCAGCGCTAAGAGTCGTCTCACCACCCCGAACACGAGGAGAGGAGATGCCCAACCTGGCCGGACGTACCGTACTCATCACCGGCGCGGCCAGCGGTATCGGCGCGGCGGCCGCCCGGCGACTCGCCGCCGACGGCGCCAGGCTCGTGCTTGCCGACATCGACAGCGCCGGCGTGGAGAAGCTCGCCAAGGAGCTGGGGCAAGTGAGCCTCACCGCCGACGTGACGCGGAACGAAGACATCGAGCGGATGCTGGACGAGGTGTATCGCCGGTGGGGCCGGCTCGACGTGCTCTTCAACAATGCGGGCGTCATCCGGGTGCAGTCCATGCTCGATGTGACGGGGGAGGAATGGGACCGCGTGATGAACGTGAACCTGCGTGCGGCGTTCTTCGTGCTGCAGGCGGCGGCCCGGCGCATGGTGCGCCAGGAGCTCATGCCGGGATCGGACCTCCGCGGCAAGCTCATCCACACTGCCTCCATCGCGGCCTATCGAGGCGGCAATCACATGATGACGCCGTACTCGGCCTCCAAAGCAGCCGTGGTGAGCCTCACGCGCTCGGCGGCCCAGGCCCTGGCGCCCCAGCGCATCACCTCGAACTGCGTGTGCCCGGGCGCGGTGGAGACGCCCATGTGGGAGCAGATCGACCGCGAGTGGGGCGCCCTCGAAGGGGTGGAGCAGGGGGAGATGTGGAAGCGGCGCATCCGGGGGATCCCTCTCGGCCGACCCGAGCGCCCCGAGGACGTCGCCAATGTGATAGCGTTCCTCGCGGGGCCCGACTCGGACTACATGACGGGGCAGGCCCTGATCGTGGACGGCGGCATGGTGATGGGCAACTGACCACACGGAGGAGCGCGATGGCGGATCCTCACGAGCTGACAATGGACGAGCTGCGCGAGCGCATCCGCGCCGCCGGCATCACGATCGCCGAGAATCGCCTGGGCATGGTGCGCAAGCTGCTTGGGGACGCCCTCGCCCCCGTGCGCGCCCTGGACTCGCGGACCATCCGCACGGTGGAGCCCGCCGTGAAGTTCGTGGTAGAGCCCCAGGAGAGCGACCGTGAGTGACGAGATCTTCTACGCGACCATCCGCGAGCTGGGCGTTCGCTACCGCAAGCGTGAGCTCTCACCGGTGGAGGTGACCCGCACGCTCCTCGCCCGCATCGAGAAGCTCGATCCGCTCCTCCACGCCTTCGTCACCCTCACCGCCGACCGCGCCCTCGAGGACGCGCGCACGGCAGAGGCGGCCCTCCGCCGCGGCGACGAGAACCCCCTCCTCGGCATTCCCGTCGCCCACAAGGACATCTACCTCACCCGCGGCATCCGCACCACCGGAGGCTCCGCCCTCTTCGCAGAGTGGATTCCCGATTCCGACTCCACGGTGGTGCGGCGCTGGCAAGAAGCCGGCACGGTGCTGCTGGGCAAGCTCATCACCCACGAGTTCGCCTTCGGCCTTCAGTTCCCGGGGCACAAGTTCCCCGCCGCGCGCAATCCGTGGAACCTCGACCACATTCCCGGCGGCTCGAGCAGCGGCTCCGGCGCCGCGCTGGCCGCGGGGCTCGTCGCCGGCGCCACCGGCTCCGACACGGGCGGGTCGATCCGGGGCCCGGCGGCCTTCTGCGGCATCGCGGGGATCAAGCCGACCTATGGTCGGTCGAGCCGTGCCGGCGTCATGACGCTCTCGTGGACGCTCGATCACACGGGGCCGATGGCGCGCACGGTGGAGGACTGCGCCTTTCTGCTGCAGGCCATGGCCGGCCACGATCCCGCCGATCCGGCCTCGAGCACGGTGCCCGTGGGCGACTACCTGACGCCGCTCCGGCGCGGGGCGAGCGGGCTCACCATCGGCGTGCCGCGCAACTACTTCTTCGAGGGCGTGGATGCGGAGATCCAGCGCGCCTTCGAGGAGGCCATGGATACCTTGCGCAAGCTGGGCGCGGAGGTGCGCGACGTGCGCATCCCGAGCCTGCGCGGCGCGATGTCCTTCCTGCTCATCCTGATGGCGGAGGCCTACGCCTATCACGAGCGCGATCTCCGCGAGCGGCCCGAGCTCTATGGGGACGTGTTGCGCGAGCGGCTCCTCGCCGGCGCGCTCGTCTCGGCCTCGGAGTACACGCAGGCCCAGCGCATTCGCGCGGAGATCTGCGCGGAGACGGCGGAGGTGCTGCGCGACGTGGATCTGCTCGCCACGCCGACTACGCCCAAGCCGGCCACGCCCTTCACGCTGGCCCACGACCCCGAGTTCGCGTTTCCCAAGAGCAACATGGCGCCATTCAATCTCACGGGTCTGCCCACCCTGGCCCTGCCCTGCGGTTTGTCGTCCACGGGGCTGCCCCTGTCCATGCAGCTCTCGGGACGTCCGTTCGAAGAAGGCACGGTGCTGCGCGTTGGCCACGCCTACGAGAAGGCGACGGCGTGGCACACGCGCCGGCCTCCCGTGTGAGGCGCTTCGCCTAGGCCTCCGCGGAGAGCTGGATCGAGTTGCCACCTCGATCCTTGCCCGTGCAGATCTCCCGACGTCACGCGGGTCGCTCGACGATCTTCCAGTAGGAGTCTTTCCGCGTCACCTTGCCGTCCCGGAACTCCCAGTGGTCGCAGCCGCGCACCCGCACCGCCTGGCGTCGGGCCGCGTTCCCGTCAGGAGCCATTCCGAGACGCCAAAGTTCCCGCTGATACCCAGTGACGATCGTCGCTGTAGTGCACATCGGGTAGTCCCTTGAATCGCCCGGCGAGGCCCTCGCGGACGGCCACCTTGCCCGTGTAGCGCTGGCCCCATGGCTCGGGACCGTGCGGCATCTCCAGCGTACAGTCTTCGGCGAAGAACTCCATGATGGCGTCGAGATCATGAGCATTGAAGGCGGAGGCGATCGCCTTGAGCGTGTCGACCGAGACGGTAGCGCCGTCAGTCATGGTCGTTCCTCCTGTCGGTGAAGTGATTGAACGCGACGTTTCGATTCACGGACGCGTCCCTGCCAGCATGTGGAGGCTCAGGATCAGGAAGGCGACGGCTCCCGCGACGGTGCGTACGGCGTGGAGCCGTCCCCAGCGCGCGAGCAGCGCCATCGCCTCGGCGCGCTCGGGATCGAGGTCGGGCGCGAGCAGGCGTTTGTTCGTGGGCAGGATGACGATGAGCGTGAAGGGAATCATGGCGCCGAGGAGCAGCCCCGCGATCAGCACGGAGGCGTGGCCGCGCTGGAGCCACGCCACGAGCGCGGCCAGGCAGCCCAGCGCGGCGAGGCTCGCCTGCATGACGGCGCCGCGCCGGTAGCTCGGCCGGAACTCCGCGAGGGCCAGAGCGGCGCCGCCCTCGACGCGCGCGGGATGCTCCACGAGCGTCACGTAGATGGCCGCGCCTGCGAAGAGGCCGGTGGCGAGCAGGGCAACGAGCTCGGCGACCGCCACGTCACCGCCGCGCGATCAGCTCATTGGAGGGCAGCCGCGGGTCCATGACCTTCCGCGCGGTCTGGGCGCCCGCCACGGGCAGGCCCTCGGGGCGGAGCAGGCCGAGCTGGACGAGCACGGAGGCCTGGTCCCAATAGATGTGCTCGTGAGCGAGCTTCCCGTCGCGGAAATGCACGATGACGACGAGGGGAATCTCCACCCGCTTGCCCGTGGGCGCCACGCCCGGCAGCATCCACTCCATCTCTAGGGTGTGGGTGAAGCGGAAGATCATCTCGTCGACGATCCGATCGGCGCCGATGGTCCGCGAGACGGGGACGGTCTCCGTGTCGTGGGGCATCTGCGGGATGAAGAGCGTCGAGTAGAAGGCTCGCAGGGCCTGGTGGCCGAGGCCGCCTGTCATCACGGGGACGTGGTTGACGTAGGCATCGGGCACCATAGTGTCGAGCGTGGCCTCGGTGTCTCGGGTCACGAACTCCTCGCGAAGATGCCTCTCCCAGAGATCGTTGAGACGCTGCTGCGCGGGCGTGAGCGGGGGCTTCGCGGTCGCCTCAGTCATGTCGTGTCCTCTCTTCCCCCTTGTCCACCGCTATTCCGTGGCGAGGGCTTGACGCCTCTCCCGGTGGTAGGTGGACAGGGTCTGGTTGGCCGCCGCGATGGTCCGCGCCGCCTCGGCGATGGCGGTCAGATGGCGGCCGGGGACGATGACGTAGAGCTCGTCCTCGCCCAGATCCGTGTAGACGCGGTTGCCCACGCATCCCGTGCTGGCGATCACGCCGTGGGCGAGGGCGGCGGGGAGCGACATGCAGGTGGGCCGGCCGAGCAGAGGAGCCTGGACGGGCACGCCCGCGCGCGTCGCCGCCTCCTGGAGCAGCATCACGCGGCCGGGTTGCCCCGAGAAGATCACGACGTCGGGATCGATCGGGGTCTCGCCGAGGGGCGCGTACACCACCACGGCCGGCGGCGTGGCCAGGCGCGTGATGCCCGGCACTTCCTCCATCTTGAGATAGCCGATGCTCGTCATGAACGAGAGCGTCTGCTCGAGGTCCGGGGCGCGGTCAGGCGGCAGGGCGAGGTTGTGCGTGTAGCTGCCGATGGGGCAGTTGTAGTGATCGCTCGCCACCGTGTAGAAGGTTCGCCCGGTCGCCGCGATCCGCCAGAAGCTGCACCCCGACGGCTCCGTGCCCGCAAACTTCGTCACGCCGGCAGGCACGGCGTCGCGGAATGCCACGGCCACGGGGCGCCGCCGCAGGCCGAGCGCCTGCGTGAGCTCTGCCTCCAATCTTCGATAGTCCACCATCGGCTCCTCCGATCAGGTCCCCGCGGCGAGACGGCGCCGAGCTGAAGTCAGGCCATCCCGGCGAGATGAGCTTCGAGACGGTCGAAGTTCTGCTCGTTCGCCGCGGGGGCGAAGCCTTTGACCTTCGCGCACTCGGCGGCGGTCTCGAACAGCATACGGAAGATCAACCGCGTCTTGCCTCCCTCCTCGGCCAAGGTCGCACTGAGCTGGAACTTCGGCCCCGAGACATGGTCGAAGACGATGCGCTCCGGCGCCACGACCTCGCGGAAGACGCTGTGGTTCGGATAGGCGACGCCGTTGGGGCCGTGCATGATGAACCGCCAGGCGCCACCCGGCCGCAGGTCGAATTCGTGGAACGTGGTTGTGAAGCCCTTGGGGCCCCACCAGCGAGTTAGCTCGGTGGGCTCGGTCCACGCCCGGAACAGGCGCTCACGGGAGCAATCGAAGACGCGGGTGTTGACGATCTCTCGGTCGGCGACGTCCGGGGCGGAGTGATCGCGGGTAGTGGCCATGACGAAGGCATAGCCTAACGTCGGCGCGAGCGGATCGCAACCGACGGCCCGCTATCCGGCCGCGAAGCGCTGGAGGATCCGCTCGTACACGCGGAGATCGCCGGTCGAGAAGCAGCAGAAGATCACCTCTTCCACCGCCGGATGATCTGCCACCGCGGCACGGACGGCAGACACGGCGACCTCCGCGGCCAGCTCGATCGGATAGCCGTAGATGCCGGTGCTGATGCTCGGAAAGGCCAGCGTGGCGAGGCCGTGCTCGGCGGCGAGCTCGATGGAGGTGCGATAGCACGAGGCGAGGAGCTCGGGCTCGCCCTGGATGCCGCCACGCCAGATCGGGCCGACAGCGTGAATCACGTGTCGCGCGGCGAGGCGATAGCCCCGCGTGATCCGGGCCTCGCCGGTTTGGCAGCCACCGAGGCGGCGACACTCCTCCACGAGCTCCGGCCCCGCCGCGCGATGGATGGCGCCGTCCACGCCGCCTCCACCCAGCAGCGAGGTATTGGCCGCGTTGACGATGGCGTGCACCGAGAGCGTCGTGATGTCGGCCTGGATGGCGCGAAGTCGGGCAGGCATCCGGGACGGTGACGCAGCCGGGACTGGGTCAGAGCCTCGGCTCTTCGGGGACGTCGATCTTCGGCCGCCCACCGCTGCCCGAGGGAAGCGAATCGGCGAGCGGGCGTGGAGCGCGCTCGAAGATAGGCTCGAGCAGCGTGAGGAAGGTCGACACGAGGAGAGCGCCGAACGCCGCGACGACCTTGCCGGATTGGCCGGTCAGGTACGGCGTGTTGGGCACGGCCAGCGCCCACACGATGAACGCGATGGTCGAGGCGACCAGCTTCCACCACGGCAGCTCGCTCCATCCCGGGAACGGCGAGAGTCCCTCGCGGCGCCGCTTCCCGGCGAGCACGAGGAGCAGGAGGACCGGGGTGAGGATCGTGAAGGACCAGTACACGCGCACGTCGGTGACCTGGGCGAAGGTGGCGGTCAGGGCGGGCATGGCCGAGAGCGCCGTGAGATAGAGCGTCACGATCTCCGTCGGGACATAGCGTGCGAGCGCGTCGAGCACGGTGGCGGCCGCCGCCGTGCCGCGCGAGGCGGTTCGGTCGCGCAGGTCGAGCGTCCGGACGGTGGTGGTCGTGAGGGAGCGGGGCGCCACAATGCCCGCCCCGTACTCCGTGGCGGGGAGGCGACGCTGCGCGCGTGCGACTTCCTCTTCCGCCAGGCTGCTGAGACTCATTTCCAACCTCCTTTTCTCGCCCCGAAGCCGCGACCCTACGCGGTGAAGCCTCCGTCGATGGTCAGGCTGGCGCCGGTGACGAAGCCCGCCTCGGGCCCGGATCCGAGACGCTGTGGCGCATCGTTCACGCGGGCGCGATGTTGGCGTTCATCCGGAAGAGATTCCTCGGGTCGTAGACGGCCTTGAGCTGGCGCAGGCGCGCGTAGTTCTCGCCGAAGGAGGCGCGGACCTTCTCCGGCCGATCGTCGGCGGCGAGGTGATTGACGTAGGCGCTGCCCTGGAGGTGCGGCTCCACGCGGCTCCAGATCGCCCGCACCCAGTCGATGTGGAGCGGCGACCCGGCGCCGTCCGTCCACTGCCCGATGGCATCGAAGTCCCACTGAGGCCGCCGGGCGGCGAAGGCGGTGGCGGTCGGCGAGACGCGTGTGGCTGCCCCGTGCATGTAGAAGAAGATGAAGGCGCTGAGCGGCGAGCTGAAGGCGGCCGCGGCTTCCACCAGCGCGTCGATCAGGTGGTCCGGGAGATCCTCCGTGAAGGCCGAGCGCCAGTAGCGATGGAGGCCGTGCTCGGCGTTGCCTTGGTCCAGCATGATCTGGCGGGCGGCATACGGCATCGGCCCCACGAGGTCCGCCACGGGCTTTCCGAACGCGCGGGCGGGCGCCAGCACCTTCGTACCCTCCTCGAGGGGGCCGTTGTAGCCGAGGATCATCGCGGCCACCGGGATGCCGTCGGGCGAGGTGAGGAGGCCACAGTTGGCCTCGGCCTCGTCGGGCAGCGTGCGGCAGAAATCGCGATAGAAGCGGAGCACAGCGCGCGCCTGAGCGAGCGGATAGAGCACGAGCCCGCCGAGGACGGTGGACACGGGGTGCAGACGGTACTCGAAGGACGTGACGACGCCGAAGTTGCCCCCGCCGCCGCGAAGGGCCCAGAACAGATCCGGGCTCTCCGTGGCGCTGGCCCGCTGGAATTTCCCGTCCGCCATCACCACGTCGGCCGATAGCAGATTGTCCACGGTGAGGCCGTGCTTGCCCATGAGCCAGCCCAGCCCGCCGCCGAGGGTGAGGCCGGCGATGCCGGTGTTGGAAACGGTGCCGCCCGTGGTGGCGAGCCCGAACGCCTGCGTCTCGTGGTCGAGCTCGCGCCAGAGCACGCCGCCCTGGGCGTGCACGATGCGCGCGCCGGGGTCGACGCGGATGCCCTTCATGGGGGAGAGATCGATGACGAGGCCGCCGTCGTTCGTACCGTAGCCCGGCGCGCTGTGGCCGCCGCCGCGCACGGAGACGGCGATGCCGTGCGTCCGCGCGAAGTTCACCGCAGCCTGCACGTCGGCCACGCCGGTGCATCGCGCGATGAGCGTCGGCCGGCGGTCGATGTTGCCGTTCCACACCCGGCGCGCCGTCTCGTAGGCGCCGTGATCATGTCCGATCAACTCTCCGCGCAGCAGGTCCCGGAGACTCTTGATGTCTTCGTCGCTCAGATTGATGCGGGGTCCGTCGACGGTCAAGGCTACGAACGTGGCCATGCGCTCATCCTCCTTCGTCGTTGGCGTGTCTACTGCCCGATGCGCAACTCCACTCGGACGCCGTCGGGGTCGTGGACGAACACGGAGATGCCGTCCCGCCGCTTCACGGGCCCGCGGACGATGCTCAACCCCGCCTCGCCGAGCTCGGCGACGAGGTCGTCCATCGATTCCGCGTCCATGTCCAGGCAGTAGTGATGCATGCCGGTGCGGTCTTCCGCGTCGACGGCGACGAGACCCGACTTATGGAACACGTTGAGCTCCTGCTCGCCGATGCGCAGGACCGCCGAGTGGACGCCGTCCGCATCGGGGCCGGACGTGCGCAGGAGCGCGAACCCCAGCGCTTGATAGAAGTGGAGCGTCTTGTCCATGTCGGCGACGGTGAGCGCGACGTGATGCAGGGCCTTGGGTCGCAGCATACGCGCATCTCCTCGGGACGTCGTCCCCTTCGCGTTCTCCCACTATTGGATGGCCAGACTCAGCCCAGGGATCCCAGCCGGAGCGTCCACGGGGTGATCCGGGCGATGTGGAGGAGATCCTGGCGCGACCAGGGATCCTCCGCGAGACGAGAGCGGATCTCCTCCGCCGTGCCGGCGTTGACGATCAGCAGCACGTCGGCGCTGCCTTCCAGCGGGCCGCCGAGCAGCACGAACCGGTTCTTGGCGAGGG
>JBKOVG010000244.1:0-3339 GCA_046723845.1 Candidatus Methylomirabilota bacterium | reverse complement strand
CCCTGAACCTCAGGGCGAACACCACAACACGGGGGCCAGGTCGGCCCGAGCGGAGCACAACCCAGAAGGGGGACGGCAATGACCGAGACGTCGAGCGGGTCCGCGGCGCGGGGTGGCAAGAGTGCCCGCAAGGGGCTCGCCGTGAAGCGCATCCACACCCGGGACGGCGTCCACCCTTACGACGACGTCACCTGGGAGCGCCGCGACGTCGTCATGACGAACTGGCGGGACGGCTCGATCAACTTTGAGCAGCGCGGCGTCGAGTTCCCGGACTTCTGGTCGGTCAACGCCGCCAACATCGTGACCACCAAGTACTTCCGTGGCGCGGTCGGGACGCCGACGCGCGAGTGGAGCCTCAAGCAGCTCGTCGACCGGGTGGTGGATGTTTATGTGGCCGCCGGGATCAAGAACGGCTACTTCGCCACCCCCAAGGACGCCGAGATCTTCGACCACGAGCTCAAGCACGCGCTCATCCACCAGGTCTTCAGCTTCAACTCGCCGGTCTGGTTCAACGTCGGCACGGCGTCCCCCCAGCAGGTCTCGGCGTGCCAGCCGTACGATGCGCTCGTCAGCTCCCCCGCCGGTCTCATCCCGATCGGCAAGCTTGTCGACGACAACGCGATCGGTGCCAAGGTGTACGACGCGGGTGGCGTGACGCGGATCATGGCGACCAAGGCCAACGGCGTGAAGGAGGTGCTGCGCCTCCACACCAAGGCGGGATACGTGCTCGATGTCACTGCCGATCATCTCGTCTGGCGGTCGACAGGCGAAGGAACAGGGCGGTTTGTTCCCGCTGGCACGCTGCGCCCAGGAGACAAGCTGGAGTGGCTCCGACGGGCCTCCTTTGGTGAAGCCGAGATCGATCCGCAGGAAATCGCGGAGGCCGCCCTTGCGGGGTGGCTGCAGTCGGACGGCTTCGTTGGCCAGTATGGCTCAGGCACCAACCGTTCACTGACGATCGAGGCGATGACGGTCACCCCAGCCGAGTTGGCGTGGGCTACAGCCGCGCTCGACAGGGTCTTCCCGGACGTTCACCGCCATGAACGGGCGGTGGAGACCCAGGACACGAAGCTCGACTGCCGTCGGACCAGGCTCTACGGTGAATGTCTGAGGCCGTTCATCGAGCGTTGGGGCCTGCTCGCACGCGGCGTGGACATGCAGGTGCCGGAGCGCCTCTATGACGCGCCCCTGCCGGTGGTGGCGGCCTACCTGAGGAGCGTCTTCCAGGCTGAGGGCTTCGTCTCGGCCCGGGCGGCATCCACGGTGGTTGAAGTCGACATGATCCCGGAGCGCCTGATCCGGGGGATGCAGCGGCTGCTTCTCCGCTTCGGCATCTATTCGCGGGTCGGTTTCAAGAACGACTCTCGCGCCGACCGCAAGGGCTGCTGGACACTGCGTATCCAGACGGCTGGCGACCGTCGCATCTTCGCCGACGAGATTGGCTTCATCGATCCGGTGAAGTCGGAGAAGCTCGAGCGCAGCTTCGAATTGCCTGGGCGTTCAGCACGTGGCATCAAGCGTCTGGAGGTCGCGCGAATCGAGCCCCTTGGCCCGATGAAGGTTTACGACATCCAGACCGAGAGCGGTGAATACCTCTCCGGCAATCTCAGGGTGCACAACTGTTTCATCCTGGCCGTTGACGACACGATGGACTCGATCCTGGAGTGGTACAAGGAAGAGGGCCTGATCTTCAAGGGCGGCTCGGGCGCGGGCGTGAACCTCTCCCGGATCCGGTCCAGCAAGGAACTGCTGTCGTCGGGGGGCACCGCGAGCGGCCCCGTGTCGTTCATGCGCGGCGCCGACGCCTCCGCGGGCACGATCAAGTCGGGCGGTGCCACCCGCCGGGCCGCCAAGATGGTCGTCCTCGATGTCGACCACCCTGACGTCGAGGAGTTCATCCAGACCAAGGCGCGCGAGGAGGACAAGATCCGGGTCCTGCGCGACGCCGGGTATGACATGGACCTCGGCGGGAGGGACATCACCAGCGTCCAGTACCAGAACGCCAACAACTCGGTACGGGTCTCCGACGAGTTCATGCAGGCCGTGGAGGCGGGCGGCAAGTTCGACCTGGCGGCCAGGCGGACAGGCGAGGCGATCGAGACCGTCGACGCCAAGGACCTGTTCCGCAAGATGGCGCAGGCCGCCTGGGAATGCGCCGACCCAGGAATCCAGTACGACGGCACAATTAACGATTGGCATACCTGCCCGGAATCAGGAAGAATTACCGCGTCTAACCCCTGTAGTGAATATGTCCATTTGGATAATTCTTCCTGCAATCTCGCGAGCATTAATCTGCTCAAATTCCTAAATGAGGAAAATGCTTTCGACGTCAAGCGGTTCCGGCAGATCACCGAGCTGATCATCACGGCGATGGACATCTCCATCTGCTTCGCGGACTTCCCGACCGAGAAGATCACCGCCGTTACGCGGGCCTACCGGCAGCTCGGCATCGGCTACGCCAACCTCGGTGCGCTGCTGATGGCGACCGGCCATGCCTACGACTCCGAGGGCGGGCGAGCGATCGCCGCCGCGATCACGTCGCTGATGACCGGCACCGCCTACCGCCGGTCCGCGGAACTGGCCGCCGTCGTCGGTCCCTACGACGGCTACCAGCGCAACGCCTCGGCCCACAAGCGGGTCATGCGCAAGCACGCCGACGCCTGCGGCGAGATCAAGACCCTCGGCGGCATGGACCGCGAGATCCATACCGCGGCCGTTGCCGCCTGGAAGGAGTGCCTGGCCCTCGGTGAGGCAAATGGGTACAGAAACGCACAAGCCTCACTATTGGCGCCAACGGGGACAATTGGCCTCATGATGGACTGTGACACCACTGGTGTCGAGCCCGACCTGGCGCTGGTGAAGTTCAAGAAGCTCGTCGGAGGTGGCTCCATGCAGATCGTCAACCAGACGGTCCCGCGTGCCCTGCAGAGCCTGGGCTACCAGCAGGAGCAGGTGGAGGCGATCACCGAGTACATCGCCGAGCACGGCCACGTGGTGGACGCTCCAGGGCTCCGGCCCGAGCACTACGAGGTGTTCGACTGCGCGATGGGCGAGCGGGCCATCAGCCCCATGGGCCACGTCCGGATGATGGCGGCCGTCCAGCCCGCGCTATCCGGGGCCATTAGCAAGACTGTGAACCTGCCCGAGTCGGCCACGGTCGAGGACATCGAGTCGATCTACATGGAGGGCTGGAAGCTCGGTCTGAAGGCGCTGGCGGTCTACCGCGACAACTGCAAGGTCGGGCAGCCGCTGTCCGACGCGAAGAAGAAGCCGGAGACGGCAGCGGCCGTCGCCACCCCGTCGCATGACGTCCGGCCGGTGCGCCGCCGCCTGCCCAAG
>JBKOVG010000107.1:0-4682 GCA_046723845.1 Candidatus Methylomirabilota bacterium | reverse complement strand
CTTCTGTGGGGCGTGCGTTTGCCCTCAAGTGTCCGTCCTGCGGTTTCATAAATGAGATCAGCGAGAAATTCTGCGGCGGCTGTGGAACGCTATCGCGAGGCGAAGGCCCTCGCGGGCACCCTCGAGATGCGCCCCCTCGTGGCCCACTGCCACCTCGGCTTGGGTAGACTGTCCATCCGTACCGGCGACCGCGAGGAGGCCCGGCGGCACCTTGCCGTCGCGACGTCGATGTACCGCGAAATGGACATGCGGTTCTGGCTGGAGCAGGCGGAGGGCGAAGTAAAGGATCTCATTCAATGAGGAGGCTTGCTATGAAACCGTCGACCTCTATGCTCGCGGTGACGCTCGCTCTCGGTATCGCAATTGGTGCAGGCATGACGAGCTTTGTAAACGCCATGCAGCATGTCAAGGTCACGGAGGTCTACAAGGTTAACCTCGTCACGAGTGAGGGGAACGAAGGGAGCATGTTCCTCGCCGAGCTTGGGCCTGGGGCGAACATGGGCAAGCACTACCACCCCGGTGACGCCTTCGCGTACATCCTCGAGGGGACGATGCTGCTCGAGATCGCCGGAAAAGACTCGGTCACCCTGAAGGCGGGACAGGGCGGCAGCCTCCCTCCGCGGACCGTGCATGACGACAAGAACGCCAGCCAGACCGCCCCGCTGAAGTTCCTGGTGTTCCACGTTGCCAAGAAGGGCGAACCCTTGGCAGTTCCGGCGCAGTGAGCGATCGTCGTCTCAGCGAAACCGCGCGATCATCTCCTTGCCGTAGCGCAGCACGTCGTCGGGCGTCTTGACCTGCGCGGGCAATCCGGCGGCGGCGCTGACGGGCACGGCCACGCGCGCCACCCCTCGCTTGGCCAGCGCCTCGATTTCGGCCGGCTCCGGCGGCGCGGCTACCGTGATCTCGATACCGACCGGATCGCGCCCGGCGGCCTCGGCGGCACGTCGCATCTCGTCGAGGAGCTCGGGGGGCGCGGGCCGCGCGGGGAAGTAGCCGTCGCCCAGTCGCCCCGCGCGCCGGGCGGCCGCCGCCGTGTCTCCGCCCACGATGATGGGAATCCGGCGCTCCGGAGGCAGCGGACGGCAGAACACCTGATCGAAGGAAACGAAGCGCCCCTGGTAGCTCGCGCGCTCCTGGCTCCACAGGGCACGCATGGCCGCGACATAGTCGTCCGTGCGCGGCCCGCGGTCCTCGAAGGGCACGCCGAGCGCGGCGAATTCCTCGGCGAGCCAGCCCACGCCGATGCCCAGCAGCACACGCCCGCCGCCCGCCAGGTGATCCAGAGTGGCGATCTCCTTGGCGGTGACCACGGGATTGCGCTGGGGGAGGATGAGGATGGCCGTGCCGAGCTTGATCGTGCGCGTGGCCGAGGCGATGTAGGCGAGCCAGATGAGCGGATCGGGGATGGGGAAATCCTCGAGGCCCGAGCCCATCCGCCCGCTCGGGGAATACGGATAGCGCGACTGATAGCCGTGAGGCACCACCACGTGCTCCACCGTCCAGATGGAGTCGAAGCCGGCGGCCTCGGCAGCCTGCGCCAGCTCCACCGCCGCGGGGCCGCTCGAGTAGCGGCCCAGGCTCGCGTATCGCAGTCCGAACTTCATCAGCACCCTCCTGTCAGATCATTGGAGTGAGCCGGATGTTTCGATACTGCACGATCCAGGAAGCGATGACCACAATCGAGGCATCGGTAAGGGAGTCTGTCCCGGAACCTCAGGAGCAGACGCTCAAAGGCGTCCCCGCGCTCGACGCGAACGACCATTCGACTCTGACACCTGCTGCATACATGCTCCCGTCTTACGGCGTGGTCCAAGCTGGCCGTCCTCGTGAAGCCCCGCGCCATCAGTCTCCCGAAGAAGAAAGCGCCCCACGGCAAGGCCACCGAACCGAGCGTAACGAGCGTCAGCGCACGCAGGAGTGAAAACGGAGCGGGACGAGGGCGGGGAGAGTCATAGTAGATGGCAAGATTCTCGTAAACGACCACCGCCCTCCCCTCCGCGAAGGCCACGGCCTTCATGGCCTGGCCACGGGTATAGAGGATCGAGGGTTGGCCCGGCGAAGGGGCGACGTAGAGATGACTGATGTCACTCCCCGGAGCGAGATGAAACAATGAAGGGGGGAACACCGGCAGAAGCGTGACCTTCAGGCCATCTCCGATCGCCACGTCCGAGAGGGCCGACCACGCGGGCCGATCGCTGTTCAACAGCCTGTTCGCGATCTGCGAATCCGTGAGGGTGGCGTACTCGGGATTGGCAGATCGGAGGGATCGGAGCATCGCACCCCGTGTCACGGCCTTCTCGAGGGCGGCTGGTGCGGATCGGTCGAGCTCTTCCTTGATCTGCCCGTCGGTGAACCCCGACGGAAATTGAACGACTCCGAGCTGCATGACAAAGACCTCGGGATGCTCGTAGGTCCCGGACCGCGTCGCTTCGTTCCACTCGGCCTTTTCTGCCGACCACACCAGCCCGACAACGAGGGCACCGACAAGGAGGAGTGCGAGAGATACTCCGCGGGTCACTCGACGAAAGACATGCTCGAGGTTCGTTCTTGAAGCGTGGCGCCGTTTTCTTGGCATGGTCAGGAAGCGCGAATGGTCGACGTCGAGGACGTCCAGCTCCCCGTTGGCCCGGCTCGGCGGGCCGGGGAGGCGCAGAACGTCCCAGCCGGCGCGTTCCTTTCGAGATTGTTGGGATACGAGGTGCAGGCCGATGCGACCCTCGTGCCACATCGGGGATTCCTTTATTGGCAGCCACGTAGCTGCGACACGGGACGAATGGCGGGGCGAAGTGTAAGCAGCGCCGACAGCTCAACGTGCCTTCCAGTTGGGCTTGCGCTTTTCCGCGAAGGCGCGCGGTCCCTCTATGGTGTCCTCGGATCGCCGCATCCGCTCCGCTTCCGTGTAGCCGAGCTTGAGGGCGATGTCCAAAGGATGACCTAGGCCCATCAGCGCCGCCTGCTTGCTTGCCCGGATGGACAGGGGCGCGCACTCCAGGATCTCGTTGGCCCACTTGAGTGCGGCGGGCACGACCTCGGCCCTCGCCACGACCTCGTTGACCACGCCGAGCCGATGCGCTTCCTGCGCGGTCATGTGACGGCCGGTGAGGATGTAGCCCATGGCGATCTTCTGCGGGATCATGCGGGGCAGGCGATGCACGCCGCCCGCTCCCGCCATCAGGCCCACGCGCGGCTCGGGCAGACCCAGCCGCGCGGAGTCGGCGGCCACGATGATGTCGCAGGCCAGGGCCATCTCGAAGCCGCCGCCCAGCGCATAGCCGTTGACGGCAGCGATGATCGGTTTCCAGTTGGTCGTTCGGTTGGCGAGGCCGCCGAATCCGCTCTCGGCCATGCGCACCATGTCGCGGCCGTGCTCGGCGGTGAAGCGCAGGTCGTTGCCGGCCGAGAACGCCTTGTCGCCGGCGCCGGTGACGATGCCGACCCAGAGGTCGGGATCGCGCTCGAAATCGTTCCAGATCTCGTGGAGCTCGAAGTTGGCCGGCGGGTGGAGCGAGTTCATCCGCTCGGGGCGGTTGATGGTGACGACGGCGATGCGGCCCTGCTTCTCATAAGTCGCGAACTCGTAGGCCATGGCGGTCACTGCCCCTTGAATGTGGGTTTGCGCTTCTCGACGAAGGCGGCCGCCGACTCGCGGAAGTCCTCGGTGAGGTGAAGCCCCCGGCCCTGCGTGTACAGACGGGACTGGCGCTGCATCTCGTTGACGAACCACCGCATGACCCGCACGTTGGCGCGCACGGCGAGCGGCGGGTTCTCGATGATCTGCGCGGCGAGCGCCTCCGCCGCCGACATCAGATCGGCCCGCGGCACCACCTGGTTGAGCATGCCGTGGGGGAGCGCCTCCTCGGCGGTGAACATCCGGCCGGTCAGCGCCACCTCGTTGGCGAAGCGGCTTCCCGTCCAGAACCACGTGGCGACCCAGTGCTGAGCGCCGCCCAGGCCGCGCTGCACTTCGCGAATCTGGAACTGTGTCCCTTCCGCGGCCACCACGAGGTCACAGGACTGGGAGAGCGAGTAGCCGAGGCCCAGAGCGTAGCCGTGGACGGCGGCGATGACCGGCTTCCAGTTGACGGTGTCGGCCAGTCCGTTCTCGCGGGAGCGGCGCCCCGCCGGTCCGCCGAGGCGGCGCATCTCCTCGGGCGTGCGCAGCTGGCGCTGCTGCACGTCGGCGCCGGAGCAGAAGGCCCGGCCGGCGCCCGAGAGAATGGCGACCTGCAGATCCGGATCGGCGTCGAACTCGAACAGGGCGTCGTTGACCTCTTCCACCAGTTGGTCGTTCGCGGCGTTGAGCTTCTCCGGCCGATTCAGCGTGATGTAGCCGATCGGCCCCTTCTTCTCGTAGAGCACCGTCTCGAACTTCGGCGGCGCGTGACGACTGGTGGCCATGGTGCGCTCCTCTCTCGGCGTCGGGCGAGTCGCCCCGGCGTCACGCGAACGATCAGGCCAGGTTTGTCTTGAAGAAGCCGACGGTGCGCTCCCACGCCAGTTTCGCTGCCGCTTCCTGGTAGCGCGGCGTCGAGTTGTTGTGGAAGCCGTGCTGGGTGCCGGGATAGACGTACGCTTCGTGCGGAACGCCGGCCGCCTTCAGCGCGGTCTGGTACGCCGGCCACATCGCGTTGATGCGCTCGTCGCTCTCGGCGAACTGGAGCAGCAGCGGCGCCTTGATG
>JBKOVG010000177.1:0-14281 GCA_046723845.1 Candidatus Methylomirabilota bacterium | reverse complement strand
GTCGTGGCCTGGAATCTTACCGATGCCGGACCGAACTGCGGAGGATTCTGGTGTATTCCCGGGAGTCACAAGAGTAACTTCAAGCTGCCGCGCCAGATCCACGAGGCCCCGGAAAAGGCCCCATGCGTGGTCATTCCGGAGATCCCAGCGGGGTCGGTCGTATTGTTCTCCGAGGCGGTGATGCACGGCACCGCCCGGTGGAGAGCCGACCACGAGCGCCGGACTCTGCTCTTCAAGTATTGCGTCTCCCAGATGGCATGGTCGCGGGCGCGGGTCCTTCCGCCACCCGATGTCCCGCTCACCCCGCGACAGCAAGCGCTCCTCACCGAGCCGGCGGATCCACATACGTTCGTTCCGTCACTCTTCAGCGACGGACCTGACGTAGCGCGGTAGAGGCGCAAGACGCATGGAGTGTCCTCGATGCCAGGCAAAGAACTGCGAGGGGGCACGATTCTGTCGCGAATGCGGCGCACCGTTCGGTGCCGTTTGTTCGAGCTGTGGCGCGAAGGTCCAGGCCGGAAGCAAGTTCTGCGATAGCGGCGAGCCCCAGTAGCTCTCGTAGCGCTCGAAGCGCATCGAGCCGTTGCGCTTCCAGGTGCTCATCTTCCAGGGGCCGGTACCCATCGGCTGCTCGTTGAGCGTCCACGCCGTTCTTGACCGTGTACTCACGCGGCGCGAGGGGCTCGCGCCCGATGGCGTCCCACAGGTTGGGCAGCGGCTTGCTCGTGTGGATGCGCACGGTGTACTCGCCCGTCTTCTCCCAGCGCGACACGGTCGGATAGACCTTCTCGAAGGAGGTGGCCGCGGTCACGTCCTTGACGCCCCACCCGGTCGAGGTTCTTCCGGAGCATGCGGTCGAGGTTGAAGAGCACCGTGTCGGCGATGAACGCCTCGCCATTGTGGAAGCTCACGCCGCGGCGCAGGGTGAACTCCCACGCGAGCTCGCCCACGGGCTTCCACCTCAGCGCGAGGCCCGGCACCGGCTTGCCCTGTGGGTCACGTCCGCGAGGCTTTCGAAGACCTGGCGGATGTAGGCGGAGCGGGTGGAGCCCATGCCGACGCGTTGGTCCATGTTGGTGGTGTCGTCGGGGACGGCCACCACCAGCTCGGCGTCTGGATCGATGACCGAGCCATCCACCGTCTGCGCCCCGCTCGTGCCCGCGCAGAGGGCGAGGATCACGCCCAACATCGACCATGTCGTCTTCCACATCACTCTCGGCATCGTCAGCCCTCCGGCTTCGCCGCCGCTCACGCGCGACGCGCGTCTCACGACACACCAGAGCCATCGCGACTGTCAACGCCTGGCGATGCGGTTCCCGTGGTCGCGCTATCATGGCAGCGTTCATGGGGAGGAGGGTAAGGATGTCGAGACTATCCGTATCATCCGCGCGCGGACGGCGTGGCCAGGGACCTGCCAAGTCATGACTCCTGAGTCTGCCGCCGCAGCGTTCACGCGAATGCTGGTCCCGACGGACTTCTCGTCCGGCTCGGAACAGGCTTGGGCGGTGGCCCGGCAGCTCGCGGCGCGGCTCGGAGCCGAGATCGTGCTTCTCCATGTTCTCGTGGAGGTGCCGCACTATCCCGAGGGGCTGTTCACCATGGAGCACGCCCGTGATGTCTTCGACGCAGCCCAGCGGTGGGCCGAGAACATGCTCGGGGAGTGGACGGCCGGAGCGGCCGCCGCGGGCCTCGAGGTGCGCTGGGTCGTCTGCCCGGGGGTGCCGCACGAGGAGATCGTGTCGGCGGCCACGCGGGAGCGAGCCGACCTCATCGTGCTGGGCACGCACGGACGAGGGGGACTCGACCGTGCGCTGCTGGGTAGCGTCGCCGACCGCGTGATCCGGCTGGCGCCGTGCCCCGTGCTGAGCGTGCGCGAGAGAGACTGATCCTCGCGGTGGTCGCGCAGCGCGGGCGAGCCGTTGGTCCCAGCGTGCGCCGAGGTCGGCCATGCACGAGACAGCGTCGGTGACGGCCCAGCCTTGAGTCCATGGCGCGTTGCGAGGGTCCTGGAGCATGGCATATGATACGCGGCGATTTGAGAGACCCAGAGGCGCCGCGGTCCTGAACGCCGAGGCCACGGGGGATCCTGTCACGACCGAACTCCTCACCGTCAGCGGTGTCACCAAGCGCTTCGGCGGCGTCGAGGCACTCGCCGGCTGCAGCCTCTCCGTAGACGAAGGCTCGATCACGGGGCTCATCGGGCCGAATGGCGCGGGCAAGACGACCCTCTTCGACGTCATCAGCGGCCTCACGCGCGCCGACGGCGGTCGGATCCACCTCGGCGCCGACCGTCTCGACGGGCTCTCGGCCCACGTCATCGCCCGGCGGGGGATCGGGCGCACTTTCCAGATTCCGAGGCCCCTCCGACGCATGACCGTGCTGGAAAACATGCTCGTCTACGCCCACCACCAGGCGGGCGAGAAGCTGGCGCACGTGTTCGCCACGCCCACGCGCGTGGGCGCCGAGGAGACCGGCCTGCGCGAGCGGGCCCGCGCCATCCTCGACTCCATGGAGCTCGGGCATCTGGCCGCGGCGCGGGCGGAAACGCTCTCCGGCGGCCAGAAGAAGCTGCTCGAGCTGGCACGTGCCCTCATGAGCAACCCGCGCCTGATCCTCCTCGACGAGCCGGGTGCGGGCGTGAACCCCACGCTGATGCGCTCGCTGGTCGAAGTGATTCGCGCCCTCCGGGCAGCCGGGCGCACCTTCCTCCTGATCGAGCACGACATGGACCTCGTTACCGAGCTTTGCGATCCAGTGGTGGTGATGGCTCAGGGTTCCAAGCTCACGGAGGGTCCCTTCGCGGACGTGCGGCGCGATCCGCGCGTGCTCGAGGCCTATCTGGGGGCGGCCCGGTGACCGCGCTCCTCGAGGTGCGGGATCTCGTCGCTGGCTACGGAGACAGCGACATCCTCCGCGGCCTCTCGCTTCGCGTCGAGCAGAGCGAGCTGGTCGCCGTTATCGGTCCGAACGGGGCGGGGAAGTCCACGCTCTTGAAGGCGATGGCCGGGCTCGTGCGCCCTCGCGCTGGCCGTATCGCGCTCGGCGGCGTCGACATCACCGGCGCGGGCACCCAGCGCATCGTTGGCAGCGGGCTCTGCTACGTGCCACAGGAGGCGAACGTGTTCGCCTCGCTCAGCGTGTGGGAGAACCTCACCATCGGCGCCTGGGCGGCGCCGGCCGCGCTGACGGATCGGGCGACCGCGGTCGCCGAGCTCTTCCCCATCCTGGCCGAGCGTCGGCGCGCCCGTGCCGGCACGCTGTCGGGCGGCGAGCGACAGATGCTCGCCATGGCCATGGCCCTGATGGTGGAGCCGCGCCTGCTGCTCCTCGACGAGCCGTCGGCGGGACTCGCGCCCGTGCTCCAGCGCCTCGTCTTCGATCGCGTGCGCGAGATCAACGCGCGGGGGCTCGGCATCCTGCTCGTGGAGCAGAACGCCCGCGAGTCGCTCGCCCTGTGTCAACGGGCGTATGTGCTCGCCATGGGCCGCGTCCGTGCGGAAGGGGCAGGCGCTGCGCTGCGCGACGACCCGGAGATCCGGCATCTCTATCTCGGCGGCTGACCTCACCTGGGAGAGTCAGACATGACGACACTGACGCGGCGCGAGCTCTTGAAGGCATCGACGACGGCGGGTCTGGTGCTGGGCGCGCCGGCCATCCTCTCCGCGCAATCGAAGGAACCCATCCCCATCGGGACCTTGTGTCCCCTCACCGGGGCCGGCGGCTCCTACGGACCCGACATGCAGCGGGCGGTGGTGGCGGTGGTGGAGCGGATCAACAAGGCCGGGGGCATCCACGGCCGGCCCGTTGCCCTCTTCCACGAAGACGACCAGACCAACGCCGAGGCCGGCGTGCGCGCGGCGCGCAAGCTGATCGACGTGAACCGGGTGGTGGCCATCGTCTCCACCTGGGCCTCCGCGGTGACGCTCGCCGTTCGGCCTCTCTGCGTAGAAGCCAAGGTCTTCGTGATCGGCGTGTCGGGCGCGGACTCCGTGACGCAGGGCGATCACAAGGGCTACATCGCGCGCACGCAGCCGAACACGAACCTGCAGGGGCGCATGTACGCAAAGTTCGCGGCCACGAAGAAGGAGTGGAGACGCGTCGCCTACCTCGCCCTCCAGACGCCCTACGCCGTGTCCTTCGGGGATGCCTTCACGGGCGTGCTGAAGGCGGCCGGCGTCACCATCACCGACAACCTCATCTACGAGGACAAGAAGCCGTCGTACCGCAGCGAGGTGACGCGGGTGCTCGCCACCAATCCCGATCTGATCATGCTCGAAGGCTACACTCCGGACTCCGTGGTCATGGCCAAGGACATCTACAAGGCCGGCTACAAGGGCGCCATCCTCGGGCCGACCTTCGCCATCAACGCCAAGTTCATCGAGGGCGTGGGGCCAGAGGTGGCCGAGGGCATCTGGAATATGGACCGGGCCCCGCTCTTCGACTCGCCGGCCTACAAGGAGTTCTCGGCCGCCGTTCCCCGCGGCGACCAGAGCCCCTACGCCCCGCAGGCGTGGGACCAGATGTCGCTGGTGGCGCTGGCCCTGGCCGCCGGCAAGGGAGAGGTGTCGGGAACGGTGATCAAGGATCATCTCCGCACCGTCTCGAACCCGCCCGGGACGATCGTGTACTCCTTCGCGGACGGCGCCAAGCTCCTCCTGGAGGGCAAGAAGATCAACTACGAGGGCGCCTCGGGGTCGTGCGACTTCGACCAGATCGGCGACATCCTCTCGGCCCCGTTCAGCGTGCAGCAGATACGAAAGGGCAAGTCCGAGCTCGTGACGGTCATCAATCCCTGACGGCCCGCGGAGGATGCCGCCCCTCGCGCAGTACGTGTGGAACGGCCTCGTGACGGGCGGCATCCTCGCCCTCCCCGCCGTCGCCTTCTCGCTCCTCTGGCGGCTCCTGCGCTTTCCGAACTTCGCCGTCAGCACCTATCTCACCGTAGGCGCCTACGTCGCGCTGGTGCTGAACCAGAGCCTGCGCACTCCGCTCGGCCTAGCCTGGCTCGGCGCCCTCGTGGGCACCGGGGCCGTCGCCCTCGCCGTCGACTACATCGCGTTCCGGCCCATGCGCGAGCGGCGCCCGTTCTCGCTGGCCATCGCCTCGATCGGCGTCGCCTTCGTCCTCGAGAACGTCGTGCGCTTCATCTGGAGCAACGACTTCCGGAGCTACGACGTGCCGGTGACGCGCGCGCTGAGCGTGGCTGGGCTCCGGATCGGGCGCGATCAGCTCCTCATTCTGGGCGTGGCCGTGATCCTGATGGCGCTCGCCCAGACGCTTCTCCGCCGCACCCGGCTCGGCATCGCCATGCGCGCGACCGCCGACAACCCGCTCCTCGCCGCCGTCAAGGGCGTGCCTACCGAGCGGGTGATCGCGGTGGCCACCCTGGGGGGCGGCGCGCTCGCCGGCGGCGCCGGCGTCTTCCTCGGGCTCGACGCGAGCATCGATCCCTTGATGGGCGCCGGCCTCATCATCTCAGTCTTTGCCGCGGCCATCCTGGGCGGCGTGGGATCGGCCCCGGGCGCTCTCTTCGGCGCCTTGATCGTCGGCATCGTGGAAGAGGCCGGAACCCTCGTGGTCCCCCCCACCTACAAGACCGCGATTGGCTTCGCGATCATCCTCGTCGTGCTGCTGGTGCGGCCCACCGGCCTCGCGGGCGCGCGCACGTGACCGCCTACCTCACCGCCATCGCCACGCTGGTCGGGGTGCGCGCGCTCCTGACCCTCGGCCTCAACGTCCAATGGGGCCTGACGGGACTCGTGAACCTGGGCGTGGTCGCCTTCTTCGCCATCGGCGCGTACACCTCCGCGCTCTGCGCGGTCGCCGGCACCCCCCTCGCCGCTGCGTGGCCCGCGGGAGTTGTCCTCGCCGCCGTCGCCGGGGCGGGGCTGGCCATGGTCGCCCTGCGTCTGCGCGAGGACTACCTCGCCCTCGTCACCCTCGGCTTCGCCGAAGTCTTGCGCCTGTTCCTCTTGAACGAGACGTGGCTCACCCGCGGCGCCAACGGCGTGACGGCGATCCCGCGCCCGTTACACGCGCGCTTCAGCGGACACTACGACCTCTTCTACCTCGCCCTCGTGCTGGCCGCGGTCGGGCTCGTCTACCTGGCCCTCGAGCGTCTGCGCCGCTCACCCTTCGGCCGCGTGCTCCGCGCCATTCGCGAGGACGAGATCGTGGCCGCCGTCGCGGGCAAGCCCGTGTTCCAGTTCAAGGTCCAGGCCTTCGCGCTCGGGGCGGGCGTGGCGGGGCTGGCAGGAATCCTCTTCGCCCACTATCTCGCCTACATCGAGCCGAACATGTTCCTGCCCCAGGAGAGCCTCTTCGTCTGGCTCGCGCTGATCCTGGGCGGGAGCGGCAACAACCGGGGGGCGCTGCTCGGCTCGGTGGTGCTCCTGGGACTCCTCGAAGGCAGCCGGTTCCTGAAGGACGTGATCCCGTTCCTCACGGGCGTGCGGCTCGCCGCCGCCCAACAGATCTTCGTGGGCATCGTACTGGTTGTGCTGATGATCCGGCGCCCGGAGGGATTGCTCCCGGAGCGGCCGGGCTCGGACTGAGAAGGGGAGGACGCGATGCGCGTCGGATTCATCGGCTTGGGAAATGTGGGAGCGCCCATGGCGGGCTTCGTACTGGGCGCGGGGTTCGCGCTCGTGGTTCACGATCGCCGGCGAGAGGCGGCGGCGCCCTTGCTCGCCCGGGGCGCGGCGTGGGCGGACTCGCCGCGGGAGGTGGCCGCGCAGTGCGACGTCGTCTGCATCTGCGTACCCGGTCCGCCGGAGATGCAGGCGGTGACGCGCGGTCCGGGCGGGGTGCTCGAAGGGGTGCCACCGGGGGCGGTGGTGATCGATCACACGACCAACGCTCCCGTCGTCGTGCGAGACGTCGGCGGCGCGCTGGCGGCGCGCGGGGCGCACCTCCTCGACGCGCCCCTCGACGGCGGTCGGGAAGGCGCCCTCGAGGGACAGCTCACGCTGTTCGTGGGCGGCGAAGAGGCGATCCTGCGTCGCGTGCGGCCCGTGCTCGACACGTTCGCCAAGAGCGTGGTGTGGATGGGCGCGCTGGGGGCGGGGTCCGTCACCAAGATCGCCCACAATGCCCTCGCCATGAGCATCGACCTGCTGCTCGCGGAGTGCCTGACCCTCGGCGCCAAGGCCGGCGTCGCGGTTCCTCGCCTGGTCGAGGCCTTCCGAGAGGGCTGCATCGTGGGCGGCAACATGACGTTCACGAAGCGGATGCCGGCGACCCTGTTCCGTGGGGACTTTGCTCCTCGGTTCGCCCTCGCGCTTGCCTACAAGGACTTCCGGCTGGCCGGCGACCTGGCCACCCAGCACGGCGTGCCCACCCGCTTGCTCGAGCTCTGCCAGATGGAGCTGCTCGAGGCGATGAATCGCGGCTGGGGCGGCGACGACCGCACGAAGGCCTCCACGCTCCAGGAGGAGCGTGCTGGCGTCAGGCTGAGAATCTAGGCTAGCTACCGCGCGGAGATGGTTCCCGGCACGGTGGCCCGACGCGCCTCCTCGGGCTCCGGACGCGCCACCGCCATGCCACGGCGGCCGAGCTTCCCCTTGTCCATCGCGTAGAACTTCAGGCTGTTGTCGAGCAACATCTTCCGCTTGGCAGAGTCGGGCACGTCTTTGCGCCCGAGCAGCGTGGCAACCGTCCCGGGATAGGGGTGGCCGTCGTGCCCTGGCTCGCCGACGAAGAGCGCGTCGAAGTGGAGATAGTCCGAGGCGAACAGCATCGCGTCCTCCCCGACGTGGTCGATGAAGAACGGGATGAACTCGTCGCCCGGCTCGCAGCTGAAGAAGACGCGGCCGCTCTTCACGTACTCGCTGGGCTTGGCCGAGATGTGCGCCCACCGTTCGGGCGCGACCTCGTTGTATTCGTCCATGCGATGCATCCAGTAGGGTACCCACCCCGCGCCTGCTTCCAGGAATGCGATCTTGAGCCGGCTGAACCGCTCCAGGACCCCGCCCGTGATGATGTTGGAGCACGCGAGCATCTGCGCGAACGTGTGCGCCATGTGGGAGGCTTCGAGCATGTGGTCCGGGCGGTTGAGGTCGAAGTAGCCCCGGAACAAGGACGGCAACGCGGGGCCGTGGACGGCGATCGGCACGTCCAAGCGCTCGGCTTCCGCCCAGAAGGGGGTGAGGCGCGCGTCGCTTAGCAGCGTGTCCTCCCGCACCGTGCACCCGATCTGGATGCCGACCATCTTCAGTGTGGTCATGGCGCGATGCATCTCCGCGATCGCGCCCTCCACGTCCTGAAGGGCCACGATGCCGATGCCCTTGAGCCGCGGCGGGCACACCTCGCAGTAGTCGTGGAGCCAGTCGTTGTACGCGCGCGCCCGGGCGGCGGCGAAGCCCGCGTCGTGGGTGACGGTGAGCGGCAGCTCGTCGGTCGGGTAGATGACGGCCACGTCGATCTGGTCGCGGTCCATGTCGGCGAGGCGCGCCCAGGGATTGTAGGTGCCCATGCGGCGATAGTGGATGGCCTTGCCCTTGGGCGGCGGCAGGTTGCCGTTGACGCCCACGAATCCGCACTCCGTGTCGGGTCCCCAGACCTTGCCGTCCACGAGGCGGACGATGTTGCCCCGAGACGCCTGGGTGTAGAGGGGGCGCCTCTCGCGGTACTTCGGATCGATCCGCTCGTACGTCTCGTTGACCTCGATCACATGCCCATCGCCGTCGATCACCAACTCGGGTAGGTCGGTCATGGCCGGCTCCTCTTCGGTGCTTGCCGATCGCGAAGCGTCCACGAACGTACCACAGAAGCCGCCCGTCCGGCGATGGGCAGGGCACGAGGACCCAGGGGCCGCTCGAGGGACGAATGCCCGTCCTGCCGGTCAGCAATTCACGGGGCGTTATGCCCGACGTTGCCTGCCCTCCGAAGTGGGTGATTCTGCCCCGCTGGCGGGAGGACTTCGGATCTAGGCCTTCACGTCGTGAGGAAGCGGAAGCGTCGATCGCGCAGGATCTCGCGGGCCGCGTTCCGGCCCGGTGCGCCCATGACCCCGCCGCCCGGATGCGCGGCGGCCCCGCAGAGGTAGAGTCCCGCCACCGGCGTGCGATAGCTCGCCCATCCCGGCAGCGGCCGCAGCGAGAAGAGCTGGCCCAGCGTCATCGCGCCCTGGAAGATGTTGCCGCCGGTGAGCGCGAAGATGCGCTCCAGGTCGGGCGGAGCCAGGACCTGCCGGGTGAGCACCGAGCGGCTGAAGTTGGGCGCATACTCGTCGAGCAGGGCGAAGCACCGATCGGCGAAGGGCTCGCGCAGCCCGTCCCACGTCGCTTCCCGCAGCGCGTAGGGCGCGTACTGCACGAAGATCGACATCAGGTGCCGGCCGGGAGGGGCGACGGTGGGGTCGACCACAGAGGGAATCGTGCATTCGAGCACGGGCCGCTCGGAGGGCCGGCCGTACTTGGCGTCGTCGAAGGCCCGCTCGATGTAGTCGAGATCGGGACAGATGTGGATCGTGCCGCGGTGCTGCGGGCCGGGGGCGGTACCGGGGCAGGCGGTGAAGCTCGGCAGCTCACTGAGGGCCACGTTGATCTTGAGTGAGGCGCTCTCGTAGGAGATGCGCGCCACCGCCGAGCGGAAGGCCTCCGGGGTGGCCTCGGGCGCCATCAGCCGGAGGAAGGTCACGTGGGCATCCGCGCTGCTCGCCACGATGGGCGCCCGGTGCTCCTCGCCGCTCTCCAGCGCCACGCCAGTGACGCGCCCGTCACGGGCGAGGATGCGGGCCACCGGCGCCTCGCAGCGGATCTCCACTCCGAGGTCACGCGCGGCGCATGCCAGCGCCTGGGTCAGGCCGCCCATGCCGCCCCGCACGTAGCCCCAGACGCCACGCCGACCGTCGGTCTCCCCCATGACGTGGTGGAAGAGCACGTAGCCCGTGCCCGGCGTCGAGGGGCTCGCCATCGCGCCGATGATCGCGTCGGTGGCGAGAGTGGCCTTGAGTGGGGTGGACTCGAACCAGCGATCGAGGATGGCGCGGGCGGGGCCGGTGAGCAGCTCGACGGCCTCGGCGGCTCCATCCCCGAGTCGGCCGAAAGATCGACCGAGCCCGAGGAGGCCCTTCAGCCCACGGAGGCCAGGGCGCCGCAGATCGGGCGGGGTCATGTCGAGAGTGGGCTCGACGAAGGCGGCGACGCGCTCCAGCATGGCCTCGTATTCGGGGTAGCGCGCGGCGTCGCGGACGCTGAACCGGGCGATCTCGGCGTAGTTGAGAGCCGGGTCCGGCCCGAAGGTGAGAGAGCGGCCGTCTGGAAGCGGCGTGAACGACGACGGGCTTCGCGCGAGCACCTCGTAGCCGTAGTCCGCCAGGCGCAGGTCGCGGATGATCTCCTTCCGGAAGAGGCTGTTGACGTAGGCGGCGGTGGAGACCTTGAAGCCGGGAAAGATCTCCTCGGTCACGCAGGCGCCGCCGACCAGGTGCCGCCGCTCGAGCACGAGCACGCGGAGGCCGGCGCGCGCGAGGTAACACGCGGCAACCAGGCCATTGTGGCCAGCTCCGACCACGATCGCCTGATACCCGTCGCCCTTCATGAGCGCATTATCCTCCACCGGGCCCGCGGCTTGACTTGCTCCGGCGATTCCCCTAGAAGCGCACCAGGAGGTTCGACCCATGGCCTATTCGAAGCATTCCAAGTCGACGGCGGTGCGCGCGAAGCTCGACCATCCTGTGATCGATGGCGACGGCCACTGGCTCGAGCCCATCCCGATCTTCCTCGACTACCTCCGGGAGGTCGGCGGCCCTCCGTCGTCGATGTGTCATCGGTTCCGCGTCCGAGTCTGGGAGATTACGTCACGAGGAGGGAGGCCACGGCGGGGCTCACGCCGCCGGAGGGTTCTAATGTTTCCTACGCGCAACGCGCCGAGCGTCGATCCGGCCGCGTTCACAACTGTCCTCTTCGAGTTCATGTCGAAACGCCAGGGTCTCGGATGTGGCAGCCGGGTGTCGCTCCCGGCTGAGCTGAGAGGTCGACATTCCTCATCATTTACTGGAAAAAGTCCCAGAGCTTGACCCGCGGCGATCTCCCCGGGTGCGCCGGCCTCGACAACGCCACCGAGACCGTGCATGGAGTGTTGACAACGTTCCCTGCCTGAGGGCATTGCTTGAACAGCAGCCGCCATGTGGGACGGCAAGGTCATCTTCGTGGTCATCGTTGCAGTGGTGCTCGCCGCGGGCGTCGGACGCATCGTGGCCGCACGCTATCGCGGCCGACTCCTTGCTCTCATGACCATAGCCGCTCCACCGAGTGACGACACGGCTCAAGGCGGTCCAGCGTCCCTCGCCATCGCCTCTGCTACTCCTGACCGGCCGTCCACCGCCAGCATGATGCAAAACCGACGGGCGCGGTGGCGCCTTGCCCTGGCCTTCGGCGCAATATCGCTGGCCATCGGGCTGTCGCAGGCTTGGTTCGGGCTCACGTTCGTCTACACGGAGGGCGGCTACGGGCCGATCAAGCTCTCGCTGATGGGACTCGTCTATGCATGGGTCATGGTGCCGGCGCTGGGTCTCCTGAGGCGATGGGGCTGGGCGCGCATCGGCGCGTGGAGCGTGGGCTACATGCTGGCAATGGCCGTGCTGCTCTGGCTGCGTTCCACAGAGGAGCAGCAGCTCTGGGTGGTAGTGGGGTGGCTCGTCACCACGATCCTGCCGCCCCTGGCAGTGTTCACTCTCGCCTTCGGCGGCAACGCGCGCGCCACGGGACCGCATCTGCTGCCCATATTCCTGGTCCTCGTGGGCTCGTCGGTGATGGGCACCGAGATACTCGCGCGCATGATGGAGTCACCCGGCGGTTCGCCAGCGATTCTGTGGCTTCTCGGCATCCTCCCGGCCACCGGAGTCTTCGCGCTGTTCGTCTTCGCGCCGTGGGTGGTGATGGCATGGCCGGCCTGGCACAGCGCGCGCCTGCTCGCCGCGGGCTATGTTGCCAAGCGATTCTCCGAGCCCGTATACCTGTTCGGGGGCCTCTGGCTGGTCGCACTCCTCATGGAGGCGCTCAGCGCTAGCCATGGTGTCGGGGCGACCGCGCTGTGGGTGATGGCCTGCTGGCTCTGGATCCCCGTTGGTCTGCTGGCCTTGCGCTCCTTCCTCGTGGCGCCGGTTCCCGCGCCGATGCTGCTGGTGCTGCGCGTATTCCGTAGAGACATCCAGGTACAGGCCCTGTTCGACGACGTCGTCGAGTCCTGGCGGTACAGCGGACCGGCCTGCCTCATCGCAGGTACCGACCTCGCCCTCCGCACGCTCGAGCCGGACGAGCTGTTCGCGTTCGTGTCCGGCCGTCTCCAGGAGCGGTTCATCGGTAGCGTGGCGGACCTGGAGCGCCGCCTGGGATCGCTCGATCTCGCCACGGACCCGGACGGACGCTTTCGCGTCAACGAGTTTTACTGCTTCGACTCGACGTGGCAGCGGGCCCTCGACGGGTTGGTGGCGCGGTCGGAGGTGGTGCTGATGGACCTCCGTGGCCTGCGCGCGGGGAATCTCGGCTCTCTCCATGAGCTGCGAGTGCTCGCGCGCGCAAGCCGCGTGCATCGCATCGTGGTGCTGTTCGACGACAGCACCGACCGCGATGCGGCCCGCGACGCGCTGGGCCCGCACAGCGCTCGCTTCATCTGGCAGGATGTGGCTCGATCAGGGCGCGGCGTCGCCGACCGCGTCCTCGGGCTGCTGCTGGAAGGATCGCCTGCCACGAAGTGAAGGAATCTCGAAGCTCCAGTTGTCGCCGAAGGGTCGATGCGCTGGACGGAGTCCTCGGCACTGCCGGAGGGCGCGTGATAACGATGCTGACGAAGCAAAGCGCGGCCTTCGGCCCGCCGCCTTCGCCCACCGTTGCCACTGCCGCTCGGTCAGCGTCATCAGCGTCGCCGGGGTCGGATACGCCTGCAGGAAGGCGGGCGCTAGGCCAGGGCGCCCTGATCCGCGGCGTGAGGCGGTTGGCCTACATCAGGCCATAGAACGTCCCGGCGTTCTCGCAAGTGATCTTGTGGACGACGTCGGCTGGCAGGTGGCCGAACTGCTCCTCGATGTACTTCGAGGACTCCGGCCAAACACCGTTGGTGCGCGGGTAGTCGGACGCCCACATCAGCGTCTCGGCGCCCATCTCGTCGATCATCTGGGTGCCGATCCGGTCGAACTGGAAGGTGGCCACCGGCGCTGTGCCATCGGCTCCTCGGGCGTTCCGCGTCCGAGTCTGGCACCTTATGTCATGTTGTTCGGGCCCACGGCCGGGGCGGCCGCCGCCAGAGGGTACTAATGTTGTCTACGCTCATGCTCGTGCACAAGGGCCGGCTCGGCCCAATATTCGGACACTACGGGCGGCCGCCGTCCGGGGGCCCCAGACGAAGAATGCGCACAAACGTTCTTGAGTCGGCCAAGGCCAGGGGTATACTCATCCCCTCATTGTGCGCGGTCCCGACAGTGGTTGTTTGGGACGAAAGACAAGGACCGAGCACGCACGGAGGCGAGGCCCATGTGGAAACGTGAGGAGCCACCAAAGCCGAAAAGTGTCCCGGCGGAACCGGTGCAGGCACCGTCCTCTTCGATGCCGGTCCCGCCCCTTTCGTCGCCAACACCGCCCCACTCGTCGACGTCGTCTGATCGATTCGAGCAGACGCAGAAGGAGCCACGGCCTATGTACGATGAGCGGTCGGGTATGGGAAAGAGCATCGTCATCAACGGCGAGTTGAGTGCCAGCGAGGATCTGACCGTCGAGGGGTGCGTGGAAGGCAAGATCCAGCTGAGCGACCACGTACTCACGGTGGGCTCGAACGCGCGTATCAAGGCGCAGGTCACTGCCAAGGCGATCGTCGTCCTCGGTCAGGTGACGGGCAACCTGATCGCGACCGAGAAGGTCGACATCAAGGAGAGCGGATCGGTGGAGGGCGACATCGTGGCTCCGAGAGTCGCGATCGCCGACGGCTCGCACTTCCGGGGCAGTATCGACATGCAGAAGAAGGATCAGCCGACCACGGCGGACCAGACGATCGGAGGTTTCGAGGCCGAAGCGAAGACCGGGAAGCCGGATACGCAGAAGCCGGAGCCGTCTTCCGTGAACGGCGAGCTCGTCCGCTTCTGAGCCGGGAGCCGCGTACAGTCACTCCGGTGGCTGCCGAGACGGTTTACGCGAGCAAGGTTCTGGCGAGCTTCCTGTCACTGCTGTTCGCGCGGCCGGCCGCCGAGGTGGTGGATCTGGGTCCCGTCACCGGCTCGAACGTCACGTTCCTCGGCGAACGGGTCGGCTGCAAGATCCACGTCGAGGACCTGTGCGCCGACATCGAT
>JBKOVG010000304.1:0-6126 GCA_046723845.1 Candidatus Methylomirabilota bacterium | reverse complement strand
ATGGGCGAGAACGGCAGGCGCGCCATCCAGTCGCGCGCGTCCTTGAGCAGGCGGCGCTCGCCCGCCTCGAGGTCGGCGGCGTTGAAGGCTTCGACCCTCGCGGTTTCATCGTAGCCGTTTTCCACGATGCCGACACCGAAGCCAATGCGCGCCTTGCCCAGCATCTCCCGCCCGACGGCCGTGATCACGGTCTCATAGCCGTGGTTGACGTTGGCGCGATGATACTGGGTCGCCCCCTGGTATTTGCCGAGCCCGATCGTCATCATCTTGAACAGGCCCGACTCGATCGATCCTTTGAAATCGGTATGGGGCTTGACCCGGTTGACCAGGCCGATCCAGTCCGCCTCCGAGGCGGTCTTGTCGAGCCAAACCGGCAGCCCGAGCGCCGCTCCCACCTGCACCACGTCCATGCCGGCGCGGATCTCGCAGCCCATGGTGGCTTCGGTGATGCCGTAGTGCGCGAGGACGTCGCGCTGGCCGTCGGCCGTGGCGCCGCCGTGGCTACCCATGGCGGGGAAGACGAAGGGCTTGGCGCCGATCTCCTTCAGGTATCCGACGACGGCGCGGACGATGAGGTCGATGTTGGCGATGCCCCGGCTGCCCGCACCAACAGCCACGGTGTCGCCCGCCTTGATAGGCAGGTGTGCGGCGGCCATCGTTGCTCGCACTCCGGCCGGTATGTCCGCCAAGCGGTCACGATGGAAGGACTGCCTCACCCGGTACATCTTGGGCAGGGGCATGACTGGGGATGATACTACTGAGGGGCTCCAAGGCTGTCAACGTCCTTGACTTTGGCCGCATCTGCCCGTAAAACTGTGGCCCAATTGGACTGACCCTCTTGATGCTGACTTCCTTTTTGATGCGCCCCGCCACGCTTCTGCGCCGCGCCGCGGTGCCCTGCACCCTCGTCGTCGCGCTGCTGTCATCGGGCTGCGCGTATCTCGAGGACATGTTCCGCCAAAAGCCCCAGGCCCTCCTTCCCGCCCAGGACCTCTATCAGCAGGGCGAGCAGGACATGAACAAGAAGTACTATCCGCAGGCGCGCGCCAGCTTCCAGAAGATCGTGGAGCGGCATCCGCAGTCGCAGTACGCGGCCCGGGCGCGCTTCCTCATCGGCGAGACGTACTACCGTGAAGGCACCTTCGACAAGGCCATCAAGGAGTTCGAGGCCTTCATGGCCTTCTACCCGCGTCACGAGATCGCCGACCTCGTCCAGTACCGGCTGGCCATGAGCTATTACGACCAGCTGAAGCCGGTGGAGCAGGATCAGGGCCTCACCGTCAAGGCCATGGACCAGTTCAAGAAGCTGGTGCGCGAGTATCCCGACAGCCGCTACGCCTCCGACGCCCTCGCCAAGATCGACGTGTGCCGCGGCCGCCTCGCCCAGAAGGAGCTGTGGGTCGCCGCCTACTACATGGAGAACGAGAACAATCCCGTGGCCGCCCGCCAGCGCCTGGAGGGCGTGCTCAAGAACTATCCCCGGAGCCTGGTCGTCCCCGAAGCCCTCTATCGTCTGGCCGACATCAATGCGCGCGAGGGCCGACCGAAGGAGGCGCAGCAGCTCTTCAAGAAGCTCGCGGACGAATACCCCTACACGGAGTGGGGCCGCCGGGCCAACCAGCGCCTGCAGACGGCGGCCACGAGGTAGCCATGCACGACATCGTCGACCTACGCTCGGATACCCTCACCCTTCCCACCCCGGCCATGCGTGAGGCGATGGCCCGGGCCGAGGTGGGCGACGACGTGTGGGAGGAGGATCCCACCGTCCGGCGGCTGGAGGAGCAGGCCGCGCGGCGCACGGGCAAGGACGCCGCCCTCTTCGTCTCCTCGGGCACCCAGGGCAATCTCGTCTCCGTGCTCGCCCAGACCCGCCACGGCCAGGAGATCATCCTCGACCGGGACTCGCACATCTTCAACTACGAGGGGGCGAGCGCGGCCGTCTTCGGCGGCGTGCAGACCATGCCCGTGACCACGGAGCGCGGCTTCCTCACCGCGGCCCAGGTGCGGGAGAATGTCCGCCCGGCCAACATCCACATTCCCACCACCGGCCTCGTCTGCCTGGAGAACACGCACAACCGCCACGGTGGCACGTGCTGCACGCCGGAAGAGATCACCGCGGTGGCCGCGGCCGCCCACGCCCACGGCGTGGCCGTGCACCTGGACGGCGCGCGCATCTTCAACGCCGCGGTGGCTCTCGGCCGTCCCGTGGCCGACTTCGCGCGCCCCGTGGACTCCATCACCTTCTGTCTCTCCAAGGGCCTGGCCGCGCCCGTGGGCTCCCTCGTGTGCGGCTCCCGCGAGTTCGTGGCCCGCGCGCGGCGCGTGCGGAAGATGGTGGGCGGCGGCATGCGGCAGGTGGGCGTGCTCGCCGCGGCGGGGCTGGTCGCCCTCGACACCATGGTGGATCGTCTGGCCGAGGACCACGAGCACGCCAAGCGCCTGGCCCGTGGGCTGGCCGCGCTGCCCCGCCTGCGCCTCGACCCGGAGAAGGTGCAGACCAACATCGTCATCTTCCACGTGGACCGCGACGGCGGCGCGGCCGAGCTGGCCGCGGGCTGCCTCGCCCGCAAGGTCAAGATTCACCAGATCGGCCCCGGCGCCATCCGGTGCGTGACCCACAAGGACGTAGACGGCGAGGACATCGACCGCGCCCTTGACGCCTTCCGCGAGATCACTGCCACCTGGTAACAGGAGCCCACACGATGGCCGAGCGCCTGCTGGACGTCAAGAACCTCAAGACGTACTTCTTCACGGACGAAGGCATAGTGCGCGCCGTCGACGGCGTGGACCTCTACATCGAGAAGGGCGAGACGCTGGGCGTGGTGGGTGAGTCCGGCTGCGGCAAGTCGGTGACGGCGCTGTCCGTGATGAAGCTGATCCCCCAGCCCCCGGGCAAGATCGTCGAGGGCGAGATCCTCTACAGCGGCAAGAACCTCGTCGACATGCCCGCCAACCAGATGCGGAAGATCCGGGGCAAGGAAATCTCCATGATCTTCCAGGAGCCCATGACCTCGCTCAATCCCGTCTTCACGTGCGGGGAGCAGATCGCCGAGGCCCTGCGCCTGCACGAGGGGCTGGGGCGGCGGGCGGCCATGGACAAGACGGTGGAGATGCTCAAGCTCGTGCACATCCCCAACGCGGAGCGCCGCGTGAAGGAGTACCCGCACCAGCTCTCGGGCGGCATGCGCCAGCGCATCATGATCGCCATGGCGCTGTCCTGCAATCCCAAGCTCCTCATCGCCGACGAGCCCACCACCGCGCTCGACGTGACCATCCAGGCCCAGATCCTCGAGCTCCTGAACGAGCTCAAGAGCAAGCTCAAGATGGCCGTCATGCTCATCACCCACGACATGGGCGTCATCGCGGAGACGGCCCAGCGCGTGGTGGTCATGTATGCGGCCAAGGTGGCCGAGGAAGCCTCGGTGGCCGATCTCTTCAAGGAGCCGCTGCACCCCTACACGCAGGGACTCCTGCGCTCCATTCCCCGCATCGACCTGGATGCCACGGAGCGGCGCCGGCTGGAGACCATCCCCGGCACCGTACCTACCCTCCGGGGCGACATCGCCCCCGGCTGCCGGTTCGCGCCGCGCTGTCCCTTCGTGAAGTCCGTGTGCACGGAGAAGGATCCCGTGATCAAAGAGGCGAAGCCCGGGCACAAGGTTGCCTGCTGGCTCTACTAGAGGGACATCATGGCCGACACTCCCCTCCTCCAGGTCAAGAACCTCAAGAAGTACTTCCCCATCCGCGGTGGGCTGTTCTCGAGGGAAGTGGCGCGCGTCCACGCCGTGGACGACGTGTCGTTCACGATCCAGAAGGGCGAGACGCTGGGGCTGGTGGGCGAGTCCGGCTGCGGCAAGTCCACCACGGGCCGCTGCATCCTGCGCCTCATCGAGCCCACGGCGGGCGAGGTCATCTTCGAGGACAAGAACGTCACCACCCTCGACAAGAGGGCGCTCCGACATCTCCGCCGCGACATGCAGATCATCTTCCAGGACCCCTACGCCTCCCTCAACCCGCGCATGACGGTGGGCTCGATCATCGGCGAGGCCCTGGTCATCCACAAGCTCGCCAAGACGCGGAAGGAGCGCGAGGAGCGCGTCGTCCATCTCCTGGAGACGGTGGGACTCAACTCCGATCACCTACGTCGGTACCCGCACGAGTTCTCCGGCGGCCAGCGCCAGCGTATCGGCATCGCCCGCGCGCTCGCGGTGAGCCCCAAGCTCATCGTGGCGGACGAGCCCGTGTCCGCCCTCGACGTGTCCATCCAGGCCCAGGTCATCAACCTCCTGGAGGATCTCCAGAAGCAGTTCAACCTGACCTATCTCTTCATCGCCCACGACCTCTCGGTGGTGGAGCACATCTCCACGCGCGTGGCCGTGATGTACCTGGGCAAGGTGGTGGAGATCGCCGCGGGCAAGGAGCTCTACAACAACCCGAAGCATCCCTACACGGAGGCGCTCCTCTCCGCGGTGCCCATCCCCGATCCTGCCGTCAAGCGCAAGCGCATCCTCCTCGAGGGCGACGTCCCCAGCCCCATCAAGCCGCCCTCCGGCTGCCGCTTCCACACCCGCTGCCCCATCCGCGTGCCGAGCTGCTCGGAGAACGAACAGGTCCTGAAGGAGATCTCCCCGGGGCACTGGGTCGCCTGCCAGGTCCGCAGCTAGCAGGTGGCTGAAAAGGGCCCATCTGCTTCGTTGGCGGATCTACTCAGCCCTCGTCTCGCGGCCAACATCAGCCGCTCAACTCGAAGTGCGGGCCGCACGCTCAACGTACAGGGAGTACGCCTCGCGTGCGGCCGAGGGCGCCGCCTCGCATCTGGACCCTTTTGAGCCACCTGCCAACGCTCAGCTCATGAAAGAATCTGGAGCGGGATGATTCGCTGGTCCGGCATCTTTCACGTCATGGCCACGCCGTTCACCGACGGCGGCGACCTCGACAGCGCGGGGCTGTCCCGCCTCGTAGACTCCGCGCTCGCCACCGGGATCTCCGGGATCACCGTCCTCGGCATCGCCGGTGAAGCCCATCGCCTCACCGACGAGGAGCGCCGGCGCGTGGTGGAGGGCGTGGTCAAGGAGACGCGCGGCCGCGTGCCCGTGGCCGTCGGCGTCTCGGCCTCCGGCACGCACCTGGCCACCTCGTTCACGCGTATGGCGCAGGAGCACGGGGCCGATGCCCTCATGGTCGCGCCGCCCGCGGGACTCAAGAACCTGGACGCGGTGGCGGACTACTACCTCGCGGTCGCGGATGCCTCGCGCATTCCGCTGGTCCTCCAGGACGAGCCGGTGACCACGCAGGTGACCATGCCTGCCGCCTTCCTGGCTCGGCTCTGTGGCGAGATCCCGAGGATCGAGGCGGTGAAGCTCGAGGAAGCACCCACCCTGCCCAAGATCACGCGGCTCCGCGAGCAGCTCGGTAACCGCGTGGCCATCTTCGGGGGCCTGGGCGGCGTGTACTTCTTCGAGGAGCTCTCGCGCGGCGCCGATGGCGCCATGACGGGCTTCCCGTATCCCGAGGCGCTCAAGGCCATCCGCGACGCCTTCGTGGCGGGGCGACGCGACGAGGCGCGCCAGCTCTTCTACCGCTGGCTGCCCCTCATCCGCTACGAGAGCCAGCCTGGCTCGACGCCGGGCACGGCCATCGGCATCCGCAAGGAGATCCTCCGCCGGCGCGGCTGGATCGTCTCTGCGAGGGTGCGGCCCCCCGCCCCCATCCTCGACGAGGGGACCCTGGCCGAGCTCACGGAAATCGTCCGCGCCGTCGGAGACTGAGCCCATTCCCAGGCTCCAGGCCGGCGACGTCGGCCTCTTCTACCAGCGGACAGGGCGCGAAGGCGCGCCGCCCGTGGTCCTCATCATGGGCTGGGGCGGCGATCACACCGCGTGGGCCTTCCAGAGCGCAGCCTTCGCGGCGGAATTCGACGTGATCGCCCTCGACAATCGCGGGGTGGGGCAGAGCGACGTGGTGGACCGGCCCTTCACTATCGCGGACATGGCCGACGACGTGGCGCGCCTGATGGACGGCCTGGGCGTGCGCGCCGCGCACATCTGCGGCGCGTCCATGGGCGGCATGATCGCCCAGGAGCTGGCCCTCCGACATCCCGCCCGCGTCACCACGCTGCAGCTGCAC
>JBKOVG010000124.1:0-8651 GCA_046723845.1 Candidatus Methylomirabilota bacterium | reverse complement strand
GTCCTGGAACGAGTTCATCTATGCCCTCGTCTTCCTCTCCTCGCCCGAGAAGAAGACGGTGCCGGTGGGGGTGGTGTCGGAGATGATCCGGGGCGACATCTACTTCTGGGGACAGCTCATGGCGGGAGCGCTGCTGGGCTCCATCCCCGTGGCCATCGTGTACTCGTTCTTCGTCGAGTACTACGTGACCGGCCTGACGGGCTCCGTCAAGGGTTAGACTGGGGGCGGATACCCGCGGTCCTCCGATTGTGCTAGTATCCCCCGTCTGGGGGCCTCCTGCCCCCCTCGCTGGCCGCCCCACACACCGAGAACGAAAGAGGTCGACCATGGCGCAGGTGGTGCTCAAGGATCTGAACAAGAAATACGACGAGGTGCACGCCGTCAAGGACGTGAATCTGACGATCCGGGACAAGGAGTTCATGGTCCTCGTGGGGCCCTCGGGCTGCGGCAAGACCACGACCCTCCGCATGGTCGCCGGGCTCGAGGAGATCACGGCCGGCGAGATCGCCATCGGGGACCGTGTGGTCAACGACCTTCCCCCGAAGGACCGTGACATTGCCATGGTGTTCCAGAATTACGCGCTCTATCCGCACATGAGCGTGTACGACAACATGGCCTTCGGGCTCAAGATGCGGAAGTTCCCGAAGGCGGAGATCGCCAAGCGCGTCCAGGACGCGGCGGAGATCCTCGGTATCCAGGAGCTGCTCAAGCGCAAGCCGCGCCAGCTCTCCGGCGGCCAGCGGCAGCGCGTGGCCGTGGGCCGGGCCATCGTCCGCCACCCCCAGGTCTTCCTCTTCGACGAGCCGCTGTCCAACCTCGACGCCAAGCTCCGCGTGCAGATGCGCGTCGAGCTCAAGCGCCTCCACGAGCGCCTCGAGACCACGGCCATCTACGTCACCCACGATCAGGTCGAGGCCATGACCCTGGGCAGCCGCGTGGTGGTCATGAAGGACGGCTGGGTCCAGCAGGTGGGCGAGCCTCTCGAGATCTACTCGAAGCCCGCGAACAAGTTCGTGGCCGGATTCATCGGCTCACCTTCGATGAACTTCGTCTCGGTCACGCTGACGGACGGGGCGGGCACGCTCTTCGCCGAGGCCAGTGGCATCAAGATCAAGGTCCCGCCCCAGAAGGCGCAGAGCCTCCTGCCCTTCAAGGGCCAGATGGTCACCCTGGGCGTTCGCCCCGAAGACCTGCGCGTCGGCACGAGCGCGGACTCGCCCGATCTGTCGTTCGAGGCGGTGGTCGAGGTGGTGGAGCCGCTGGGCGCGGAGATCTTGCTCGATACCAAGGCGGCCAATCAGCAGATCGTGGCGCGGGTCGAGCCCACGGTGAAGACCAAGCCTCACGAGAAGATCCGGCTCACCTTCATTCCGGATCGCATCCATTTCTTCGACGCCAAGACCGAGCAGGTGATCAAGTAGCCTGCCGCCCATTCGCGACGAGCCTTCCCAAGCGCGCCCTCTGGGCGCGCTTGCATTTTATGTCGCCACGTCCCTGCCGCTCTCGATGGGCGAGGGCCCGGAAAACTGAGGTATGGTCCAGGTGACCATGAGACGGGCTCAGCGCCATCGCGATGTCCGGACGGCCTACGTGCTGCTCTCGCCCGCGCTCCTCTTGCTCCTGGTCGTGCTGGCCTATCCCGTAGCGTGGGAGATCTGGACCAGCTTCACCTCGTACTCGCCGCTCCAGGACGGTGCCACGGCCTTCGTGGGTCTGAAGAACTACCGCCAGCAGCTCGAGGACGGCCAGTTCTGGCGGACGGTCATGATCACCGTCGTATACACCGCTGTCACCATCGTCGCGAAGCTCGGGCTGGGCCTGGGCTTTGCCCTGCTCCTCTCCCGGTCGTTTCGGGGCCGGGCCCTGGTCTTCCTGGCCGTCTTCCTCCCCTGGGCGTATCCGGCGAGCGTGAGCGTGATGGGCTGGTACTGGACCCTGAGCCCCCCGATTACCACCGCCTATTCCGCCTTCATGGGCCAGCTCAAGTACAACGTGGACAGCGCGGGGGGAAGCGGGGCGTGGATATTCCTCACCGCGACGCTGTTCAATATCTGGCGCGGTAGCTCCTTCATCGGCGTGCTCCTGCTGGCCGGCATCAACGCGATCCCCCCCGAGCTGTTCGAGTACGCGCTGCTCGAAACGAAGAGCCCATGGCAGCGCTTCCGGTCGGTGACGGTGCCACTCCTCAAGCCCTTCCTCGCCCTGGGCGCTTTCCTGTCCCTGACCAGCGCGTTCGCCGACATCGCCAATATCTGGATGCTCACGGCAGGCCGCATCGTCTTTCCTGTACTCGGCACCGAGGCCTACTGGCTGGCCATCCACAGTGGGCAGTTCGGCCCCGCCTCGGCCTTGTCGCTGCTCATGGTTCCGTTCCTGTTGGGCGCGCTTCTGGTGCTGTTCCGGTTGTTCGATGCTCCTGAGCGGGAGACGGCGTGAATCCCCGACCCTGGTGGGCAAAGTTCGGCTTTTCGATCCTCATCTTCCTGGTCACGGTCTACTGTGTCTTCCCGATCTACTTCGTGCTGGTGCAGTCGCTCAAGACAGCCCAGGAGGATGTCTTCGGCAATCCGCTCATCGTCCTCCATCCGAGCCTCGAGAGCTTCGAGGAGCTGTTCCAGGCGCGGGAAGGGGAACGGGGCTTCGTGGGCTCCGCCCTCCGCCGCTCCTACCCCTTCCTCGACTGGCTCGGCAACACCCTGGTGGTATTCGCCGGCACGCTGGCTCTGACGCTCTCCGTGAGTCTCGCCGCCGCGTATGCCCTGGGCCGGCTGCAGCCCCCGGGTTTCCGCTGGTGGCGGCGCGCGATCTTTGCCACCTACGTGATCCCCCAGACCATTCTCTTCGTGCCGCTCTACCGCGTGGTGCTCGGGCTCGGCCTGGACGACAACCTCCTCGCCCTCCTCCTCATCTATCCGACCATGGCCCTGCCCTTCTGCATCTGGATCCTCTCGGTCTATTTCCAGCACCTGCCGCGGGAGATCGAAGAGGCGGCCCTCATAGAGGGGGCGAGCCGCGCCACCGCCTTCTTCCGGATTGTCCTGCCCATGAGTCGTCCCGTCCTCGTGGCCGCCGGGATCTTCACCCTCGGGTCGGCCGCGAGCGACTTCATGATCGCCTCCCTCTTTCTCCTGAGCGGCCACAACCAGACCATCCCGGCCGGGCTCGGCACCATGGAGGTCGCTCTCGACGAGCTGGCGGCGGTGGCGGGAATCAATCTGATGGCACTCCCCGTGATCCTGATCTCCGCACTGTTCGCACGGGGCTACGTGCGCGGCCTCACCGCCGCCATGGTGGAGGGAGTCTGAGCGCCCGGCCGGCGGTCAGCCGCGGGCCGGCGTGATGCGGATGATGCGGTGAAGCGCCGTCTCCGCAACATACATCGCGCCCGCGCGGTCGAGCACGATGCCGCCCGGATCGCTGAGGTCGCCGGCCACGGTGCTCACCTCTCCCGCCGGGGAGATCCGGAAGATCCGGCGGATCTGGAATCCGCCGCAGACGAAGACGCTCCCGTCGGGGCCCGTGGCGAGGTTGGTCCGGTGGTAGTGTCCCGCGGGCAGGCGGGCGATGAGCCGAAGCTCTCCGGCCGGACCGTACCGGTACACCTCGCCGATGGCGTTCAGCAACACGAGATCCTCGTCCACGGCCGTCACGCCGATGAGCCGCCAGAGCGGTTCCGGGGCCGGAGCCGACGTTTCGTGGCGCGGCAGGATGGGTACGAGCAAGTCAGTCCGCCGTGGGAGTGGCCGGTCCTCGTGAACGTCCACCCGGTAGGCCACGGGGCCCCGGTATCCTTCCTCCGTGGTCCACCTCAGCGAGGGCGGCAACGGCGTCTCGGACCGAAGATGCATCTCCGGGCTCACGTAGTCGAGGAACACGAGTCTCCCACGCGGGTCGAGGGCGATGGCGCTGCCTCCGAGCAGATGGTTGAGTCCCACCACCACGGCCTGCAGCCGGTGATCTGTTCCGAGCCGATAGATGCGGTTGCCGTTCTCCTCGCCGAGGAAGAGATCCCCGCTTCTGGGATCGACGGCGAGGCTTCCGAACGCCGTCTTCCGCGGCTCGTCGGCAAACGGAACAACGACCCGGGGCTCCCGCGTGGCGTCCACCGGGGCGGATCTGCGCAGGTCGATGCGGTAGATCTCGGCGGCGGCGTCTCCCCGCCACCCCTGACTCAGCACCACGAGCGCCCCCTGGGCATCGAGAGCGAGCTGGATCGGCCGCGGAATTCCCGTGACCACGATCTCGGCGCGGAGACCCGGGGCCACGTCGGCGCCGGTCACCGCGTGTGGACTCGCCGCCAGCCACCAGCCGACTCCTCCGAGCACGAGCCATGCGAACCACGCTGCGCCGGCCCGGGGGCGGCCGAGCCTTGACAGGGGCGAAGCGCCTCTGCTAGCCTCCGCGTGGTCCGAGGGCACGATGTGACTCGGCACTTTGCAGCTCACCCGTTCTCCTGGGGGGACGCTGATGGCCATGAAGGTTTCCCTCGCCGCCGCAGCCAGCCTGCTCGTTCTCGGGCTCGCGAACCTTCCTGCGGAAGCCCAGGCCCAGAAGCCCGCGGAGCCGAAGGGCGTCAAGGTCTCGGGGCTGGTGACCTCGCTCGGGGGATTCGCGGCCACCGTGAACACGCCGCTCTTCGTGACGGGATCCACCGTGGAGCTCGAACCGGGGGGGCAGACGGGAAAGGAACAGTTCCGCGTGCCGACGTTCATCTATGTCCTCGATGGCGTCCTCACCACGGACTATGAGGCCGGTCCCGTCGGCATCCAGGGGGCCCAGTACCACGCGGCCGGGCAGTCCTTCATGGACAACGGCGGGTGGTGGCACAACCTCATGAACAAGTCGAACAAGCCCGTCAAGTACCTCATGCTCCACCTCGGCTACCCTGGTCGTCCCGATCCGGTCCAGAAGGCCGAGGCGGAGTAGACGGCCATCGCGTTACGGGGCGGGGCCGGCTTCGACCCCGCCTACTTCCCGACCCCGCCCGTGATCCCCTGGATGAAGCGGTCGAGGAAGGAATTGTAGAGCAGCGCCACCGGCAGTCCCACCAGCAGCACCGCCGCCATGATCGAGCCCCAGAAGAACACGTCGCCGCGGATCAGCTCTGTCGGCACGCCCACCGGCACCGGCTTCTGGTCGCCCGGCGAGACGAAGGCGAGCCCGTAAAGGAAGTCCTGCATCGACAGGGTGAAGGCGAAGATGACCGACGTGAGGACACCCGGCAGGCTCACCGGGAGCACGATGCGGATGAGCGCGCCGAACTGGCCGCAGCCGTCGACGCGCGCAGCCTCCTCCATCTCCATCGGCACCGTCTTGAAGAAGCCCATCATGAGCCAGGTGCAGAACGGGATGGTGAACGTCGGGTAGACGACCACGAGCGCCCACCAGGAATCCTGCAGCCCCAGCGAGGACACCACCCGCGAGAGGGGGAGGAACAGGATGATGCCGGGCACCAGATACGTCATGAAGATGGCGATGCCGATGTTCTCCGACCCGGGCAGCTTGAGCCTCGCGAGCGCATAGCCCGCGGGCACGGCGGTCAGGAGCGTGATGACCGCGACCCATGCCGCGATCGTCATGGTGTTGACGATCCAGCTGCCGAAGTTGGTCTGGTAGAAGAGCGTCGCGAAGTTCTTGAGCGTCGGCGGCAGGTTGAACCAGAAAGGGATATTATCCATCCGGTAGAGGTCGGGCTCCTGCTTCAGCGCCGTGATCGCCATCCAGTAGATGGGGAAGACGGCAATGATGAGGAACGGCGTCATGCCCGCATAGAGCCAGAGGTGGCGCCTGAGCTCCTTCTGGCGGTGCGTGCGCGGCGCGGCGGCTGTCCTCACCAGTCCCTCCGCTTGAGGTTCCGGAGCATCAGGAAGAGCGCGGGGAAGAGCAGCGGCACCAGCATGAGCGCGATCGCCGCGCCCCGGCCGAGGCTGCCGGCCTGGATGCCGATCTGGTAGGCGAGCACCGGCAGGATCTGGGTGGCGTTGCCTGGGCCGCCCGCGGTCAGGAGGTACACCACGCTCAGGTCCGACAGCGTGAACACCGTGTCGAACAGGAAGCCGATGATGAGGATGGGGAAGATCATCGGCGTCACCACGTGGCGGAACCGCTGGAAGAACGAGCAGCCGTCCACTCTCGCAGCGTCCAGTATCTCCGTCGGCACCGAGGTGAACCCTGCCAGGAGGACGATGGCCGTGAAGGGGAAGGACCGCCACACGTTGACCCCGATGCAGGCGAAGAGCGCCAGATGCGGCTGGCCGAGCCAGATGGGCCAGCTCTCGGACCCGTAGCCGCCGATGAGCCCGGCCCGGCTCAAGGCCCAGTTGATCACGCTGAACTGCGAATCGTACATCCACTTCCAGGACAGCACGCTGACTGCGATGGGCAGCGTGAATGGGATGACGACGAGCCCGCGGACGAGCTTCTTCCCCTTGAAGTTCTGGAGCAGGAGAAAGGCCAGGCTCGTGCCGAGGATGCTCTTGAAGACGGCCGCGATGACCAGGAACACGATGCTGTTGCGCAGGGCGATCCAGAAGGTGTCCATCTCCCACGCGGCCCGGAAATTTTCGAAGCCGATGAACCGGGCGACAGGGTCGCCCACACTGGCGTCGCTCACCGCCAGGTAGAGCGAGAACAGGAACGGCACGCCGACCAGGAGCAGGACGTAGAGGCCCGCGGGCGCCAGCAGCATGTAGCCGAAAGCCAGCCGCCGCGAGGACTGCCTCTGGAACCATCCGCGGGAGCGGGGTCGGACCGCCAGAGACACAGCGGCGGCCCGGGCGCTCGCCGCGTCCGGACCGCCACGGGGGAGACTTGCCGTCATGCGCGCTTGTGCTTGGCGAAGATCCGCTGGTACTCGCCGACCCCCCACTTCAGCGAGTCGTCGACCGACTGCCCGCGCGCGACCCGCGTGAAAATGTCAGGCAGCACGAACAGAAGGCCCACCTCCTGGATCTGAGGGGTGTACGGCCCCGGATAGCCGAAGTTGGCCACGATCTTCGGGAAGTCCTGAAGGACCTGGAGCTTCGGGTCCGCCCCGAGGATAGGCATCGGCTTCTTGGCGTTGTCGTTCAAGTAGGGCATGTTGTAGCCGGTGCTCGCGATCATGCCGTCCTTGTCGGCGTCCCCGAGGGCGGTCAGGTACTCCTTGACCGCCTGCGGATTCTTCGTGAACTTCCACGACAGGAAGACGATGGGCGCCACGCAGTGCACGCGCTTGCCGCCCGGCCCTGTCGGCTCCATGCCGACGTACGTATTCTTGAAGACGGGAGGGTTCGTGGACTCGGTCGTCCGGTAGGCCGAGATGGCGTCGTGGATCCAGCCGGCGATGCCGGAGGCGAGGAAGCGGTTGTCCGAGGCGTCGTCCCAGGAGAAGACCTCCGGCGTCATGCCCTCGTCGAAGAGCGCCTTGCCGAACCGGAGCGCCTCCCGCATCTCCTTGGAGTCGATCGCGGGGTTTTCGCCGGAGGCGTCCGTTTCCGTCGCGCCGAAGCTGAACGCCACCGACCGCCAGACGAGGTTCGCATCGTTGCAGTGAGAGAAGGCGATGCCCGCTGGGTTGCCCTTGGACTTGAGCGTGCGGGCCGCCACGCGAGCCAGCTCCCACGTGTCCGGCGGCTTGAGGCCGTTGGCCTCGAAGAGATCCTTGCGCCAGAGCATGGGGAGCAGGATGTAGTACTGGGGGATGCCGTAGATCCGCCCCTCCACCTCGATGGGCGATTTCGCGGCCGCGATCCATCCCCCGTACTTCTTGCCAAGTCCATCGAAGACGTCCGTCAGGTCGAGCAACGACTTGTAGTAGAGCCTCGCCAGGATGGTCGAGTTGTTGTTGATGATGTCGTGCCCAGCGCCGGCCGCGAACTCGGCGGCCATCCGCGCCGGGATCTCCAGATGCGGGATGTGGTCCACCTTCACCTTGACGCCGTTCTTCTCGCCCCACTGCGCGGACCACTTGTCGAACCACACGTCGTACGCGGGGATGAAATGGCTCCACGTGAGGATGCGTAAGGTGGTCCCCTTGAGCTGCGCGGGAGCCTTGCGCGCGTCCAGCATGGTCAGGAGCGAGCTGCCGGCCACGCCGCCGCCGGCAACCTTGAGAAAACGTCGGCGGCTGACCGACGTGTGCCTCGCCAGGACAGGGAGTGAATCACTCATCGCCTTAACCTCCTAGAAGTGTCGGGGCCGTGAACGAGCTATCGAGTCTTTGTGACGCAATGCGTAGACGGGTACTCCCAGCGGGTGCCCCCGCGGAAAGTCGCATCCTGTTAGCGCGTCTTATCCCTGCCGCCCTGTCCTTGTCAAGGCGCATCTGAGGGGATAGGGTCCGGCGACGGTTCCCTAGTACCTGTACTGGAGACCGGCGAGGACGTTGATCGGGGGCGCGGGGCTGAGGAAGCGCTCGACCGGCGCCCCCGGCATGCGGGCATTCGGCGCGAAGGTCCCGAAGGTCTCGTAGCGGTTGTCGAGGAGGTTGTTGATGCGGACGAAACCCTCGAAGCCGCGCCATCGGCCCGTCACGCTGGCGTCGAGCACCGAATACCCGGGCAGCTTGGGCTGCGTGTTCGCCTCGTCTCCGCGCAGATATTGCGAGCTCACATAGCGCCCGGCCAGCGCGAGGGTCAGCCAGGGCCAGGGGCGATAGGCCACCCCTACGT
>JBKOVG010000432.1:0-21461 GCA_046723845.1 Candidatus Methylomirabilota bacterium | reverse complement strand
GCCCGAAGGGCGGCGATTCAGGCGAGTGGGTGACGCAGCTGGCGCGCTCCCCCGCCCCCGACGACGGGCCCCGACCCGCCTGGCGCTCCGCGTGTTCGTGAGTAGTTTGGGCTAGCGGCTCGAATTCCCGGCCGATTGCCCTATCTGGGCTTGGCGACGGCGGCCAGGAAGGCGCGGACGCGGCGGGCATTCACGCCGAGGTCACTCCGGCCCACGCGTGAGGCCGATCGCACGTCGATCCGGCTGCCCTGCGGGGTGGCCCGCACCCGCACCACGATGTCGTCGGTGAAGCCGAACCACTGCGTGGTGTCGCTGGCCTCGAGCCGCCCTTCCGCAGGCGCCGCCGCCACGATGCGCCAGCCCAGGGCGCGGGCTGCCGCCTCGGCCCGGGCGAAGGCGCGATCGGGGGGCACGGCCACGTTGAGCGTCGCCACGTCGGGATACGCGCGCTTCTGCTGGACGGCGACGGATGGGCCGCCATAGGCCGTGCCGTTCTCCGAGGCGCTGCGGGCGGAGCGAAGCGCGACCCACGTGGGCGGGTTGTCCGTGTCGGTGCTGATGTCGTGGATGACGGGCACGGCGGTCGCCAGCTGCACCATGACGAGCAGCGGCGCCGCGGCGGCGAGGGCCACGATGAGCGCCACCGCCGAGCCGGCCACACTTCGCCAGGCGCCGGCGGCGACGGCGAAGCCCAGGCCGAGGGCAGCAAGGATGGCCGCAACCAGGCCGACGAGCGCGGCGAGGGCGAAGAAGCCGAGCGCCCAGCGAACGCCGAGGAGCCCCAGGCGGTGGATGGGGCCCGCCAGAAGGACGCCGAGAGCGGCGATGACGGCGAGAGCGAGCGCCGTCATGGTGAGCGTCGCCGCGCGGCCTGCCCAATGCGCGCGACTCCCGCCGTTCCGCTCGGCCATGCACACCTCCGCGCCGAGCATACCGCGGCTTGACGGACGGCACGCATAGCTTCAAGCATACGTCGAGTAGCGCACCCGCGCATGTGAGGGGTCGGTCTGCTAACCTCACGGCAGCCTCAAGGGAGGACTCGGACCGTGGACTCGACACAATGGTCCCACGCCCCGATCTCCGGTGCGCCGGCCGTCTGCCGCTCGCTCGACGGGCGCAAGCCCGCGAGTCTCGTCCTGCTCATCATGGCGTCGCTGCTCGTCGCTCTCGGATGTGCGCGCCGCGACTGGATCGACCGCACGCTGGTGACGGTGGACGTGACGGGCAGCTGGTCCGGGCAGCCGGAGGGAGCCCAGTACGGGCGACCCGGGGACCTCGTGCTGGAGCTCAAGCAGGAAGGGTCCACGGTCACGGGGATGCTTCGGTCCGCCACCAGCCAGGGAACGTCGTCAACAGGACCACTGTTCGGGCCGGTTACGGGCACCGTCGCCGGGGACGTGTTCCGCTTCAAGGACCGCCGGGGCACTCTCGAAGGGGGATGACGGTGAGTGGAGACGAGATGAGCGGGCTGGTGTCGATCAACGGCACTCGCCCGATCACCTTCCGACGCCTCGACCCCGCTTCCGCTCCTCGCTCGCCGCCTCGGTGACGAGCGCGAGTTGGACGACGACCTTGACAGGCCGCGAAGCCGGCGCCTAGCATCGCGGCATCATGCCGGCGCGCGCGGTGCGGATCTCCCTGGGAGTGGCGCTGCTCGCCGCGGGCTGCGCCGGCGCCTCGCCCCCCTACACCGAGAAAGATCTCCAGGTGCTGTGCGAGACCCACGGCGGAATCTGGCACGCGGCGCTCGCGCGCGAGGGCCACTGCGAGTATCAGTCGCCCGGGATGATCTGAGCTCGCCATCGTGAGGTGCCCATGACCGCTCCCCGCGCCGTGGCCACGGTGCAGCTCGACAACGGAACCGTGCGTGTCACCGAGTGGCGTTTCGCTCCCGGCGCCAGCACGGGCTATCACCGCCACGAGTATCCCTACGTGGTGGTGCCCATGACCACGGGTCAGCTCGCCCTCACCGGTCCCGACGGCGCCTCCACCGGCAATCTGGTCACGGGCCAGGCCTATGCGCGCCCTGCCGGCGTCGAGCACGACGTGACCAACGCGAACGCTTTCGAGTTCGTCTTCGTGGAGATCGAGCTGCTGGGGGGCCGCTGAGCGCCCCACGCCGGGTGGGCCTCGCCGCCCTCCTCCGGCGGGAGCTCACGCGCGAGGAGGATCCGGTGACCCTCCGCCTCATGGCCCGTGTCCGCGCGGCGCGCCGGCGGGGCTTCGTCTCACGCGCCGAGTTTCTCGCCATGTGCCGCTGGAAGAGCCCGCGGGCGCAGCAGCACTACCTCCGCAACACGCCCGCGCAGATCCGCGAGGCCTCGCGGCAGGCCCTCGCCGTGCGGAGTGAGCGCCGGCGCATCGAGCATCTCCTCACGCTGCACGGCGTGAGCGTGCCCGTGGCCTCGGCCATCCTCACCCTCCTCGACCCGAAGCGCTACGGCGTGCTGGACATCCGCGCGTGGCAGATGCTGTACCGCGTGCGCGGGGCGGACGCCAATCCCGCCGGCCGCGGCTTCACGGTGGGGCAGTGGATCCACTATCTGGAGACGCTCCGGCGTCACGCGCGGCGCCTGCGCGCCTCGGCGCGCGCCGTGGAGTACACGCTCTTCCTCTGCCATCGCCGGCGCCAGCGTGGACTTCTCTACGATCCGCGGCGGAGGCCGCGGTGATGGAGCGCGTGCGCCTCTCGCGGCTCGTGCAGGTGTTCGCGTGGACGGGTCTCACCAGCCTGGGCGGCGGCCGCACCGCCTACTTCTACGACTCGCTGGTGATGCGCCGGCCGTGGCTCACGAGCCACGAGTTCATCCAGGACCTGACCATCTCCCAGCTCCTGCCCGGGCCGAGCTTCTCCAACCTGGGCGTGGCCCTGGGGATCAGGCTCGCAGGCTGGCGCGGCGGCGCGTGGGGCGCTCTCGCCATCCTCGTGCCGGGCGCGCTGATCCTCCTCGGCCTCACCTGGCTCTACTTCCACGTGGGCTTCACCCCCCACGCCACCTCGGCCATGCGCGGCATGGGCGCGGCGGTGGTAGGGCTCGTCTTCGTCACCACGGGGCGGATGATCCGCGCGGCCATCCGCGACCTGAGGGCCCTCCTCCTCTCCACGGCCATCTTCCTCCTCGTGGGACCGCTCCACGTCAACACTGCCCTCGTCCTCGTCCTCGTCGTGCCCCTGTCCCTCTGGCTGCATCGGCCACGCTCCGGCTCGTGATCGTCGATCTCGCGCGGCTGACCTGGACCTTCCTCTGGCTGAGCCTCATCTGCGTGGGCGGCGGGCTCGGCGTCATCCCGGAGCTGCAGCGCCAGGTGGTGGATCGCTTCCACTGGGTAACCGCGCGCGAGTTCCTCGACGGGTACACCCTCTCCCAGCTCACGCCGGGGCCGACCATGCTCGTCTCCGTCTTCGTGGGCTATCGCGCGCACGGCGTGCTCGGAGCGGTCCTCGCCACCGCGGCCATGTTCCTGCCCACGGCCGTCATCACCGCCGTCATCACACGGCACTGGGCTACCCTGCGCGACCGGCCGTGGGCGCGGGCCACGGAGCGCGCGCTGGCCCCCGTGGGCATCGGGCTCATGGCGGCGGGCGTCTATACTCTCGCGCGCACCGGAGTGCATGACTGGGCGAGCGGCGTTCTTGCCCTGATGGCCGGGGGCGTGATGTTCGTGCGCCGGATCCCGCCCGTCCTCGCCGTGGTGGCGGCGGGTGTCATCGGGTGGCTCGCCGCGTTCTGAGGCGCGCGCCCTTGCCACGACCGCACCCTTCCTCTATGCTCGCCCTCACGTCGTCATCACCCACGCGTGCAAGGAGCTCGGACCATCGCCACATCGACCGTCGCCACCGCCCTCGGACCCATCGCCACCACCACCCTCGGCCCCAAGGCTCATGCACGAGCACATCGTCAACCGCTCGCCCAGGGTGCACGAACGTTGGAACTACAACCACATCTCCGACGACATCCTGCCCGCCCTCCGCGTCGCCGGCGTCACCGAGGACCAGATCGATCAGATGCTCGTGCGCGATCCCCGGGCCATCTTCGAAGCCTCCGGGCTCTAGCGGCGGGACGCGCATGGGGTCAGCTCGCGAGGTGATTCTGGCCTGGGTGGACGCGTTCAACCGGCGCGACGCGGAGGCCGCCGCCGCCCTCTATCACGACGACGCCACGAACCTGCAGGTCGCCCTCGGGCAGCCGTTGGTGGGACGCGCGGCGATCCTCGAGGATCTCCGCGCTTTCTTCCGGGCCTTTCCCGACACCTTCACCAAGGTGGAGGGCCTGCGCGAGGACGGGGAGTGGGTCGCCCTCGAATGGTCGGGAGGGGGCACGTGGCGAGGGGCGCTCGGCGGGCAACCGGCCAACGGCCGCGCGTTCACTCTCCGCGGATCGGGCTTCTTTCACGTGGTGCGGGGGAAGATCAAGTTCCAGCGCGGCTACTGGGACAAGGCGACCTGGTTCGGCCAGCTCGGGCTGCCGATCAGCTAGGCGCCCGCGTGGGACGGCGCCAGGATGTGATCGAGGCGGTGGCGCGGGCCGTGTCCGCGCTCCCCACCACGCGCGTGTTCCGCGTCGCCGTCGACGGCGTGGACGGCGCGGGGAAGACCTACTTCGCGGACGAGCTGGCCCGGGCGTTGCGAGCGGCGGGCCGCCGTGTGATCCGCGCCTCCGTCGACGGCTTCCACAACCCGCGCGCCCTCCGCTACCTCAAGGGCGGGAGCTCACCGGTGGGGTTCTTCGAGGACTCCTACGACTACGCGATGCTCGAGGCCGCCCTGCTCGGGCCCCTGGGCCCGGGCGGGAGCGGGCGCTATCGCGTGGTCGCGTTCGACCACAAGACGGACCGCCCGGTGGCGGCCCCCATCGAGATCGCGGTGCCGGGGGACGTTCTGGTCTTCGACGGCATCTTCCTCCACCGACCGGAGCTGCGCGGCCACTGGGACTACTCGGTGTTCCTCGAGGTGCGATTCGCGGTGTCCGTGTTGCGCATGGCGGAACGGGATGCCAGCTCACCCGATCCCGAAGCGCTGAGCAACCGGCGCTACGTCGGCGGGCAGGAGATCTATCTCGCGCGCTGCGAGCCGCGGCGCTGGGCTAGCGTGGTCATCAACAACGACGATCTCGACTCGCCCTACATCGTCGAGCCGGCCAGGGAGGTGACGCCACGAAACCGCAGCCATTGATCGCCGGGGAGGACGTGGAGGCGAGCAGCCGGTGGTATCAGCGATTGCTCGGGGGGAAGAGCGGGCACGGCGGGGTCGAGTACGAGCAGATCGTCGATCCCACGGACAAGATGGTCCTCCAGCTCCATGCCTGGGACGCTCACGAGCATCCGCACCTGGGCGACCCCGGCCGTCGGCGCTACGGCAACGGCGTGTTCCTGTGGTTTCAGCTCGACGACTTCGACGCGGCCGCCGAGCGCGCCCGCGAGATGGGCGTGGCGATCCTGGAGGGCCCGCGCGTCAATCCCAACGCCAACCATCGCGAGCTGTGGGTGCGCGATCCTGACGGCTACGTGGTCGTCCTCGCCAGCGCCTACGGTGACCTCTGATGGGCATGGAGGACAAGCGCCGGCGCGTGGACGACTGCGATCTCTGCCGCGCCAAGCGCATGACGCCCTGGTACCACGAGGACGACATCTGCTGGATCGCCGAGTGCGACGTGTGCGACGTGCCCATGGTGGTCTGGCGCTGGCACGGCGCCGCGCCACCGCCGGAGCACCTCGAGCACATGCGGGCCCGCCTGCACGACGTGGCTCTTTCCCAGGTGGGCGAGTACTACGTGGATGACCACATGCGCAACATTCCCGACCACTACCATGCGCACGCGAGGCCGAAGGGCGGCTTCTTCGGGACGCGCCGCCGGTAGCACGGGGAGCCCCCGGGACGGGATGGTAGAATCGGCCTTCGATTCGACACGATCGACCTCCGGGGAGCGTGCATGCAACTGGGACCGAAGCGGTTCGCCGACGCCATCGCGCTCTTTCCCCGTGGACGCATCGACCACTCCACCGCCGACGACTTCCGCGGCGCGCTGGTCCCGCATCTGGCGGGCTGCGGGACAGGCGGCGATCGCCTCGTCCTCGACTTCTCCGGCGTGGAGTACATCAGCAGCGTCGGGCTGCGCGTGCTCATCCTCGCCTCCAAGCAGGTAAAGGCGCAGGGCGGCGCCCTTGCCGTGTGCGGGCTCCAGCCCGTGGTGCGCGAGATCTTCGAGATCAGCCGCTTCAATCTCGTGCTCGACGTCTTTCCCGCGCTGCGTGAAGCGCTGGCCCGGCTGTCCCCGCCTGCCCTCGCCGCCTTCGACACGGTCTGAGGTCGCGGCATGCTCGTGCGTTTCTGGGGCACGCGTGGCTCCATTCCGGTGGCCATGAGCGCCGCCGAGATTCAGCGCAAGCTCGTCACCGCCCTTGTGCAGGGCGCGGGGCGGGGGCTCGACACCGAGGAGAAGGCGCGCGCCTTCGTGGAGGGCGAGCTCGCCTTCTCCGTCCGCCACACCTTCGGGGGCGATTCCTCCTGCGTGGAGATCGAGACGGGCGAAGCGGACTACCTGCTGTGCGATCTCGGGAGCGGCGCCCGTCGCTTCGGCAACAGCGTGCTCGCCGCGCGCGGCCCCACCGGCCACCGCTTCCACGTCTTCATGTCGCACCTGCACTGGGACCACATCCTGGGCTTCCCCTTCTTCATGCCCGCCTACCTGCCCGGCAACCACGTGCGCATCTACGGCTGCCACGACACGGTGGAGGAGGCGTTCCGGCGCCAGAACGCCGCGCCCTCCTTTCCCGTGGACTTCTCGCGCATGGGCGCCCGCATCGAGTTCGTGCGCCTGGAGCCGGAGCGCGAGTACGAGATCGCCGGCCTCTCCGTGCGGGCCAAGCTCCAACGCCACGGGGGGGACTCCTACGGCTACCGCTTCGCGCGCCAGGGCACCGTGCTCGTCTACTCCACCGACTCCGAGCACAAGCAGGACGATCCCACCGAGGTGCAGGGCTTCGTGGAGTTCTTCCGCGGGGCCGATCTCGTGATCTTCGACGCCCAGTACTCCCTCGCCGACGCCGTCTCCATCAAGGAGGACTGGGGACACTCCAGCAACGTGGTCGGAGTGGAGCTGTGCCAGCTCGCGCGGGCCCGCCGCCTCTGCCTCTACCACCACGAGCCTGTCTTCGACGACGAGCGCCTCGCCGCCCTCCTCGCCGAGACGCGGCGGCTGGAGGAGATCACCCGCGCGCGGGCGGGACACCGCGTGGAGGTGCTGGCCGCCTTCGACGGCCTGGAGATCCCGCTCTGAGCGGGGCGGGATGAAAGAGCCGACGCCGGGCGAGCGCGCCCACTGGGCGGAGCGCCGCTGGGCGCGCGTGCTCCGGGGCCGGCGCGGGCGGCCGCTCGGTCTACTCGTCCTCGCCGGCCTGCTCCTGCTCGTCGCCTTCCCCGAGGTGCCGGGGATGCGGCAGCTCCGCCTCGCATCCTTCGATGCGTATCAGAGCCTCGTCCCGCGCGTGCCGCGCTCCGCGCCGGTGGTGATCGTGGCCATCGACGAGGTCAGCCTGCGCCGTCACGGGCAGTGGCCGTGGCCGCGCACGTCGCTCGCCGAGCTCGTGGACCGCGTGGCCGCGGCACAGCCCGTCGCCATCGGCGTCGACATCCTCATGCCCGAGCCGGACCGGCTCTCGCCCCACCGCCTGGCCGGTGTGATCGAGGGCATGGCGCCCGACCTCGCCCGGGCCCTCCGGAGCATGCCAAGCAATGACACCGTGCTCGCCGAGGCGCTCCGGAGCCGCCGCGTGGTGCTGGGAGTGGCGGGGCTCGACGCGGACGAGACGGGACGGCCCGTCGCGCTGGGCCCGCCGCCCATCCGCATCTTCGGGGGCGACCCCGCGCCGTTTGTCCGCCACTTTCCCGCGGCCCTGGCCAGCATGGAGGAGATCAGCGTTGCCGCGGCGGGACGCGGCCTGATCAGCGTGGATCCCGAGCGCGGGGTGGTCCGCCGGCTACCCCTCCTCGCCACGGTGGGCCACACGCTCATGCCCGCCCTGGGTCTCGAGATGCTCCGCGTGGCCGCGGACGCGCCCGCGCTCGCCGTGAGCGTGGGGACGGACCGCGTCCGGGCGGTGGCGGTGGGCGATCTCGTGGTGCCTACCGAGCGCGACGGGCGCGTGTGGCTCCACTACAGCCGTCGCGACCCGCGCCGCTTCGTGTCGGCGGCGGACGTGCTCGCGGGCCGCGTCGACCCGGAGCGCCTCAAGGATCGGTTCGTGCTCCTCGGGGTGACGGCGGCCGGTCTGGCGGATCTGCACGCCACCCCGCTCGGCGACCGCCAGTCGAGCGTGGAGATCCACGCCCAGTTCCTCGAGGACGTGGTCGACCACGAGCTGCTCTGGCGGCCCGCCCTCGCGCGCTGGATCGAGACGGCGGCGCTGGCGGTAGGGGGACTCCTCATCGTGTTCCTCGTCCCGCGGCTTCGCGCGCGCCACGCCGTGCTCCTCGTCCTGCTCCTGATCGCGGGCCTGGTCGCGGTGGGCGCGACGCTCTACCTCACCCGGTCCATTCTCTTGGACGCGGCCACGCCGTCGCTCGCCCTGGCCGCCCTTTTCACCGTGATGCTCGCGGTGACCCTGGCGGACGCGGAGACGCAGCGGCGCGTGCTGCGCCGCCAGGTGGAGCGGCAGCGCGAGGCGGCCGCCCGCCTCGCCGGCGAGCTGGAGGCGGCGCGGCGCATCCAGATGGGCACGCTGCCCCGGCCCGCCACCGCCTTTCCTGGGGAGACGCGCTTCGATCTCTACGCGCTCCTGGAGCCCGCGCGCGAGGTGGGCGGCGACCTCTACGATTTCTTCCGCCTCGATCACGATCGCGTCTTCTTCATGATCGGCGACGTGTCGGGCAAGGGCCTGCCCGGGAGCCTCTTCATGGCCATCAGCAAGGCGCTTTACAAGAGCACGGCCCTGCGCCGCCACGGCCAGGTCGCGGCCATGATGCGCGAGGCCGACGCGGAGATCTCTCGCGACAACACGGAGGGACTCTTCGTCACCATGCTCACGGCCATCCTCGACGCGGCCACCGGCGATCTCGAGTACTGCATCGCCGGCCACGAGCCGCCCTATCTGCTGCCGCGGGCGGGACGGCCCTTGACCCGCCTCACCGAGGGAGGCGGCCCGCCCCTGTGCGCGGTGGATGACTTCCCCTACACGGCGGCCTCGCGGCGGCTCGAGCCCGGCGACACCCTCTGCCTCATCACGGACGGAATCACGGAGGCGTCGCGGCGCGACGGCACGCGCTACGGGCGCGACCGGCTCGAGGCGGTCCTGAGCGAGAGGGGCGAGGCGGCAAGCGCGAGCGAGGTCGGAGAGGCGATCCGTCGCAGCGTGGCGGAGTTCGCGGGCGGAGCCGAAGCTACGGACGACGTGGCGGTACTGGTGCTGCGCTACACCGGCGCGACCCCGAGCGCTAGCGGATGTTGATCTCCACGCGCCGGTTGCGTGGCTCGCCGACCTCGTCCGGGGTGGGCACGAGCGGCTCCCGCTCGCCGCGCCCCTCCACGCGGATCCGCGCCGCGTCCACCCCCGCCTTGACCAGCTCGTCCCGCATGCGCCCCGCTCGCTGCAGCGACAGCGCGTCGTTGCGCGCGATCGTGCCCACGCGGTCGGTATGACCAATCACCACGATCTCCGGCGCGGGAAAGCGCGAGATCTCCGCGATGACCCGGGCGAGGGTCGGCCTCGACTCCGGGGTGAGCTCGTCGCGGTTCTCCATGAAGTAGAGGACGAAGGACGCGGGGCGCGGGGGCTGCGCGGCCAGGGCAGGTCCGAAGGCCTGCTGCACCTCTTCTGCAGTGACGGTACCCGGCTCCACGCGCCCCGGCTCCTTCACGCGCGCTGCCTCGTACGGCTGGTCCAGCGTGGCCTGCTTGCCACCGCTCTCCACGGTGACAACGCCGGGAGCGTGCCCGTCCTTGCCGGGCAGGAGCACGTAGAGATCGTTGCGCGTAGGCTTGGCACAGCCGGCGAGGAGGAGGAGACCGAGCAAGGCGAGACCCGTGATGCGGCGCAGGGAAACCGCGCGCGTCACTCCTTGCCGTCGCCCGTGCGCACGAGGAACTCCGTGCCGCGGACGCCCAGCACGGCGGCAGGCGTCTTCACCTTCATGGCGTCGGGGGAGGCCTTGGCGAGCTTGCCCGAGACCACGGCCAGCGTACCTTTCTGCAGCGAGCTCTCGAAGGCGCCCTGATGCGTCGTGGTGTCGAAGGCGAAGCGGTCGATGGCCAGCACGCTGTTGGGACCGGCGGAGAGCAGGCTGTTGTCGAGGAAGGTGATGCCCACGGAGCCGTCGGCGCCGGTGGTGACCACGTCGCCCGACTGCACGGTGGCGCCGACGGTGGCGGGGAGCTTCTGGCCGCTGCGCTCGATCTGCACGGTGCCCTTCGAGACCTTGACGCGACCGGCTTCCTGCGCTTCCGCCGGCGCGGCGAGACCCACGGTGACGAGCATCGCCGCCGCGAGCGACATCAGAGCAACTCTCATGGGTGCCTATAATAGCCCAATGACCGGCGGCCGCCACGACCGGATCTTTCCCGCTCGTCGAGACGCGCTGCCGCAGATTGCCGCCTTCCTCGCGGAGGTGTGCGCGGCCGCCGCTCTTCCGCGCGAGACCTGCCTGCGCCTCACCCTCCTCGTGGAGGAGCTCTTCACCAACACGGTGACGCACGGCCACGGCGGCGACAGCGAGGCGCCCGTGCGGCTCGGGTGCGACGTCACGGCGGGGCACATCGCGCTCGACTACGAGGACACGGGGCCGCCCTACGATCCCTTCGCCGCGGTCACCCCACCCGATCTCACGGAGCGAGTGGAGGATCGGCGAGTGGGCGGACTCGGCGTGCTGCTCATCTCTGCGATGGCGCGGCAGGTGGAGTATCGCCGCGTGGGCGATACGAACCGCATCTCGCTGGTGATCGGCAGCTAGGCCATCGGGGGAGCTCGAGAGCCTCTTCCTGGGCGTCAACCCGGTGGCGAAGCGGCTGATCCCCGTCGAGGGCCTGGCCGGCTAGGCGCCGTCAGTCGACGCGGAAGACGAGGTCGCGGTCCAGGTTCTTGACGCTGGTCTGGCCCGCCAGGGCCATGGTGGTGCGCAGTTCGCGGCGCAGGATGTCCAGCGCGCAAGCGACGCCCGCCGCGCCGTCCGCGGCCAGCCCCCACAGCACGGTGCGGCCGATGGCCACCACGGTGGCGCCGAGGGCGAGTCCCTTCAGGACTGCGGTGCCGCGCGTGAAGCCGCCGTCCACGATGATGGCGGCGCGTCCCGCCACCGCGTCCGCGATGGGGGGCAGGGCGTCGATGGAGCCCTGGCTGTGGTCCAGCTGGCGGCCGCCGTGGTTCGACACCCAGATGATGTCCACACCCTCCTCGACGGCGCGCTTGGCGTCACGCACGGTCATGATGCCCTTGAGGCCAATGGGCAGCGTCGTCGTCTTCTTGAGCCACGCCACGTCGTCCCAGGTGAGGCGCTCGGGATAGTTGGGGTCGGGGCCGCGTGGATTCGGGGCGCTCTTCATGGCCTCGCGCGGGCTGTAGCGGTGCACGATGTCGCGTTCCCGCCGGCTGTAGACCTGCACGTCCACGGTCAGCACCACCGACTTGTAGCCCGAGGCCTCCACGCGCGCGAGGAGCTCGGCCGCCCACGTGCGGTCGCCGTGGTGATAGAGCTGGAACATCTTGGGGCCCGTGCTCGTCTTCGCCACGTCTTCCACCGACCAGCCCGCGGCGCCGGACAGGAATTGCAGGGTGTCTCCCTGGGTGGCCCCGCGCCCCATCTCCTTGTCACCCTCGGGATGGAAGAGCACGAGCCCTCCCATGGGTGCGATGGCCACGGGCCAGGAGAGGGGCAGGCCCAGGAGCGAGGTGCGCAGGTCGATCTCCCGCACGTCGACCAGGACGTCCTGGCGAATGGCGAGGCGATCCACGGCGCGGCGGTTGCGGCGGAGCGTGGTCTCGCTCTCTGCGCCGCCGTCGCCGAAGTTCCACACATCCCGGGGAAGGATCTTCTTCGCATGCTTCCGGATCTCGGGCAGGGTCACGAATTTGTCGGGCATGGCCCAGTACCATACGGCTTTGCCGCGGCGGAGGCAAATGGGCAATTGACAGCGTGGACGGGCGCGCCTAGATTCGGCTCTGCCGCACTTATCCCTCTACCGACAGGAGAGCCACGCCATGGTCTACGAGCTCAGGACCTATCACGCGATGCCGGGACGCCTGCCTGATCTCAACCGTCGTTTCTCCGACATCACCATGGGCTACTTCAAGCAGTACGGCATCCAGGTGGTGGGCTTCTGGACCAGCGAGCTCGGCGGCTCCTCGGACCAGCTCATCTACATGCTCGCCTACGACAGCCTCGGCGACCGCGAGAAGAAGTGGGGCGGCTTCGTGGCCGACAAGGAGCGCCTCGCCAAGTTCGCGGAGACGGAGAAGAACGGGCCGCTGGTGGCGCGGCTGACCGCACAGATCCTCCGGCCCACCGCGTACTCGCCGATGCAGTAGCGCTCGTGGCGGCGGGCGAAGTCGTTCAGGGCAGGGAGGCTCGGCTCCCTCCCGGGCCGTGGGACGTGGTGGTGGTGGGCGCGGGCATCTACGGCCTGCCCACCGCCTTCTTCCTGGCCCGGCAGCTGCGTGCGCGCGTGCTCGTCCTCGAGGACAATGCCATTCCGGGCGAGTGCATCACGGTGAACACGGGCGGCATCATCCGCATCGCGTACTCCGACCTCGACGTGGTGCGGGTGGCCGCCTTCGCGCGCGAGATCTATCGCGATCCCACCACGCGGCTCGGCCTGCGCGCGCCCGCCCACCTGGGCTTCGTGCCCACGGGCTGGGGGCGCTTCGTCTCCGAGCCCGCCATCCCCGGCATCCTCGCCGAGGTCGGCCGCATCGCCGCCGGCGCGGGCGGTCGCCTCGAGGTGGTGCGCATGCGGGACTACCTGGATCGCCTTCCGCCCGGCCGCCGCCGCAACCTCGAGCGCATCATGGACGTGGACGATTCCACGCACGTGCTCGCCGACGAGGAGGGCGGCTTCGCCGACGGCGGCACCGCGCTCACGGGCTTTCTCGAGGCCTGCCTGGAGGCGGGCGTGTGTGTGAGCCTCTACTCCCGCGTCACGGAGTTCCTCCGAGAGGGCGAGCGGGTGACCGGCCTCGTCCTCGAGCGCTGGTCGCAGCAGGGGACGGACCGGGTGGTGATCGCGCGCGAGACGGTGCGCGCCGACCGGATCGTGCTGGCCGCGGGTCGGGGCAATGCCGCCCTCGTGCGCGCGGCCGCCGGCTGGGGGATGCCCACCTTCACGAGCTTTCACCAGGTGCCGTACATCCGGAACTCCGCGGACAACGACTTCGCCCAGCGGCGCTACGCCGTCGGCCCGCCCGGGGCCTGCCGCGAGGTCGAGCTCATCGACGCGCCCACCATCTCGCACTGGCGGGACATCTACTTCCGTCCCGAGGGCAGCGGGATGATCTTCGGCACGCACCACCGCGAGCTCCAGCCGGACGACTATCAGCCGCGGGGCGGCGAGATCGGAGGCGTGCGCGTGGGCCTCGATCAGGTCATGATCGAGACCCTCCTCGAGGTGATGCCGCACTTCCCCGTGCTCGCCTCACCGGGGCTCAACCTCGGCAAGACGCCCGCCGACATCGCGGGCGGCGCCTACTACATGAATCCGGAGGAGCTGCCCTTCGAGGGCGCGGTGCCCGGGACCGGCGGGGCCGTGTTCTACGCGGGCAGTGGCTGCGGCACGGGCTTCAAGCTGGGTCCCGGCGTCTCCTGGCTTCTCGCCCAGCGTATGAGCGGCATCGCGCGCGAGGACCGGCTCATCGCCTCCCCCGCGCTCTCCGCGGAGCGCGCTGAGTACTTCTATCCGCCGGGGACGAGCCGCGAGGAGCTCTTGCGGCAGTTCCGGCCTGCTTCGGAAGGCGGGCGTCTCATCGAGATGGGAGCGGCCGGCATCGCGGTTGGACCGGGGAGGCCATCGTGACCATTGCCGCGCGGATCGCCGAGTGGCTCGCCCACACCGATCTCGATTCCGTTCCCGAAGCCATCCAGGCGCGGGCACGCCTCTGCTGCCTCGACACCGCTGGCGTGGCGCTGGCCGGTCTCGAAGCACCCTCGGTACACGCGGCTGGGCGTGCGTTCGCCTCCGAGGGGGGGCTACGGCTTCTGGAGCCAGCGGGGATCGGCCGATCTCGCGGGCGCGTGCTTCGTGAACGCCACCCTCCACCCCAGGCGGAGTTTATAATGCCCCCCCATGCTCCGAGCGGCCGCGATCCTGTCCGCGATGCTCCTGGTGACCTTGGTCGCGTGCCAGCGCGAGCAGAAGGCCATCAGCGAGGATCTGCCGGCGACGCGGGCAGCCAAAGCGCAGGCGGACGCGCAGGCCATCGCGAGCGCGGCGCGACAGTACCAGGCGCTGTTCGGCGCGCTGCCCGACTCGATCCAGGACCTGACGGAGGCGCGCACGGTGAGCGGGGTCTCGGGCGGCCCGTTTCTCGCCCGGATCCCGGATCCGCCCGCGGGCTGGTCCGCCTACCAGTACGGCAAGCAGGGTGACCGTTTCACGGTGACGTCGTCGGGGGGCGGCGCCACCGTGACGGCGCCCTAGCCCGATGCCGAGACTGCCGCTGCTCGATCCCGCCTCGCTCTCCCCCGAGCTCCGCACCATGCTGGAGCGCTGGCAGGCGGAGGGCGGCGATCCCAACTTCATCCTCACCTTCGCCCGGCTGCCCGAGACCCTCACCCGCTTCGTGGCCTTCTACTCGCCTCTCGTGCGCCGCGGCCTCGTGGAGCACCGGACCAAGGAGCTCGCGCGCCTTCGCCTCGCCCAGCGCAACGAGTGCCAGTACTGAATGTCCACGCGCTACGCCTTGGGAAGGCGCGAGGGGATTACGGAGGAGCTGGTGGCGGCCCTCGCCGACTACGAGCGCGGGCCCTTCTCCGACCGCGAGAAGGCGGCCCTGCGCTACGCCGACCAGCTCTACCTCGACCACCACACGGTGGACGCCGCGCGCTGGGACGAACTCCGCGCGCACTTCACGGAGGACGAACTGCTCGAGCTGACCTGGGTGCTCGCGGAGTTCATCGCGCTCGGCAAGGTCATCTACGTCCTCGGCATCCAGTATGGAGGTCACGCGCATGTTTGAGCGCCGCCACCAGCCACTCCAGCCCCTCCCCCAGTTCGCGATGCGCATGGGCAAGAGCGTGGTCATCGCGGTGGGCATCGACGTGATCACCCTCCTCGTGGGCAGCGTGGGCTTCCGGCGCTTCGAAGGCCTCGACTGGCCGGACGCCCTGCTCAACGCCGGGCTCGTGGTGACGGGCAACGGGCCTATCACCCGCATGCAGACGACGGCGGGCCAGATCTTCCTCCTCCTGTACGCGATTCTGGGCGTGGTCGTCTTCGCCGCCGTCATCTCGGTGGTGCTGGCGCCCGTCCTGCACCGCGCGTTCCATGCCTTTCACGCGGATGTGCCCGATGAGGAGAGACGCCCATGACCGCCGTCGGCGACCTCGACACGCCCGCCGTCACCATCGACATGGACATCATGGAGGACAACATCCGGCGCGTGCAGGCCCATCTGGCCCGGCACGGCATCAGCAACCGTCCTCACATCAAGACGCACAAGGTTCCCGCCATCGGCAAGATGCAGATGCAGGCGGGGGCCATGGGAATCACCTGTCAGAAGATCGGTGAGGTCGAGGTGTTCGTGGAGGCGGGGGTGGCCGACGACATCCTGCTCACCTACAACATCCTGGGCCGCACCAAGACCGATCGCCTGATGGCCCTCGCGCGGCGCGCGCCGGGACTCACCGTGGTGCTCGACAACGAGGTGGTGGCCCGCGAGCTGAGCGAAGCGGGCGTGCGCCACGGGCTCGACGTGCGCTTCCTCGTGGAGTGCGACACGGGCTTCGGCCGCACCGGCGTGCAGACGCCCCAGGCCGCCTTCGACCTCGCGCGGCAGGCCGCAGCCATGCCCCGGATGCAGTTCCGCGGGCTCATGACCTTTCCCAACCGCGAGCCGACCACGCGGGAGTTCTTCGCGGCCGCCCTCGCGCTGTTCAAGAACGCGGGCATTCCCGTGCCCGTGGTCTCGGGTGGGGGGACGCCGACCCTCTTCACGGCCCAGAACATTTCCATGCTCACCGAGCACCGCGCCGGCACCTGCGTCTTCAACGACGTGATGGTGGTCTCCTCGGGCACGGCGACCTGGGACAACTGCGCCATGCGCGTGCGCGCCACCGTAGTGAGCCGTCCCACCGACGGGCGCGCCATCCTCGACTGCGGCACCAAGGTGCTCACCTCCGATCAGTACGGGCAGAAGGGCTTCGGGCACGTGACGGAGTATCCCGAGGCGGTGGTGGCCAATCTCTCCGAGGAGCACGGCATCGTGGATCTCTCCGCCTGCGCCGAGCGGCCGAAGGTGGGCGACATCGTGCACGTGGTGCCGAACCACTGCTGCGTGGTGAGCAACATGGTGGACGAGCTCTATGGTATCCGGGGCGCCGCGGTGGAGGTGGTCTGGCCCGTCGCCGCGCGCGGCCGCGTTCGCTAGGCCGCCGTGACCACCCGCGGAGCCGATCTCGTAGTGAGCGTGCTCGCCGAGCGCGGCGTGCGTCAGCTCTTCTCCCTCTCCGGCAACCAGATCCTCCCCGTGTACGACGCCACCATCGGCCGCGACCTGCGCATCATCCACACGCGCCACGAAGCGGCGGCCGTGCACATGGCCGATGCGTGGGGCCGGCTGGGCGAGGAGCCAGGCGTGGCGCTGGTGACGGCGGGGCCCGGTCATCTCAACGCGCTCTCCGCCCTCTACGGCGCCCTGATGGCGGAATCACCGCTCGTGCTCCTGAGCGGGCATGCGCCGGCGGGCCAGGCGGGGCGTGGCGCCTTCCAGGAGATCGATCAGGCGGGAGCGGCCGCGCCGGTGACCAAGGCCTCGTGGGTCGCCAAGGACGCCGCGCGGTTCGGAGAAGACATGGCCCTCGCCCTCGAGCTGGCGCGTAGCGGCCGTCCCGGTCCCGTGCACGTGAGCCTGCCCGGCGATCTCCTCGACGCCAAGGTGAGCAATGACGGCGCCGTCGTGATGGACGGCGCCCGCCACTCCATGACGGTGGCCGACGCCGATCTCCGACGGCTGCGCGAGCTGCTCGAGGCGTCGCGTCGGCCTCTCGTGCTGCTCGGGCCTGCCATGTCGCGGGCGGCGCGCCGCTCCGCGGTGGAGCAGTTCACCGGGCCCACGGGCATTGCCGCCCTGCCCATGGAGAGCCCGCGCGGCGTGAACGATCCGTGGCTCCACATGGCGACCAACTGCCTCGGCCGGGCCGATCTCGTGCTGCTCCTGGGCAAGCGGCTCGACTTCGCCGTGCGCTTCGGCGGGGCGCCGTCCTTCGCGCCCAGCTGCCGCTTCGTGCAGGTCGACTGGGACGCGGAGGCGCTCGATCAGAGCGGCCGGGTCACCCTCGGCCTCGTCACCGATCCCGCGCAGCTGGCGGTGCGCCTCGCCGCGGAGACGGCCTCACTGGCCGGGCGCTGGCGCGACTGGGGAGCCGAGGTCGCCGCCGCGCGAGCCGCCGTGCCCGCGGAGTGGGACGCGCTACGCCGCAGCGCGAAGACGCCCATGCATCCGCTCCGAGTGTGCGCCGCGCTCCAGCCGCTCCTCGACCGCGGGGGCATCCTCGTGGCCGACGGCGGCGAGTTCGGACAGTGGATCCAGGCGGGCTGCGAGGCGAGAACGCGAATGATCAACGGCCTCTCCGGCTCGATTGGGAGCGCCATCCCCCTGGCGCTTGCCGCCCGGCTTCGCCACCCCGAGCGCCCCGTGATCGCCGCGCTCGGCGACGGCACCTTCGGCTTCCACGGCTTCGAGCTGGACACTGCCGTCCGAGCGGGACTTCCCGTGCTGGCAGTGGTGGGCAACGACGCGCGCTGGAACGCCGAGCATCAGCTCCAGCTCCAGCACTACGGCGTCGCGCGCACGGTGGGCTGCGAGCTGCGTCCGACGCGCTACGACCTGACCACGGCCACCCTCGGCGGACACGGCGAGCACGTGGAGCGTCCCGAGGACCTCGGCCCCGCCCTGGAGCGCGCGCTGGCGTCGGGGCTTCCCGCCTGCGTGAACGTGACGATCGACGGCGTCGCCGCGCCGACCTACGCCGCGGCCAAGACCGCCGGCCACTGAGCGCGGCCCGGCCTATTCACGAACACGCGTAGCGCGAGGCGGCCGGGTCCTGTCGTCGGGAGGAGGGGTGCCCTCATGCTGCGTCACCCGCTCGCCTGAATCGCAGCCCTGCCGGCTGCGTGCAGGACGAGGGGGTCCCACTCCGCCTGAGTGGCACCCCTCCCCCCGCCGCCACCCGGCCGGTCGCACGTGCGGCAATCGTGAATAGGCCTTCTAGGCGGGGTGGCGGAGCTTCGCAGCGAGACGCATCAGGTCGGCGTCGGTGGCTCCCACCAGCGCGTAGCCGAGCTCGCCGTCGCGCCATAGCAGGACGTTGAACCCCCGCGCGATGGTCCGGTACGTGTCGCGCTCGAGGCGACGGGTCGGCCACGGTAGCCCATCCGCCTTGAAGACGAAGAGCGAGATGGCGTGTGACGGCTCGCCGAAGGCGAGGGCGGCCGCCTTGCGGTCCACGAAGTAGCCCACCGCGCCGCCCCGGAGGGGAAACTCGGGGTCGCCCGCGAAGCGAATGCCCGGCGCGAAGTCGAGCTTTCCCGAGAACCACGGGATAACCTGATGGATGCCCCCGCTCTCGATCTCGAGCGGCCGCTGGCTCTGGAGCATGCGCACGTGATCGTTGACGGCCTCGGTGACCATGACGGCGGCGCCTGCATCCTTCCGCGAGACGAGCTCGTACGTGAAGGGGAGGGCGAGGAGGAGCGCGGCCGCCGCCACCGCAGCGTAGTGAAGGACGCGAAGCCAGTGCCCTCGCGCCCGCGGCGGCGCGGGCGCCGGCCAGGCCGCGGCGAGCCGGCGCTTGAGGGCGAGGGGCGCGGCATACTGCGGCGTGCGCCGCTCGAGGGCGTGGCTCAGCTCGCGCTCGGTGAGATCGGCCAGCGCGCAGTCGGTGCAGCCGTCGAGGTGACGCTGCACGCCGCCCACCAGCTCGGAGGCAAGGCGCCCCTGCTGGAAGTCGAGGAGGCGATCGCGAACGTCGAGACAGTCCACGGCTAGGCCTGCCACGACTTGAGGGTCGTGCGGAGCGAGGCGCGCGCCCGCGAGAGCCGCGATTTGATCGTGCCCACCGCGCAGCCCATCACCAGCGCAGCCTCCGACTCGCTGAGCCCTTCGAGATCGAGGAGGATGGCGGTGCGCGCGTCGTCCGACAGCCTCATGAGCGCGCGCTCCAGCTCCTCCGCCACCACCTTGCGGAGGCGGTCGAGCTCGACCTCGTCGCGCAGCCAGCCGATGTGCGACGGGGGCTGGATGTCGGGGGCCACGGTATCGAGGCCGCCCACCGTGGGATCGTTGCGTCGGCGCCGGTACTGGCTGATGAAGGTGTTGCGGAGGATGCGCAGGAGCCACGCCTTGAGGTTGGTGCCCGGGGTGAACTGCAACGCGGCCCGCAGGGCCCGCGTGTAGGTTTCCTGGACGAGATCCTCGGCATCGGTGTCGTTTCCCGTGAGGTAGCGCGCGAGGTTGTAGAGCGCATCGGCGTAGGCGAGGGCCTCGCGCCCCAAGCTTCCTGCGGCCTCTCCGTCGCGCATGCCGGCATCGCCTCGCTCTACGCGTAACGTCTGGCGCTCCCGTTCGTTCCCTCCGGGCCAGGAAGGAACGAATGGCCCCCGGGCACGTTAGCTGCGGTGACGACGCTGGGACTCGAAAGGGGGCTACCGATGAGGCGATTGGCGGCGGGATTGGCGGCATTGATGCTGACGACGGCCCTGGGCGGCGCGACCATGGCGCCGGCGGCGGGGCCGAAAGCGTACGTGGGGCTCTTCAAGGACGACGCAGTGGCTGTCATCGACGTGACACAGAACCGCGTCCTCTCGACGATTCCCGTGCCCAAGGGGCCGCACGGGCTGGTCATCACGCCCGACGGGCGCAAGGTCTACGTGAGCAGCGACGGCGCCTCCATGGTGAGCGTGATCGACACGGGAAAGGACGCGGTGGTCGCCACCATCGACGTCGGCGCCAATCCCCACGGGCTTGCCATGTCGCGCGACGGCCGCACGGTCCTCGTGTCGGGCTTCGGCTCGAATCGCGTGCTCGTCATCGACACCGTGTCCGACAAGGTGACAGGCGAGGTGGCGGTGCCCCAGGTGCACAACGGCGCCATCTCGCCCGACGGCACCCGCGCCTGGGTCGGCTCGCAGAAGCAGGGCGAGACCGCCATCTACGTGATCGATCTCCAGAGCATGAAGCGGGTCGGCTCGCTGGCGCTCAACAAGACTCCTCGGGCCCTCGACGCCTCGCCAGACGGCAAGCGCGTCTACTTCACCCTGGCCGGCGTGAATGCCATCCAGGTGCTGGACACCGCGACCAACCAGGTCGTCGCCCAGGTGCCCGTGGGCGCCTCGCCTCATCTCTCTCCGTCCACGCCGGACGGGCGCTGGGCCCTCGCGGCGGTGCAGGGGCCGGGCGAGCTCGCCATCATCGACACGGGGAGCAACAGCGTGGCCGCCACCGTGCCCGTGGGCAAGCTGCCGCACTGGATCGCCATCGGAGCGGAGGGCCGCACGGCGTGGGTGGCCAACGAGGGCTCCAACGACGTCTCAGTGGTGGACCTCTCCACCCGCACCGTCACCGCCACCATCCCCGTGGGGAACGCGCCCCGCAAGATCGCCGTCCAGCCCGTGGGCGCGCCGCGCAGCGCCGCCGCCGGGGCCGCCTCCCCGGCGGCCGCGCGCACGCAGCCGAAGACGCTCACCATTGGCGGCGTCTCCTTCGTGGATCACGGCACGCGCGACGTGGGCGGGCTCCGCGTGGTGAAGATGGAGGCGGACGACTACTACTTCGGTCCCACCTTCCTGCGCGGCAAGCCGGGACAGCGCCTCCGCCTCCGCATCGAGAACGAATCGGGCACGCTGCACAACATCACCATCCCGGGCCAGCTCGATCACGACATCCTTCCCAAGAAGACGATCGAGGTCGACGTGACCATCCCCGCTTCCGGCGCCCTCGTCTTCTCCTGCAAGTTCCACGGCCCAATCGGCATGAACGGCCAGCTCACCCCCGCCCCCTAACCTCAAGGGACTCGACAGGCGGCCTTCGCCACGCGGGCGTCGGGCGGGGTGGGAGGCACCCTTCCCGGGCCCGTATCTTCTGGGGAGATTCTCGAAGGCGGCGACCACAATTTCGTGGCTCGCTAGAGTGGCCACGCGGAATCCCACTCAGCGTGGCTCGGGAAGGGTGCCACCGACCCCGCCCGGCGCATTGCCGGCACGCAACCGTCAGAAGGCGATCACCTAGAGGTGGAACTTCCGTTTGGCCATCGCCCGATCCCACTT
>JBKOVG010000333.1:0-15645 GCA_046723845.1 Candidatus Methylomirabilota bacterium | reverse complement strand
TCCGCGATGCGGCTGTTCTCGATGGTGACGCTGGCGCCCTGGACCGGCGTCGGGTCGACACAGTCGATGAGCGTGGCGTTGGTCAGGACCGTCCGTGGCACGCCGGAAGCATACCTCAGCCGGCGACGGCCCGCCGCGACTCCGTCTAGCCTGGGCTATTCACGAGTGCCGCGCGTGGGATCGGGCGGGTGGCGTCGGGGGCGGCGGGAGAGCGCTCCGGCGGAGTGGGACCCCCGAAGCCTGTGCGCAGCCCCGAGGGCGGCGATTCAGGCGAGTGGGTGACGCAGCTGGAGAGCTCCCCCGCCGCCGACGACGGGCCCCGACCCGCCTCGCGCTCCGCGTGTTCCTGAATAATTCGGGCTAGGGGGTCTTCCAGACCACCTTCCCGTCGGGCCCCCGCAATACCATCGAGAACACGGGGTCCTTCTTGACGACGTCCGCCCCCGCCGGCTTGAGATCGCCCCGTCCCACGAGGACGCGCTTGATCCCTTCGCTGTCGATCAGCTCGAGCACGGGGTCGTCGTCCGAGCGCACGCTCATGGTCATGCGGCTGCGCTCGTCCTTGCCGAGGAAGTTGAGCGAGGGGAACGCGTCGAGCTGCGCGGTGATGTGTCCGTCCTTTCCCCACAGGAGGAGAGCGGGCGTGCGCGGCCCGCCCTCGGCACCGGGCAGGAAGCCGAGCTCGCCGCGCGTGTGGCCACTCTCATCGACGAGAACGAAGGCCTGCGCCCTGAGCTCGCCGGGGCCGCTCGTGCGATCCGACGCCCAGCCCAGTGAGGCGAGGGCGAGGAGGCCGACCATCACGATCCGCACCCGCCACGTCCACCGTCGTTCCCGCTCGAGCCGCTCGACACGTCGAATCAGGTCCCGCTCACGAGCGTCCGTCATCGCCACCTCCTGGTCTCAGTGATGCCGCAGGATACGCAGGGCGAGGTTCGCGAAGTATCCCAACAGGGCGAAGGTACCTACGGTCGTGAGGACGCCTACGACGTTGGCCACGTACTTCATCTGGTGCCAGAACCGATCGCTGGCCATGGCTGCCTCCCTGGCGGTCCTCAGCGGACCGCGTCCGGTCAGTGGGTGCAGACACTCCAGCGTACCCGCACCGGATGAGAGCGCGATGAAAATCGCATGAGAAAGGTGCCCGGAGCCGAGGGCTTGCGCTCCCGCGGCGGGCACGTCATGGTGTCTGCCGTGACCGCGACCCTGACCTGGACCTTGCTGGGCACGAGCCTGGTCGTGGGCCTGGCCGCCCTCGTGCGCATGAGCGATCCCGCGGCGCTGAGCGCCCACGAGCTCACCGGGGTGGTTCGTCTCGCCGAGGGCCTGACCCGCACGGTGGTCGGACTCTTCACCCTGGCCGCCCTCGTGTTCCTGGTCGATCTCGTGCGGCGGCTCCGCTCTCGGCGGCGTGGGGAAGGGGATCTGGCCCTGCTCCCGGACCCGCCGAAGGTGCCGGCGTGGCTGCGCGCCGTCACCCAGATCGCCTCCCTGGCCTACTTCGTCCTCCTCGCCTATGTCCTGTGGAGCCGCGGGCTCCCCCTCATGGCGATGATCCTGAGCCAGGGCGGCTCGTCGGGCCTCGGCCCCTTGCTCCCCGAGGCGGTGCCGGACGCGCCGCCGCTCGTCACCTGGACCTTCGGCGCCCTCGCTCTCCTCGCCGGCGTCGGCGCCCTCGCCCTCGCCGTGTGGGTCGCTTTCAGCGATCGCCTGACGGAGTGGTGGACCGAGCCCCCACGCGAGGCGGCGCCGCCTCCGCTGGCCGAGGCGGTGGAGGAGAGCGTGGAAGATCTGAGCACCGAGCCCGACGCTCGCCGCGCCATCATCCGCTGCTACGCGCGGTTCGAGCGGCTCGCCGCCGACAGCGGGCTGGCGCGGCGGCCGTGGCTCACGCCCATGGAATTTCTGCGCGAGGCGCTCTCGCGGCTGCACCTTTCCCGGGGCGCCGCCCAGACGCTGACCGGGCTCTTCGAGCTGGCGCGGTTCAGCAATCGCGCGCTCGGCGAGCCCGAGCGCGCCCGCGCGCTGCGGGCGCTCGACGAAATCAGGGCCAGCGCGCCCGAGGGGGCAGGGCATGCGGCAGCTCAGCGCTGAGCGGTCGCGGCCGCTCCTCGCCCGCGCCATCCTCGTCGTGCTGCTCGTCCTGGCGAGCATCGTGGCCTATCTCGCCACCGCGCCGCGGTGGCGGCCCGCCGGCGTCCGTCTGGCCTGCACGGCCCTGGTGATCATGGGCAGCATCCGCGCCCGGCGCGCCCTGCGGAGAGCCATGGAGGCCTATCCGCTCTCGGAGCTCGATGCGCCGCCAGCCCCGCCGCCGGCGCGAGAGCTGGACAACGCCTTCCGGCGGCTGCGCGACGACCTGCTCTTCAGCACGCGGAGCCGGCAGTATTTCGAGGCGATCCTCTGGCCGCGCCTCCTCGACCTCTCCGGCGGCGACCTGCGCCAGCCCGCGGAGGAGCGCCGGGCGCGACGGCGCGGGCCCTCGCTCGGCGAGCTGCGCGCACTCATCGCCGAGGCGGAGCGGCGCACATGAAGATCGATGCCGTCGCCGACCGCTGCGAGGCCATCCTCGCCACCCTTGCCCAGGTCATCGTGGGGAAGGCGGGCGTGCTGGAGCAGATCCTCGCTGGCGTGCTCGCCAACGGCCACATCCTCATCGAGGACTATCCCGGCCTCGCCAAGACCTTGATCGCGCGGCTCTTCGCCCAGGCCCTCGACCTGCGCTTCAAGCGCATCCAGTGCACGCCGGATCTCCTCCCGAGCGACATCACCGGCACCTTCCTCTACGATCAGCGGCAGGCGCGCTTCGAGTTTCGCGAAGGGCCGATCTTCACCCACCTCCTCCTCGCCGACGAGATTAACCGCGCCACCCCCAAGACGCAGAGCGCGCTGCTCGAGGCGATGCAGGAGACGCAGGTCACCGTCGACGGCGAGCGCTTCCCCTTGGAGCCGCCTTTCCTCGTGCTGGCGACCCAGAACCCCATCGAGCTCGAAGGCACCTATCCGCTGCCCGAGGCGCAGCTCGACCGCTTCCTCATGCGGGTGGCCGTGGGCTACCCGGCTCACGACGACGAGGTCGAGATCCTCGCCCGCCGCCGCCAGCGCCGGGACGATGCCTTCGCCGTGTCGGCGGTGACGTCGCGCGCCGAGCTCCTCGCCATGCAGGCGGCCATGGAGGATGTGCACGTGGCCGCCGTCGTCGAGCGCTACATCGTGGACCTGGTGCGGGCCACGCGCGCCGATCACCGCCTCGCCCTCGGCGCCTCGCCGCGGGGCGCGCTCGCCCTTCTCAAGCTCGCCCGCGGGCTCGCCACCCTGCGGCGGCGGGACTTCGTGCTGCCCGACGACGTGAAGGCCATGGCCGTCCCCGCCCTCGCGCATCGCCTGATCCTGAAGCCCGAGCTGTGGGCCTCACAGGTGTCGGCCGCCCACGTCGTGCAGGACATCCTCACGGCGGTGCCCGCCCCCGGCCCCGACGTACGATGACCTGGCGGGTCACCCCGCTCGCCCTGTCGATCCTCACGGTCATCGGCTGGATCGTGTCCCTGGCCGTCCTCGCCGCGCGGGCGGACCTCCTCGTCATCGCGGTGCCGCTCGCCCTGGCCGTGGCCTCGCTGGCCCGGCGCGCCGCGCCGCCCGACTACACGCTGGTCCAGCGCGTCTCGCGCGATCGCCTCCTCGAGGGCGAGAGCATCACGGTCGAGGTGGAGGTCACCGCCCGCTCGTCGATCCCGCTCATGGAGCTCCTTGATCCGCTCACCGACGCGGGCACGGTGGTCAGGGGGAAGCCGCGCGCCGTGCTCACCGTTCCGCGCGGCGAGACCGCCCGCTGGAGCTACGAGATCCGCTATCCCATGCGCGGCATCCACGACCTCGGCGTCGTGGTCGCCCGCTTCCACGACCGGAGGGGCGTGCGCACCTGGGAGCAGCGACACGTGGAGCGGCAGCGCGTGCGGGTGCACCCGCGTCCGGCCCCGCTGCGCAACCTGCCGCGCCCCCAGCGAACCCAGACCTCTGTGGGCGACTACGTGTCGCCGCTCTTCGGCGAGGGGATCGAGCCCGGCGACATCCGCGAGTTCGCCCCCGGCGATCGCATCCGCCAGGTGAACTGGCCCGCCTCGCTCCGGCTGGGCACGCTCTACGTCACGCAGCAGCATCGAGAGCGCAACGCCGACGTGGTGCTGATGGTAGACACTCTCGCCCAGGTCGGGACGCCGCTCTTCACCACGCTCGATGCCGGCGTGCGCGCGGCCACCTCTCTCGCTGCCGCCTACCTCGCCCGGAAGGATCGTGTCGGACTCGTGATCTACGGCGGGCTCATCGACTGGGTCCGGCCGGGCTCGGGGCGGAGCCACCAGCATCGACTCGCCGACAGCCTCCTCCGCGCCGACGTCGTCTTCACCTACGTGGCCAAGGACCTCAAGCTCGTGCCGCCGCGCGTCCTGCCCCCGGGCGCCTTCGTCATCGCCATCACCCCGCTCCTCGACCGGCGCTTCACCCAGGCCGTCCTCGATCTGGTGGCGCGGGGCTTCGACGTGGCGGTGCTCGTGGTCTCCCCCGTCGACCTCGTGCGCGCCACCCTCGGGGCGGCGCCCGTCGATCATCTTGCGTGCCGGCTGTGGACGCTCGAGCGCCGCGCGCGGCTCGCCGACCTGCGCCGCCACGGGCTGCCCGTGATGGAGTGGGACCCGGCGACTCCGCTGGAGGCGGCGGCGGCCGGGCTCGACCGGCGACGCCATCGCGCGGTGATCACGCGATGAGATGGATCGCGCCCCTCGGCTTCGCCCTCGCCCTCTTCGCGCTCACCCTGCGCACGGCGCCCATCGAGCCGCTGATCGCCATCGGCCTCGCGGCGCTGGCGCTGGTCGTGGTGGGCCTCCTCATGCCGTGGCGCTGGCCCATCGTCGCCGCGGCCTGCCTCTTCCTCACGGGCCACGCCCTCGCCCTCTGGGGCATGGATGCGCCCGTCGATGTTGCCGGCGGCCTCGCCTTCGGGCTCGCGCTCCTCTTCCTGCTCCACGCCGCGCACGCGGGGCGAGCCATGCGCGGGGCGAGCGTAGGGACGCGGGTGCTGCGCGAGCAGATCGTGGGGTGGGTGCGCGTTGGCGTCGTGACGCTGCTCGCGGCCCTGCTCGGGATGGGCCTCGCCGCGCCGCTCAGCGGCCTCCTGCCCGCGGCCCTCGCGCCGCTTCTGGCCGCGGCGAGCGCCGTGGGCGTGGTCACCGCCCTCGCTTTGGCGGCCACGCGCGCGGGGCGCCGGGGAGAGTCGACGCCACCCGCCTGACGACGGGTGGCGCTTCTCTCGCGCCCGCCTAGCGAGCGATCAGGATCTTCTTCACCCAGCCGCTGCCCTTGCCCGACTCGATCTGGAGGAAGCCGTCCTCCTCCTTGCCGAGGAAGATCATCTCCTCGCCCTTGGCGAGGGTGGTGACGACCTGGCCGGCATCGGACGGCTTGGACATGATCTTCACGTTCCCGATCTTGGGACGGAGGACGTCGCCCTCGTTGAAGACGGAGCCGCCCTTCTTCTGGCCGCCCGCCGCCGCCTCCTGGGAGAGCGTGCCCACGTTGCGCTGCAGGCTCGGATTGGCGCGCACGGCGCGCACGATGTTGTTGTAGTTGTCGGCGAAGCTGGCCGCGATGACCTTGCCCTCGTTGGTGTTGGAGTAGCCGCCGAGTCCCGCGCCCGCCGCCACCCCGGCGCCCACGCCGCCGAGCAGCCCGCCGAGACGGAAATCGGCCTTGCTCGCGTTGCCCTCGGCCGCCGCGACCTGGACGCCCGAGCGGCTGTCGGCGAGGAGCATGCTGGTCTGCGCTTCCTTGAACTTGAGGCCGCCCGCCACGCTGCCGCCGATCGCTCCCACCGCGGCGCCGTGGCGCCCGAAGAGGGCGCCGATCCCGCCCAGCCCGCCCCCCGCGCCTCCCGCGTTGTTCTCCGAGAAGGCCACAGCGGGGGTGAGGACGTAGTCGGCGGAGACCATCTGCCCGCCCCCCATGTTGGAGTCTTGGCGGAGCTCTCCGACCTTGTCGAGGGCACGCTCCTGCATCATGTTCTTCATGCCCATCCCGCGCTCCACCACGATGAAGCAATTCGACTGCTGGACCATGAGGCGGATGAGACCGACCGGCGACCCGAGCTGATACTTCGCGAGGGCCCGGCCCACATAGTCCTGGGGCTCCACCACGGCCACCGCCCCCATGGGCTTGTCGCACCGCTCGAGGTCGGAGGCGGCGTTCGGCGTCCCGCTCGGTCCCGCCGACCCCTGGACGGCGTTGGTGCCGTCACCCTTCTTCATGTCGGTAATGCCCTGGGCCTGGGCAGGGACGGTGGCGGCGAGAGCTCCCACGAGGAGCAGGGAAAGGGCCATGGCATAGCGCAAACTGAGCATCAAGAACCTCCGTGGATGAGAAATATTGCGAAGGATATTGCGTCGAGCGGGCGGCGGCAGTCAAGGGCAGAGTCGCGCCGCCGGGACGGGATCCCGGGAGCGTTACCTCCCGGGTCGAAGCCGTCAAGCCGCCTGGTCCGGGCGAGGGCGTGGCCGTGCGGCCCATCAGTATCGCTGATGGAGTAGCCAAGACCTATGCATTGGACACATGGAGCGCGGCCGCCTATCGTGTCGAGGAGGGAGACGTGAGAGCCACCGACCGTCGTCGCGAGACATTCCCCCGGGCCTGCGCGTGCCGGACGGCACCGTCGCGGCTCGGCACGAGCAGGAGGCTGCCATGACGACCACTACGAGTTTCGGCGTGCGTGAAGCCGCTCTCCAGGCATCGCGGGATCGCGTGCTCGGCACCGCCAGAGACAGCGAGACGCTCCTCGCTCAGGCGACGGCCGTCCGCATGGTCGCCGCGTGGACGCTCGTCCCCGCACCGCACGATCCGATCCGGCATCTGGAAGCCGCCCACGCACGTGCGCGGAGTCATCTCGTCCGGCTCACGGCTCACGAGGCAGACCGCGAGGTCGTCTCCGTGATGACCAACGAGCTCTTCGACCGGCTCACCGCCGATCCGCCAGAGCCGCTCAGAAGATCGGCGGGGGTCCATCGATACACGTACACGCCGCGCAAGGTTCTTCGCCGCGTGCTCGATCACTTCCTCGATCACCTGAACCAGATCGACCAGTGGCTCGCCTGGCGTCGTGACGGCGTGGTGCCCATCCCGACCGACGGATGGGTTCCCTCGACGGTGACGCTGCCGGACGACCGCCTGCCCCTGACTCGCTCCGACCTCGATGCGTGGCTTTGGCGTATCGACCAGGCCGCCCGGCTCCTCGCCCAGCACGCCGCCGGGCTCAGCGCGGCCGAGCTCGACTGGCAGCCGCCGGACCGAGGCTGGCCGCTGCGCCGTGTCTTCCACCACGTGGCGCGCTCCGAGCTCCTGTACTCGGCCTCCCTCGACGAGGCGTTGCCCGGGGAGGATCCCCGGGACCGATACGTGGAAGCGTGTCGGCGCTTCGGCGAGGCGGTGCGCGTCGCCGAAGCTCACGGCGACGATCCCTCCGTCGTCTATGCGGGCCTCTACGGCGTGCTTCGCCGCGCCGAGGAGGTCCTCGACGATGCGCTGCTCTTCGAGAGCGAGCTCCTGGCGGGCTGAGCGGACCGGGAGATCATCCGAGGGCCTCGAAGAGCTCGGGGATGCGGGCGCCCGTGAAATCGCCGAGGTGCACGATCAGCTCCACGCCCTCGTTGCGGAGGCCATGGCGAAGCGCGGGAGGGAGCTGGGCGCCGAAGCGAGGCAGATGGGTGTCGGCGACCACGCCGACCTTCATGCCGTCACCGTAGCACGGCGGCCGCGGGCTATCCGAGGGCGCAGCCGAGCCGGGAGTACTTGGCGGGAATAGGGCGAAAGGAGCTGTCGGAGTGCCAGAGGCGATCGCCGAGCTTGAAGAACCACACGCGATCCTCGGCGGACATGATGTGGCCGTGCTTGTCGAGGTTGGAGAAGTCCGCGATGCCGGGGCCGAGGCGATGATCCTCCGGCTTCCGGATGTGGCCGGGCGTCGGGTAGTGCTCCAGCGTGCCGAAGTTGAGGGTGAACGCGATCTACTGCTCGTCGGTGAGGGCCCGGTCGCAAAAGACGAGCACGGCATGCCGGTCCATGCCCGCCTCGATGGCCGCCACCTCCTCGCCGCTGATGGGGCGCGTGGTGTCGATGCCCGAGACCTCGCCGGCGAACGAGCCCTCCAGCGGGCGGATCGAGATGGTCACGACGGATTCTCCGCGAGAGCTTTGAGGTTCAGGAGCTGCCGGCGCATCATCACGAGATCGCCCCACGGCAAGAGGCGGCGCATGACGGCGCCGGTGACGCCGAGAGGATAGCGCACCACGACCTTCACGAGGAGGCGGCAGCGCTCAGGGCCCTCGGGCAAGATGAGGTAAGTCACCGCCATGTCGCCGAAGAGGCCGAAGGCGCCCGTGGCGTGCTTGACCCGCAGGGTGATGTGACGGTCCCTCGCGAAGTCCACCACCGTGAAGGCACGCATCATGCTCTGTCCGATGGCGAGATGCTCCAGCCCCGGGGTGAGGGTGCGCGGGCTCCGGCGGCCCCAGTTGTCGATCCAGTCATACGAGTAGGGCGCCGCGCGCAGCTGGCAGAGCCAGCGGTAGAGCCGCGCCGGTGTCGCGCGGGCGGTGACGGCGCGGAAGTACGCGGCATCGGGCTCCCGCACGTAGGCGTCGCACGGGAAGGGCAGGCGCCGCTCCGCCTCCTCGCTGCCCCACGTGTAGGCAACCGACACCGCCGCTACTTCTTCCCCGACAGCTCCTGCCGGGCGAGGACGGCGCCCGCCGCCAGGGCGCGCACCTTCTGATTGCACATGTAGCGGGGCGACCAGCCGAAGCCGCAGTCGGGATTGACGTAGAGCTTTTCGGGCTTGCACACGGCGAGCACGCGCTTGATGCGTCGGGCCACGTCTTCCGGGCTCTCCGGGTAGAAGCCCTTCACGTCGATGATGCCGGCCCCCAGCTCGCGGTCCTGCCCGTACTCCTTCCACAGGTCGAGCTCGGAGAACTCGCGCCCCGCGAACTCCAGGACGAGCTGATCCGCCCGCGCCTTGAGGACGCCGGGAAAGTAGGGGCGATAGCTCCGGTCGAAGCGCGAGCGGCCGAAGCGATTGCCGAAGCAGATGTGAAAGGCGAGCTTGGCCTTCACGCCCTCCGTGGCCATGTTGTAGAGCCGCGCCATCTCCTCGCCCGAGACGTTGCCGCGCGCGGGCTCGTCGAGCTGGATGAAGTCGGCTCCTGCCGCCACCAGACCCTTGAGCTCCTCGTTGATCACCTCGGCGAATCGCTCGGCCACGTCGACCACGCCCTTGTACATCCGGCCCGGGTGAATGCGGGAGCCGAAGGTGAGGGGCCCCGCGCAGGTGGCCTTGGTCGCCTTCGTGGTGTGCGCCTTCAGGTACTCGAACTCCTTGACGATGCCGAGCCCGCCCTCCGGCGTCTCGATGCGCCCCACCGCCTCGTAGCGCGTCTGCTGGTCGTAGCCCCACGGCCCCGCCTTGCGGCGCACGGGCAGGGGCGAGATGCCCTTGATGATGGCGTAGTAGGAATCGACGTAGCCGTCGAGGCGGCGGACTTCGCCATCAGTGATGATGTCGAGCCCCGCGCGCTCCATGTCGCGGATGGCGGTGTCGGCGGCGTCGTCGAACATCTCCTCCAGATCACCGGGACCGTACTCGTCCGCCTCGACCTTCTTCACGGTGGCAAACCACCAGCCGGGCTTGCCGTGGGAGCCGACGACAGTGGAGGGAACGAGGGGCAGGAAAGCCATCAGGCGTGTCCTCCTGTTGCGCGGAAGGCGGCGGCGTTGGTGCGAACATCCTCCGGCCGTCCCGCGAAGATGATCTCACCCCGCTCGATGACGTAGAGCCGCGTGGCGAAGTCCGGTACGTGGTGGATGTTGGACTCGGCGATGAGAATGGCGCGGCCGCGCTGGGTGATCTCCGCGATGGCGCGGGCCACCGTGGGGACGATGGCGGGGGAGAGGCCCTCGAAGGGCTCGTCGAGGAGGAGCATGTCGGGATCGAGGGCGAGGGCCCGCGCGATGGAGAGCATCTTCCGCTCGCCCCCCGACATCTCCGGTCCCTTGCGGGCCGCGTACTTCTTCAGCACGGGGAAGATCTCGTAGGCGAGGGCGAGCCGCTCCGCCGCGGGCCGACCTGCGGGGCGCGTCCACGTGGAGATCTCGATGTTCTCCGCCACCGTCAGGTCTCCGAAGATGCCGCTCTCCTCCGGCGCGAACCCGAGCCCGAGCCGCGCGATCTCGTGGGTGTGTCGCTCGTGGAGCGCCACGTCTCGGAACCGGACGCCGCCGCTCCGTGGCCGATGGTAGCCCATGATGGTCCGGAGCGTCGTGGTCTTGCCCGCGCCGTTGGGGCCCACCAGGCACACCACCTCGCGCTCGCGCACCTCGAGGGAGACGCGGCGGAGGATGTGGCTCGCCTGGATGAAGACGTCGATGTCGTGGAGCGCGAGCATGCCGGGGCCCCTAGAGGGCAGGGTGAGGGGCGACGGCGGAGCGCCGCCGCCCTACCACCATGTCCATCACCTGCGCGTCGGCTTCGATCCTGGCCGGCGTGGCATCGGCCAGCACCTTGCCCTGATGCAGGGCGATGATCCGGTCCGAGTAGCCGAAGACGATGTCCATGTCGTGCTCGACCTGGATGATGGCGCGCAGGCCCATCCGCTTGGCCGCGCCCACGAGGATCTCCATCACCGCGTGCTTGTCCGCGGTGCTCACGCCGCTGGTGGGTTCGTCGAGGAGGATGATCTCCGGGCGCAGCGCGAAGGCCGAGGCCACATCGAGGAGCTTCTTGTCTCCCTGGGGAAGGACGCGGCTGAGGGCATGCACCTTGCCCGCGAGATTGAACAGGGTGGCGACCTCGAGCGCGTCCGTCTGGACCTGCCGGTCGCCGGCCAGGGAAGCCCAGAGCCGGGCGCCGCGCCCGAGGCGCGAGATCACCGCGACCTGGAGCGTCTCCAGCACGGTCAGCTCGGGAAAGATCTGGACGAGCTGGAAGCTCCGCGCCATGCCGAGGCGCGTGAGAGCCACGGGGCCGATGCCCGCGATGTCGCGGTCCTTGAAGCGCACGCTCCCGCCGCTCGGCTCGAGCACGCCGGTGAGCACGTTGATGAGCGTGGACTTGCCCGCGCCGTTGGGGCCGATGATGGACACGAACTCGCCCTCGCGGACGGACAGGCTCACCCCGTCGAGGGCGACGTAGGCTCCGTAGCGCTTCCGCACGTCGCGCGCCTCGAGGATCACGCTCGCGAGATCTCCACGGGCCGCCGCCGCGAGAGGAGACCCATGAGCCCGCCGGGAGCGAAGATGACGAGCACGGCCAGCACGGCTCCGAAGACGAGGCGCCAGTACGGGAAGACGGACATCACGGTGTCCTGGAGGAAGATGAAGACGAAGGCGCCCAGGAGCGGGCCGAAGAAGGAGGCGAAGCCGCCCAGGAGAACCATGAAGACGATGTTGCCGGAATGGGTCCAATAGGCGAGGGTCGGATCCACGTTGCCCGTGGGGGTGGCGAGCAGCGCGCCGCCCACCGCCGCGTAGACCGCGGAGATCATGAAGGCGATCCACCGATAGTGCGGCACGCCCACCCCGAGGCTCTCCGCCTTGAGCGGATTGTCGCGGATCGTCCTCAGGCAGAGCCCGAAGGGTGAGCGTACGATGCGCCACATCACGAGGGTGGCGAGGGCGAGCACGGCGAAGGAGAAGTAGTAGTAGGGTCCGATCAGGTAGGCCGTCTTCGAGTAGCCCTCCCAGCCCTGGCCGAGGAGATACGGGCGAAGCATGCGCATGCCCTCGTCGCCCCCCGTGAGCTTGTAGAACTTGAGGAGGAACGTATAGAAGACCATGCCGAAGGCCAGCGTCAGCATGCCGAAGTAGATCTTCACGTAGCGGACGCACAGCGCGCCCACCGGCGCCGCCACCACTGCCGCCGCGAGCATGGCCGCGGGCAGGATCAGCTCCATCTGGCGCACGCCGAAGCGCGTGGTCAGCACCGCACCGGTGTACGCTCCGACGCCGATGAAGAGCGCGTGGCCGAAGGAGACCAGCCCTGTGTAGCCGAAGAGCAGGTTCAGGCCGAGGAGGACCACGCCATAGGCCATGAAGGGCAGCATGAGGGTAACGTAGTAGGCGGGGGCGACGAGCGGGATGGCGAGAAGGGCCACGCTCACCAAGGCGAGGACGGCGGCGGTCCTCACGCGGCGGCGGTTCCGAAAAAGCCGCGGGGTCGCCAGAGAAGCACGCCGATCACGATGAGGTAGATCAAGAGCATCTCGAGCTCCGGATACACGGCGATGGCCAGGGAGCGGAGGATACCCACGACCAGCGCGCCCACGAAGGCCCCCCGCATGCTCCCCAGGCCGCCGATCACCACCACCGCGAAGGCCTCCACGATGAGCTCGATGCCCATCTCACTCATAGCCGCGGTGGCGGGAATGACCAGGGCGCCGCCGAGCGTGCCCAGCATGGTGCCCAGGGTGAACACGCGCACGTACACCCAGCGCATGTCTACCCCGAGCGCCTCCGCCATCTCGCGGTTGTCCGCCGACGCGCGGATGATACGCCCGAAGGCAGTGCGCGTGAGCAGCCAGCCGATCCCCAGCGCGATGGCCACGCTGGCGGCAATCACGAGGAGGTTGTAGACGGGCACCGTGGCGCCGAGGATCCGCGCCTGGCCGTAGCTCAGATAGAGGCCGCCCGTCGACACGGGCGCGGTGCCCCACGTCATGCGGATCAGGTCTTCCAGCATGAGCACGAGGGCGAAGGTCAGGAGGAGCTGAAACGTCTCGTCGCGGTCGTACACGAAGCGGAGGAGGCCGCGCTCGACGACCACGCCCACCAGGCCCACCGCGAGTCCGCCGAGCATGAGCGGAATGATGAAGAGAACCGGCGCTCCACCGTGCCCGGTGAAATACGCCACGGCCGACACGCCGGAGTACGCACCCAGGGCGTAGAACGACCCGCAGGCCAGGTTGAAGATCTTCTGCACGCCGAAGACCACCTGCAGTCCCGCGGCCACGAGAAAGAGGATGGCGGCGTGGAACACACCGCCCATGAGGATGTTCACGACGTTCGCGGTCACGGCAGGGAAGTCTACTCGATGACGCGGTCGGCGCGACTCAGAAGCGATGGTGGGAGCGTGAGGCCGAGGGCCTTGGCCGTCTTCCGATTGATCACCAGCTCGAACTTGGTCGGCTGCTCGACGGGGAGGTCGCCGGGCTTGGCGCCCTTGAAGATACGGTCGATGTAGGCGGCCGCGCGCTGGACGAGAGCGGACTGGGTGGCGCCATACGACATGAGTCCGCCGTCGTCCGCTTGCTGGTCGACGCGCAGGAGTAGCGCCTGCGGGATGGTGAGCCCGAGCGTCTGGGCGGTCTTGAGATTGACGGCCAGCTCGAGCTTCGTTGGCTGCTCCACGGGAAGATCCGCCGGCTTTGCCCCCTTCAGAATCCTGTCCGCGTATGCGGCGACGCGTCGGAACATATCGCGATGGCTGGCTCCATAGGACATGAGTCCGCCCACCTCGACGAAGCCCTGGTGCTCGTAGATCGCGGGGAGGCGAGTTTTGGCCGCCAGGTTCACGATTCTTTGCGCGTAGGAGGAGAAGAAGGCGGAGGCAAGCACGAGCATTCCACCCGCCCGCTCCTTGGCGGCGAGAGCGAACACGCCGTCCAGATCGTCGGGCTTGCGCGCTCCCCGCACTGCCGTGAACTGGATGCCCAGCTGCCGCGCGGCTGTCTCGATGGCCTGCCAATTGTCGCCTAAGCGCAGCTCCCCGGGCGAGACCGTACGGGCCGACTGATCTTCGAGGATGGCGAGGCGAGCGAGGGCGGGAACCGTCTGCTTGAGTAGCTCGATGCGCTTCACGTTGAGATCCCCACTGATGACGGACACTCCGGTGAGGTTTCCGCCTGGTCGCGAGAGGCTGGCCACGAATTTCCGTGCGATTGGATCACCGGAGACGAACACGATGGGGGTAATCGTCGTTGCCTGCTGGGCCCCTCTCGTGGCGGGGCTTCCGTCGGTCACGAACACGTCCACCTTGAGCCGGACCAGCTCCGCCGCAAGCTCGGCGTACCGCTCGGCCTCTCCATGCGCGTGCCGCTGCTCGATGGCGAGATTGCCCCCCTCCACCCACCCGAACTCCTTCAGCGCCTGCCGAAACGGATTGAGGGCGTACGGCCGAGCCTCCGGGGCCAACCATCCGATCCTCGCCGTCGAGGCCTGCTGCGCCCCCGCCGTGCGCGAAGCAGCGAAGGAGGCGAGGCCCACCCCGGCCATGAACTCCCGGCGGTCCACTACTGAATCACCCGGTCGGCGAGGGCCGCGAGAGATTGCGGGACGCTGAGCCCGAGGGCCTTCGCGGTCCTCAGGTTGATGACCAGCTCGAACTTGCCCGGCTGCTCGATGGGAAGATCGGCGGGCTTCGCGCCCTTGAGGATCTTGTCCACGTAGATCGCACCGCGCCGGTACGCTTCCGGCAGGTTCGGCCCGTAGGCCATCAGCCCTCCCGCCTCCGCAAACGCCGCGAACGGCGAGATCCCGGGGAGCCGGTGCGCCGCCGTGAAGTCCGCGATCTGCTTCGAGCCGGCGCTCGCGATGGGAGACGAGAGGAGAACGATCGCTCTCGGCCCCTCCTTCACTGCGGCTCTGAGGGCCTGATCGATGTCGTCGGCGCTGTCGAACTCCACAACGTGAACATCCAGGGCGAGGCCTTGCGCGGCGGCTTTCGCCGCGGCCACCTGCCAGGGGCCGGTGGTCGTATCCCACAGGAGGGCGATGCGGCGAGTTCCGGGGACCGCCTCCCTGATCAGCTGCAGCCACTTGCCGGCGAGGGCGGGGAAATCAAGGAATGACCCGGTGATATTTCCCCCGGGTCGCGCGAGGCTCTGGACTAGCCCGCTCTTCACAGGATCCGTCTCCAGATCCAGCGCGACGATGGGGATGGTGGTGGTCGCCTCCCGCGCTGCCCTCACGGCGGCGGGGGCGATGGCATAGAGCACGTCGACCTTGAGCCGAACCAGCTCAGCGGCGAGGCCGGGCAGAGCATCGGGTTGCCCGCCCGCTCCACGGTATTCGACGCTGAGCGTCTGGCCCTCGACGTAGCCGAGCTCACGGAGGGCTTTTCGGAAGGCCTCGATAGGAGCATTGGGAAGATCCACGCGAGCGATCTGCAATATGCCGACCACGGGGACTTTCCGCGCCCGCTGCGCCTGAGCGGCCCTCGGCACAACAAGGAGGCTCGCGGCAACGGCACCCATGAATTCCCGTCGGTCCATCACTGGACCACCTGGTCGGCGCGCGTGAGCAACGATTGGGGGATTGCGAGGCCCAGAGCCTTGGCGGTCTTCAGGTTGATGACCAGCTCGAACTTCGTCGGTCGCTCCACCGGCATGTCTGCCGACTTGGCGCCCTGCAGGATCCGTCCCGCGTAGCCACCGGCGCGCCGGAACGCCTCGCGCAGACTTGGTCCGTAGGCCATGAGCCCGCCGGCCTCCGCGAATTCCACGAACATGGAAACGGCGGGAAGCCGCTTCTTGACCGCGAGCGCACCGATCTCCGCCCGGTGGCGGAACACGAGGGGCGACGAGAGCAAGAGCACGGCACCCGCCCGTCCCCGGC
>JBKOVG010000174.1:0-4663 GCA_046723845.1 Candidatus Methylomirabilota bacterium | reverse complement strand
GGGATGCTGTGGTCGAAGCAGTACTATCTCTTCGACGTGGACACCTGGCTCAAGGAGCACGATGCCCACCCGCTCGTCGGGGCCAGGGGGCGGAGCTCGAGAAACTCTGAGTGGTTCCACATGTTCAACGGCGATGTCATCTCCATGCCCGACAAGTGGGAGTACCCGTGGTATGCGGCCTGGGACCTGGCCTTCCACACCATCGCCCTGTCGCTCGTCGACTTCGACTTCGCGAAGGAGCAGCTCCTGCTGATGCTGCGGAGTCTCTACGCCCATCCGAACGGGCAGATCCCGGCGTACGAGTGGAACTTCAGCGACGTGAATCCCCCCGTCCACGCCTGGGCGACCCTGTACCTGTACAAGATGGAGCGAGACCTCGGCCGCGAGGACATCAAGTTCCTGGAGCGCTCGTTCCAGGGCCTGATGCTCAACTTCAACTGGTGGGTGAATCGCAAGGATCCCCAGGGGCGCAACGTCTTCGCGGGCGGCTTCCTCGGCCTCGACAACATCGGCGTCTTCGACCGGAGCGCGCCGCTCCCCACCGGAGGATCCCTGGAGCAGGCCGACGGGACCGCCTGGATGGCCTTCTACTGCCAGGTCATGATCGAGATCTCCCTAGTTCTGGCCGACACCGACCCGCACTACGAGGAGTACGCCTTCGCCTTCCTCCAGCACTTCGTGTGGATCTCCTACGCGATGGATCGGATCGGCGAGCACCACGACGAGATGTGGGACGAGGTGGACGGATTCTTCTATGACGTGCTGCGCCTGCCCGACGGATCGGCCACGCGCCTCCGGGTCCGGTCCATGGTGGGGCTCCTGCCGCTCTGCGCGAGCACGATCTTCGAGGCGGAGATCGTCAAAGGGCACCCCAGGCTGGTGGAGCTGATCCGGCTGTTCCGCGAGCGCCATCCCGAGGTGGTGGCGCAGGTCGCCCCGACGGGAGAGGGCTATATCGGCTATGCCGAACGCCGGCTCCTGTCCCCCGTGTCGAGGAAGCGCCTCGAGAGGATACTCGGCTACCTCCTCGACGAGAAGGAGTTCCTCGGTCCCTACGGCATCCGATCACTCTCGCGCTACCACCAGGACCACCCCTTCGTCTTCCACGTCGGTGGTCAGGCCCACTACGTCTCGTACCTGCCCGCCGAGTCGGACACGGGCATGTTCGGTGGGAATTCCAACTGGCGCGGGCCGGTGTGGATGCCCGTCAACGCTCTCATCATCCGCGGCCTCGTTCAACTCTACAGATTCTACGGCGACGACCTGACCGTCGAGTGCCCCACCGGTTCGGGTGTCCGGATGACGCTCTTCGGGGTGGCCCGGGAGATATCGCGGCGGCTCGCGAGCATCTTCCTCCGGGACGGGAGCGGCCGCCGCCCGGTCTACGGTGGGAGCACGAAGTTCCAGAACGATCCGTACTGGCGTGACCTCATCCTCTTCTACGAGTACTTCCATGGGGACAACGGCGCCGGCCTCGGGGCGAGCCACCAAACCGGGTGGACCGGCACCATCGCCCTTATCCTCGACCTCTTCGGGCGCGTCGGCCCGGCCGAAGCGCTGACGACGCCCGAGCTACGGCTCCGGGCCCGCCTCGTCGAGGAGCAGGTGCGTGGGGCCGGCGCACGGACATAGGTCATCTCGTCGTGGATGAGGGACTTGAACCAGAAGAGCCTTTCCTGCATCTCGGGGAGAGCGCGGCCAGCTGGGTAGTCGAGCAGCACCTCCTGGATCCTGGCCTGCTAATTACCTCGTGCACATGTGGAGCGCAGAGACTCGCGCAGGGCGTCGACCGCGATATCATCGGAGCGGCCTCGTGGACATTCCGCTGAAAAAGTCGTGGAACTCACTGATCGGCCCACCCTCCCCGAGTCGAGAAGGAACACGGCAAGAGCGTAGCCAACACTAGCCCCCTCCGGGAGCGGTTGCCCCGGCCGCGGCCCCCGAGCCCGCGACATAATCTGCCAGACTCGGACGCGGAACGCCGCAGGAGCAGATGCCACAGCTCGCCCTCACAACGGCGCTCACCCAAACCATCGTAGATCACGCGCCCGGGTGCCGGCCCGACGCCGATCCAAGTATCACCATGCTGGCGATCATGGCGTATCTAGTGGAGGGATTGCAGTCGCATCGCGGCGTGGTAAACGACGGTTCATCCGTGGCGTCGCGGGTCGTGCAGGCGCTTTTCGCATACGACGACCTCGAACCCCTCGTGGTGCGCGTACATGGCGAGCGGTGGCAGCGTGTTCGCACCCTCGCGGACGCTGAGCCGGATGCGCGAATCTTTACGCTTGATGACGCGACCGGTGTGATCGCCGTCGGGGCCGACGTGCACGGCCGCGTGCCGAGCGTGGAACGCATCAGCCGCAAAGGCGCCCGCCGGTCGAGTTTCAAAGCGTTTGACACGATCTGAAATGGGGTATACGTGTAGGGCTGCCGCTCGAGGGGAGTGGTGTCGTGGGAAGGCACGGTAGTCGTGGGAACCCGCAGTGAACGTGTGAACCGACCGCATGGGGTCGAGAGACAAGGGGCAAGCGAATGAGGAAGTCGTCGGTAAAGAGGATGCTGCAGGTCGTGATCAGCGTCGCGGTGGGTGTGCTGATCGGGGTGGCGCTGCCGGACAGCGGATACAGTCAATTCCAGCCGGGTGAGAAGCGCAATGTCGCGGAAGGCGAGAAGCTGAAGCTCAAGGGAGTCGTTCTCACGCGCGATGGCGAGACATTCATCCTGCGGGACAGGTCGAAGACCGATACGGTCGTCCTGCTCACGGACGCCACGAAGATCCGGACCGAGCGGAAAGGGCTCTTTCGGGGACGCAAGCCGGCTGATGTGACCGTGCTCATACCCGGCCTCATCGTGCAGGCCAACGGCAAGGGCGCCGGGGGGCGTCTGGTCGCCGAAGAGATCGAATTCTCCGAGGATGATCTCAAAATGGCGATCATGGCATACGCTCAGACAGCTCCCGTGCGTCAGCAGGCCGCGGAAACCAGCAAAGAGCTCGCAAAGACTAAGGGGGAGGTTTCAGAGACCAAGAAGCAGGTCGGCGAGACGAACAAGCAGCTCAGCGAGACGAACAAGCAGCTTGCCGAGACCAGCCAGGAAGTCGTGGACACCAACAAGCGCATCAATGAGCTCGATCAGTACGAGCTCGTGAAGGTCGTGACCCTGCCCTTTGACCTCAACAGCGCCAAGCTCACGGATGCCGCGAAGGCGCAGCTCGATGAGCTCGCTTCGAAGGCACCCGGCGCCAAGAACTACCTGGTGGAAGTCCAAGGCTTCACCGACACCACAGGAGACTTCAACAAGAACCTCAAGCTCAGTCAGGACCGCGCGGACGCGGTGGTGCAGTATCTGACGGTGAAGCACCAGATCCCGCTCCGGCGCATCATGGTGCCGATGGGCTATGGGGAGACGAAGATGCTGGATACTTCGCCGACGGCGGCAAGCCTGGCGAAGAACCGCCGGGTGGAGGTCCGGGTCATGGTGAACAAGGGCTTGAGCCAGCAGTAGCGAGTACATTCTGAGGAGGGTAACGAGCTTCCGGCCGGCGTGAGGCCGCCGGCCGGAGGCCACCTCCATCAAACGCTACTGGATCCTGCAGGTGCTCTTGGGACTCGGGTGGGGCGGGGCCGGGACTCGGACCCGAGTGGCCGACGGCGAGGTGCACGAAGATCTTCCGGATAACCGAGGGATCGTGCAGCGTGGCGATCAACCGTAGGCGGCCTCCACAGTGGGCACACGCCAGCACGTCGATGCCGAACGCCCGGTGCATCAGGGCCGCCCAGCTCCAGGCGCGTGGACTGGCGGTCTTCACCCCCGTGCCGTCCGGACCTGCGGCCAGCAGCGCCGTCGAGGCCGTGGGCTCGGGCACGGGCCGTCCATAGACGACTACTCGCGCGCGCGCCATCGGGCGCGCGGGGCCAACACGCCATGGCAAATCAGCAAGTTTGTTTCGGGCCGCGGCGTCATCGCCGCCAGACGTTCCAAAAACTCCAGCGGCTCGAACACCAGCTCCCGCGTGCCGTCGTGCCACGCCCTCTTGAGCTCCTGCGCGATGCGCCCGTCGTCCCGCAGCCGTGGGCGCTCCTGCGCGAAGGGCGGACGCAAAACATAGCGGCGCAGACGCTCCACCCCCGCCCGATCGTGCGCCGACACCCACACGTTGGCGTACAGGTCGCACCCGTCCAGGTGCGCGCACCGCGCGACGTCACGGCCACTGCGTCGAGCGCATCGCCGAGCCGCCGCACGCGCGCCCCCGCGCGTGAGCCTAGCGCCACCCGCCCCTGCACCGAGGCCCCGACGATCACGGCCAGCACTGGGGACTCGTCCGCGGGGGGATCCGCGGGGCCCGTCGCGTCGGCGGCGGGCACCAGCCCGCGGCGCACCAGCAGCCGCTGCACCCGATGGCGGATCGTCGCGAGCGCCGCCGCGACCTCGGCGTCGGTCGGCCCCGGCGCCGGCTGAAACGCCAGCGCGCCCCCGGGCACTTCCGTGAACACCCCGTCCAGCACGAGCGTGTGAAAGTGCAGGTTCGTGTTCAACCCGCTGCCTGCGCGCTGCATCACGGTGACGCTGCCGGTGCGTCCACCCGGCACGCCGCACTCCCGGGCGCCACGCGCGTAGATGTCGAGCAGCACGCTCGTGTACACGCGCAGCACCGCGCGGC
>JBKOVG010000255.1:0-14394 GCA_046723845.1 Candidatus Methylomirabilota bacterium | reverse complement strand
CGTGGGAAGCCTTTCGACGGAGCCCTTGTCAGCCATTCCAGTAAGTACCTGAGTCAGAAGGGAAATCCTTCTAATGCAGTAGCGACGGGCAGGTGGGAAATTAGGCCTCGGCGCAGATTTTGCTTATCCAATTGGGTGGTGTGGCATTGCTCCTCCAGACAGGTCGAGTCCCGCCACCACTGAGATACGATCTGCACCGAGTCCTACGAGAAGGAGGCAGTAAGCCGAAGCATGAGCCTCTCCGATGAACCTGGAAAGCAGGCGCATCTGGGCCGACGGCAGTTGGCTACCCATCCATCTTCTTCCCTGCCATTTCCGTGGTTTTGTTCGCGCAGTCTCGCCGACACTTCCCTGACACGTCACCTTCGCGTCATGCCTCTTGTGCGAGGCTAGACGCCTACTCTTCGAAGGGAACACACAACCCGTGAAAGCCCTCATCTTGGACGAAACTCTAGATCTCTCTTCCCGGCTGCGGCCATTGCTCGCAGGTCGCGGCTGCGCGGTTCAGTGCATCTGCTCGATCCATGAGCTCGAAATGACGATGAGTCGCTCCGAGCATCCGGATCTGATGATCGTCAATCTCGCGGGGGACGTCAGCGCCTGGCAGGTCTCCCGCAATCTCGAGGCGATGCCAGGTGAAAAGTCCGTGCTGGTCCTCTTCGATCGGCGCTCGGCATCGGGGCTCGATCTGCTCACCCCGCTGGCCGGGATCGAGTGCGCCGAGCGCGAAGACCTTGTCAGGGTCAACGCGTGGCTCGATCGAGTGGCGGGCAAGCTTGCCCCTCTCGGCACCGGCGCGAGCTCAGCGGTGAACGCACGCGAGCGGGAGGCCTATGGGGGCATCATCGGACAGTCCCCGCAGCTTCGCGAAGTCCTGACCAAGATCGACAAAGTGGCGGGCGGCGATGCCAACGTGTGCATCATGGGCGAAAGCGGCACGGGCAAGGAGCTGATCGCACGTGCCATTCATCGCAACAGCCCGCGCCGCGATCGGCCGCTGGTTACTCTGGACTGCACCGCCATTCCCGAGGGGCTGATGGAAAGCCAGCTCTTCGGTCACCGGCGCGGCTCCTTCACGGGGGCGGTCGAGCATCGCAACGGGGTATTCGCCCTCGCCGACACCGGCACCTTGTTCATCGACGAGATCAGCGAGCTTCCCCTGCCCTTGCAGGCCAAGCTGCTCCGGGTCATCCAGGCGCACGAGTTCGTCGAGGTAGGGGGAAGTCAGCCCATCCAGACCGACATTCGATTGATCACGGCCAGCAACAAGGATCTCCGGGAGGCGGTGACCGACGGGACGTTCCGGGCTGATCTGTACTACCGGGTGGCCGTGGTCATGATCCAGCTGCCGCCCCTCCGGGAGCGGCGCGAGGACATTCCCCAGCTCGTGCAGCACTTCCTGGAGCGCTTCAGCACCGTGCACCGGCGGCCCGTGCCCACCATCACCCCCCGGGCCATGGAAATTTTGACTTCCTACGCATGGCCCGGTAACGTACGGCAGCTTGAGAATTGTATCGAGCAGGCCGTGGTGCTCGCGAACGAAGAGACCATCGACGTCGATGTCCTCTCTCTCGACCATCGCGAGCCCAAGAAGGTGGCCGGTCATCACGAGGCCGCGCAGGCTGGTCTCACTCTGCGCGAGGTGGAACAGGAGCACATCCTGCGCACGCTGCACGCGGTGAACGGGAATCGAACCCGGGCGGCGCGGCTGCTCGGCATCAGTCTGCGCTGCTTGCAGTACAAGCTGAAGTCGTACGCGCAGAGTGAAGGCTCGTCCCTCGAGCCCGTCGGCCGCAGCCAGATCAAATATCCACGAGGAGTCCAATCATGATGCGCTATCTCCGCGGGTTGGCGATGCTGCCAATGGTGAGCGTGCTTTGCTGGTTGCTTTCCGCGCCGCCGGTGTTGGCCCAGGCCCCAAGCTCCGCGCCCGCCCAAAGCTCCGCGCCCGCCCAAGGGTCAGCTCCCGACCAGAAGGACTACATCGTCGGCCCCGAAGACGTCCTAGAGATACAGGTCTGGGACAACAAGGACCTCAACCAGAGTGTCTTCGTGCGGCCTGACGGCAAGACCTCGCTTCCCCTCGTTGGCGAGATACAGGCCGCCGGCAAGACCGTGCAGGAGCTTCAGGACTATCTCGCCGCCGTGTACTCGAAGACCGTGAAGGGGGCCGCGGTCACCGTCATCATCCGTGACATCAAGAGTCGGCCCGTGTACTTCGTGGGTGGCTTCGGGAGGCCTGGGCCCATCCAGCTGATGCGTGACCTCACCCTGCTGCAGGCCGTCAGCATCGTGGGAGGAGTACTTCCCACCGCTGACGCCGAGAAGAGCTTCATCCTTCGGAAAGACAAGCTGATTCCCATCGACTTCACGAAGCTCGTGCAGAAGGGCGATCTCACCCAGAACCTCAAGCTCGAGCCGGGCGACTCTGTGGTGGCTCCTCTCGCCGACCTCGTCTATCTGCAGGGCGAAGTTCGCTCGGTGGGAGCCATCAAGTACACCCAGGACTTGACGCTGATCCGGGCGATCACCCAGGGGGGCGGCCTGACCCCCATGGCCTCGGGCGGCCGGGTGGACATCCTCCGGGGCAAGGGGGAAAAGAGAGAGCGAATTCGGGTAGACGTTGATAAGATGTTGCGGGCTCCGGACGAGAACAACGACGTCCCCTTGAAGCCCGACGACATCATCTTTGTGCCCCAACGGATCTTCTAGAGCACGTGCCGTCAGGGACGGGAGGGAGTCAGTTCGGCTCCTTCCCGTCCTCGCTCTTGCTCTCCTAGTTCTGCTCCTGTGGCGACCGTTCGATCGGCATTCGCTCGCATGGGGCCAGACACCGCCGTCGAGCTCTGGGACCTCGACCCCTGGCGGGACGCCAAGCGGCACGCCTGCGACTCCCGCGACCCCGGGAAGCGAGCCGGTCGCGCCGAGCTTGGTCACCCCGAGCCAGGTCACCCCGAGCCAGGTCACCCCGAGCCAGGTCACCCCGAGCCAAGTCACGCCGCCGCAAGCTGCGCCGACTACGATTGCGCCCGGGACGATTCCCGGGACGTCGGCGCCTCCAGGCGCACCACAGGAAGGGCAGGCGCCTCCACAGGGAGAGACACGGGAACAGGGAACAAAATCGACCACTCCGGCTGAGCAGCCGCTGGTCCAGCCGCCGCCGTTCTACCTTCCGCAGTACCCCTCTCAGTATCCTCCCGCGTATCAGGGTCCTCTGCCGCAGACGACCCCGCTGGGCAACCCGCTTCCCCCGACGCCTGGGGCTCCAGCCGGTCAGATCCCGCCCTGGACGCCGCCCGTCGCACCCGCGCCTTCGCAGGCTCATCCTCCGCTGCTCGTGCCTCAAACGTTGCAGGCTCTGCCCGCGGGCAAGCTCTTCACGTTCTCCCCGACCCTGCTCGTGAGCGAGATGTGGATCGACAACTTCTTCAACACGGTGAATGACAAGCAAACGGACTATCGAACGGTCGTCGGCCCGGGCTTTAACGTCATCCTCAACGCGCCGACGACCAAAGGAACCTTCGCGGGAACCTGGGGCTTCACGTACGACACCGCTGCCTCCAGCTCCGACAATTTCAACGTTTTCCCAAACCTCTCACTGAACCTCATACAGACCTTCACCCCTCGCCTCAATTTGACCCTTACCGACACGTACATTCGCAACAACAATCCCGTTCAATCGAACCAATTTGGCCTGAACACCCAGCGCCAGACGTTCACGAGCAACTACGTCACGGTTGGGCTCAACTACCTGATCGACAGGGTCGCCACCCAGGTCTACTACGCCAACTCGTACTACAACCAGGGCAGCTCGAACGGCAACAACACCACGGCCAACATCATCGGGGCAAGCGCGAGCGCTCCCTTTGGAACGTTCAATAGCGTCCGCCTGGGCTACGAGCACTCGTGGAGTGACACTTCAGGCACGAGCTCGGGAATCAACTCCGGGCAGACCACCAACAATCTCGTGACTGCGACCTACACCCGACAGACGGGGCAGTACTCGTCGGCGGGAATCCAGGGGTCCTACAACGCGTTCTCTCAACCAGACCAGGCGTCGCAGTCGAACAACGGGAACGGACAGATCTGGAACATTTCTCTCTTCACCACGTACGGGCTTCCCTCTGGGCTCTCACTCTCCGGCAGCTTGGGCTATAGCCAGCTCATCCAGTCCGGGCAATCGAACCAGTCGGGCGTGACCACCAATTCCAACGTCAGCTATCAATTCGGTCCGGCGGTCGCGTCCGTGGGGATTTTCTCGGACTTTCAACAGACCGGTCTTGTCGGACAGAATTTTGGATTCGTGGAGACTCACGGAGTCACGGGGAGCTTCCTCTATACCTTTACGCCACTGGTCTCGGCGTCCCTCAATGCCTATTACACCGTCAACAGCCCGACGGGAAGCGGGAACAACTCATCATCTGAGAATACTGACAATTTCAATCTCAGCCTGAACCTTAACTGGCAGTTCCTCACCTGGCTTGCGTTCTACGGTCAATACAGCTACTCGGTGTGGACCAACGGAGGCGGCTTCTCGTCAGGGGTCACCAATGACTCCGCGAATAGCAACGGCACGATTCACGTGAACTCCGTTCTGATCGGGCTCCGAGCGACTTTCTAGCTGCTCAATTCCCGCTTCCGCAGCGATGGTTGACCCAGAATCGTCGCCATTTCCTTCACTTGACCTGCAGAAATTGCGTAGATCGGGTAGTCTGTAACTAATTGATCTAGCGTCGGAATATCTTCCCGTTGCGCCTCGTAGTCGACAAACTACGCAATTTTCTCTTTCCGGGAATCAACTTTCCCTGTCAGGGTAGTAAAATACTCCGTCACATTTATGAAGTACATCAGGGAAATCAATGATTTAGTGTCTGGACCCGCGCATCGACCCCTGGCATTTCACTTGCTCTCTAGCAGCGCGGTCGACATGCTGAGAATATTCCGCCACTACATACCTGGCTTGATGCCCGTGCTTCTTGCGGGGGACCTCTTTGTCATTATCGGTTCCCTTTCCATAGTCTCGACCTCTGGGACATGGCTCGGGTCTGGCCCACAGACTCCGAAGTTCGCCTTCGTGGCTGCGCTGGAGATCTTCCTCCTCTACCTGGCGGATCTTTACAACTCGAGGCTGCCCCTCGGCCGGCGAGAGCTCGTAGCGCGGCTGCTCATCTGTCAGGCGGCGGCGGCTCCATTGCTTGCGGCAGCCGGCTATGCGTTCACCAATCTTCGTCTCGGGCGGCTGGCCTTTCTCGAGCTTGGGGTCCTGACGACGATCGGCCTCCTGTTCTGGCGCACCGCCTGGCTCGGATCGTGGTCCCTGGCGCGCATGACCATACGGGTGCTCGTCGTCGGCTCCGGCTCCATCGGCCGCGCCATTGCGGAGCTTGCCCCGGACAGCGCCCGCCCGTTCAAGATCATCGGATACCTGGACGACGACCCGGCCGCGGCCGACTCCATTCCCGCCGGGCAGGAGCTCCTGGGGAAGATCGCGGACCTCTCGGCGATCGTGGAGGAGACGCGGCCCGATCTGGTGGTGGTGGTGCAACAAGATCGCCGCGGGCGCTTTCCCGTCAATCCGCTGCTGGAGTGCCGTCTCCGCGGAATCGCGGTGGAGGATTGGCCCACCTTCTACGAGAAGGCCACGGGAAAAATCCTGGTGACCGAGCTCCGCCCGAGCTGGCTCATCTTCGCCGACGGATTCGTGAAGACCGCCCGCACGGAAATCATCAAGCGCCTCTTCGACGTCACCTTGGCCTCGGTGGGTCTGATTCTCGCCTCCCCCTTGATGGCGCTGGCCGCCATCGCCATCAAGCTCGAATCACCTGGCCCCGTGTTATATCGCCAGCCTCGATCCGGCCAGAATGGCTGTGTCTTCATCCTCAACAAGTTCCGCTCCATGCGTCGGGATGCCGAGCACGGGACGGGAGCAGTCTGGGCCCAGGAAGCTGATCCCCGCGTCACGCGGATGGGAGCGATCCTTCGCCGGACCCGTCTCGACGAGCTTCCGCAGCTCATCAATGTCCTTCTCGGCCACATGAGCTTCATCGGACCCCGGCCGGAGCGGCCGGAGTTCGTGCAGAGCCTGCAGAAGGAAATCCCCTACTACATGAAGCGGTTGTCCGTGAAGCCGGGACTCACTGGGTGGGCGCAGGTCAGGTATCGTTACGGCGCCTCCGTGGGGGACTCGCTGGAGAAGCTGCAGTACGACCTCTACTACATCAAGAATCTCTCGTTGTTCCTCGACCTCCTGATCCTGCTCAACACCGTGCAGGTCGTGTTGTTTGCGCGGGGTCGATGATCACTCGTGGATCTGGACACCCTCTAAGGAGACGGTAGCCGATGGATATTGTCAGCACGCTCAAACAAGTCGCCCTGTCGCTGTTCGTACGGCGAAAGAAATGGATCGCGATCACGGTGGCGGCAGCCCTCGTCTTGTTCCTGCCTGTCGCCTACCTCATCTCCCGTGAGCCGCCCCGGTATCAAACCACCGCCACCATCTTTCTCGAGAGCAAGGCCGGGTCGCCGCTCTTCGAGGAATTCTCGCCGTATCGGCCGCTGTCCGTACAGCTCGCGATCCTGCAAAGCCGAGCCCTCGCTCAGTCCGTCATCGAGGCCCTTCCGCGGGCGTCCGTCCAGGACCTCATCGCCAATCCGTATAGCCACGACTACCGCGTCGACGTGCAGAACTGGTTCCGGCGCCTTCGGGGAGAGCCGCCCGTCGTGGACAGCCCCGAGGTCCGCGCCCTCGACGAACTGCGAGCGGCGCGCGTGGCGTTCTTCCCGCAGGGGGGCTCTGGCATCGTCTGGATCCGTGCCGACGCATCGAACCCACGGGTGGCCCTCGACATCGCCAATACCTATATCGAGGTTCTGCTGGCCCGCACGCGCTCGTTCAACGTGGACGATGCCAAGAGTACCCGGGACTATCTGCAGCAGCAGGGGACCCAGGTCACCGAGGCGCTCCAGTCAAGTGAGAAGAGCTTCCAGGAGTTCACCATGGCCAAGGGTGGCATCAAGGTGCCCGACCGGGTGGGCGACATCGCAGCTCGGCTAAATCAGATCGAGACGACCCTCGCCGAGGTTCAAGCCAATCGGGCCATGAGCCAGACCCGGCTCACCGCTCTCCGGGCCAAGCTCGACGCCATGCCGGCTCCCCCCAAGAAGGAAACCAGCGCGCCGGCTCCGCAGACCCAGCGCCTCCGCGCTCGTCTGGCCGGCTTCGAAGCGCAGCTCGCCGAGGCGAGGATCCGATACACGGACGACCATCCCCGCATCCGTCTCCTCCGGCTGCAGATCGCCGAGGTCCAGCGCGAGCTCGGCGACGCCGTGAAGGATTCCACTTCTGCGGACCTGGCCAGCAGCTCGGTCCCCTCCGAGGATCGCGAGGCCTTCGCGGAGATGGTGGCCGCCCTCGACACCTCAGTCGCCTCGCTCAGCGGACAGGAAGCGGCCTTGCGGGAACAAGCCGCGGGCCTGAAAAAGAATCTCTCCGGACTGTCGAAGGACGAGCTGGAGTATCGGCGCCTCTCCTCGGAAGTCGATATGAACCGCCGCCTCGCCAGCATCATCCAGGAGAAGCTCGGCGCCTCGCGCATTCGCTCTTCGGGTGAGATGAACGTCGTCAAGGTGATCGATCCGGCCAGCACACCCGTGCCCGCCATCAACCAGAAGCGGCTGAAGTTCCTCGGCCTGGCTCTCGCCCTCGCTATGGTCATCGGCGTCGTGGGGCCTGGACTGGTGGAATACGTGAACCGGCCTCTCCAGACGGAGCAGGCCATCCGGCAGTCCACCGGGCTCCCGATCCTCGCCATCGTGCCCCAGGTGGAGTCGCGGCGCCCCGTCTTCAACAGCGGTGAGCGACAGCCCCAGGATCCGCAGCAACAGGACTACGTGTTGTTCGTCGACGCCTTCCGTCGGCTGCGGGTCGAGCTCCAGATGCTCAGCGAAGACATGCCGCTTCGCCGCATCCTGGTGGCCAGCGCCCTGCCCGGAGAGGGCAAGTCGACGGTGACGTACAACCTCGCCCTGGCCTTCGGGGAGATCGGTCAGCGAGTGATCATCGCCGACGCCGACTTCCATCGGCCGACCCTCCACCGCACCGCCAAGGCCCGGAACGAAAAGGGCTTCACCGATCTGCTCGCGGGCACCTCGGCTCTGCCCGAGGCCATGACTGCCGTCAGCGACCAGGTACGCCTGGCGCCGCGGGGAACCGCTCTCAACATTCCCGCGCGCGTCGGGCTCGGCACCAAGCGGCTCACCGAGGTGCTGGTCGGGATGGAAGCGGAAGCCGAATACGTGCTGATCGACTCCTCGCCCATTCTCCTCGTGCCCGACAACCTCTACATGGCCTCGGCCGCCGACGCGATCCTTCTCGTGGTCGACTCCGGTTCGACCCGGCCCCGCGACTTGTTGCGGACGAAGGAGGTTCTGGAGCGCACGGGGACACCCATCGTCGGCGTGGTGCTCAACCGCGCACCGTTGAAGCGGACCCACTACTACTACAAGCAGTACATGACCTACTACAAAGCCTGATGACGGCTCTGACGAAAAGGAGATCGTAAGTGACCGCGTGGAAAGACAGCCTCAAGCGCAAGATCGAAGACCGCAGTGCCCGCGTCCACGTCATCGGGCTGGGCTACGTGGGATTGTCCCTGGCCGTGGAGCTCGCGCGGGCCGGCTTCACCGTCCGGGGCATCGATGTGGACCTGGAGCGGGTGGCCCGCTTGAACCGAGGCCAGTCCTATCTGGTGGACGTCGCCACTGAGACCCTGGCTCCTCTCGTGAGCTCCGGGCGCCTCACCGCCACCACCGCCTTCGACGAGGCGGGGCAGGCCGACGCCCTCATCATTTGCGTGCCCACGCCGCTGCGGAAGAGCAAGGAGCCGGACATCTCCTTCATCGTGGCCTCACTGGAGAGTCTGGTCCCCCATCTCCATCAGGGTCAGCTCCTCGTGCTCGAGAGCACGACCTTCCCGGGCACCACGGAGGAAGTCCTCCAGCCTCGTCTCGAGGCCGCCGGCCTCGTGGTGGGTGTCGATGCCTTCCTGGCCTTCTCCCCCGAGCGGGTCGATCCCGGCAACCGCAAGTTCACCACCGCCAACATCCCCAAGGTGGTCGGCGGCGTCACCGCCAGCTGCACCGAGCTCGCCGCCTGCCTCTATCGCCATGTGACCACCAGCGTGTTCGAAGCCTCGAGCCCGCGCGTCGCCGAGACGGCCAAGCTTCTCGAGAACACCTTCCGCAGCGTCAACATCGCCCTCGCCAACGAGCTCGCCTTCGCGTGCCGGAAGATCGGCGTCGACCCCTGGGAGGTCATCGAGGCGGCCGCCACCAAACCGTTCGGCTTCATGCCCTTCTATCCCGGCCCCGGCATCGGCGGGCACTGCATCCCGGTGGACCCTCTCTATCTGTCCTGGAAGGTCCGGCTCACCGGCTATGAGGCGCAGTTCATCGCCCTCGCCGACCAGATCAACCGCGCCATGCCCGAGCACGTCGTTCACCTCGTGGCGGGTGCGCTCAACGATCGCGGGCGGGCGGTGCGAGGGTCGTCCATCCTGGTGCTGGGCGTCACCTACAAGGCCGACGTCAACGACATCCGCGAGTCCCCCGCTCTCGAGATCATCGAGCACCTCATGAAGCAGGGGGCGCAGGTCAGCTATGCCGATCCGTTCACTCCGCAGATCGCCCTCGAGGGCCACAAACTGTCCGCCGTCGAGCCGACGCCGGAGGCTCTGGCCACGGTGGACTGCGTGCTCATTCTCACCAGCCACTCGAGCTTCGATTACGCGGCGATCGCCGAGCGCGCACCGCTCGTCGTCGACACTCGCAATGCGATGAGGGCCTTCCGCGGCACCCGGTCCTCGATCGTCAGTCTCTGAGATCCGTCATGAGCACGATCCTGGTCACGGGCGGCGCCGGCTTCCTCGGGTCCCATCTCGTCGATCGCTTGCTCGACGGCGGGGCGGCCGTCCGTGTCCTGGACAACCTCTCCACCGGCTCGCTCCGGAACCTGCAGGGGGCCGCCCACCGGTTCCGCTCACCGGCGGATCCCTCCCGTGATGTGCCCCCTGAGGGCCGGCTCGAGGTCGTCATCGGAGACATTCGCGATCGCGACCTCGTCAGGAAGGCGACGCGGAACGTGGACGCGGTCTTCCACCTGGCCGCCCTGCCCGGCGCAGCCCTCGGCCGGCTCAGGCCGGCGGAGCTGCAGGCGGTGAACGTCCAGGGCACGCTCAATGTGCTGGAGGCGGCGGTGGCGGAGGGCGTGTCCCGGCTGGTTTTCGCGTCCTCCGCCTCGGTGTACGGTACGCCCGACACGCTCCCCGTCTCCGAGCGCTCCCCGCTCAGGCCCGAATCGCTGTTTGCCGCCTCGAAGCTGGCGGCGGAGATGTATTGCCGCACCTACGGCACCATTCACCAGCTCGACGTAGTCGCCCTGCGGTACTTCACCGTCTACGGCCCCCGGCAGGAGACGGCCACCGACGGTGCCCTCATCCCCGACCTCATCGAAGCGCTCCTCGAGCGCCGCGCCACCATGCCTCACGACGACGCGGCGGCCGAGGATCTCACGTACGTGGACGACGCGGTGGAGGCGACGTGGGCGGCGGGGGAGGTGCCCGGCGCGGTGGGGCAGGTCATCAACATCGGCTCGGGGCGGATGTCCTCCGTACTGGAGATCCTGCACCTCCTCTACCACCTCCTGAAGATTCCGCCCCTGGCCGGCCTCCGTCCGAGCCCCTCGGCGCCCCCCTCTCAGGTTCAGGCCGCCATCGATCTGGCCGCGCGCGTCCTGGGGTGCACGCCGCGCGTATCCCTCGCCATGGGGCTCGCGCGCGTGGTCCGCTCCCTGACCGCCGCGGAGCCCGTCGGAGGGAGAGCGCTCGCCGGCGCGCGATAAGCATGCGGAACGCTCTCACCTTCGACATCGAGGAATATTTCCACGTCGAGGCCTTCGCCCGGGCCTTCCGGCCCGCGGAGTGGCCGGGCCTGACCAGCCGCGTTGTCGATACCACCGAGCGGCTGCTCGACATCCTCGACTATGCCGATGCCCACGCCACCTTCTTCGTCCTGGGCTGGGTGGCCGAGCGCTACCCGGCGCTCGTGCAGGACATCGCCGCCCGCGGCCACGAGGTCGCCTGCCACGGCTACGGGCATCAGATGATCAATCGCCAGACCCGTCTCGAGTTCGCCAAGGATGTCCAGCGGGCCAAGACTGCCATCGAGGACGCCGCGGGTACGGCCGTGGTGGGATTCCGGGCCCCCACCTTCTCGATCACGCGAGAGACACTCTGGAGCCTCGAGGTGCTCTGGGAAGCGGGCTTCCTCTACGACTCGAGCATCTTTCCCATCGTCCACGATCGATACGGGATCCCCGACGCTCCCCGATTCCCTCACCGCATACCGGTGATGAACGGGCACGGCATCGCGGAGTTTCCCATGTCCACCGTCCTCCTCCTCGGGCGACGCCTGCCCGTGGCGGGCGGCGGCTATCTCCGGCTCCTCCCGTACAACATGACCCGCCGGGCTATCCGTCATCTCAACAAGCAGGAGCATCAGCCCGCCATGGTGTACCTGCACCCCTGGGAGATCGACGCGCACCAGCCGAAGGTGCGGGTCGGCCTGGTGACTCGCGTCCGCCACAAGATCAAGACGGGCAGCACCGAGGCCAAGCTGCATCGGCTCCTCAAGGACTTCCGCTTCGGGCCCGCCCGTGACGTGCTCGAGAAGGCAGGCATGCTCAAGGCCGGAGAAGGGCATTGAAGATCGCGGCCATCGTGGGGGCCCGCCCGAACTTCGTGAAGATCGCGCCCATCGTGGCCGAGCTCCGCACGAGGCCGGAGGCAAGCACCCTCCTGATCCATACCGGGCAGCACTACGATGGTCCGATGTCGGACAGCTTCTTCGCCAACCTCGAGCTGCCGGACCCTGACGTCAATCTCCGCGTCCAGGCGCCGACAGCCACCGCACAGATCGCGGAGATCATGCTCCGCCTGGAAACGGTGCTTGTTGAGGCCCGGCCCGATGTGGTGGTGGTGGTCGGCGACGTCAATTCCACCCTGGCGGGCGCGCTTACCGCGGTCAAGCTCGGCATCACGCTTGCTCATGTAGAAGCAGGTCTACGGAGCTTCGATCGCCAGATGCCGGAGGAGATCAACCGAGTGCTGACCGATTCCATCTCGGATCTGCTGTTCACCACGGAACCCGCGGGGAACGAAAACCTTGCGCGCGAGGGTGTGCCGGCGCCGCGGATCCACTTCGTCGGCAACGTCATGATCGACACCCTCTTCCGCTACCGCGAGCGGGCCCGCGCGTCCAACGTGCTGGAAACACTCGCCGTGAAGCCGCGGGCGTACAGCCTGCTCACCCTGCACCGGCCCAGCAACGTCGACACTGATACCACGCTCCGCTCCCTGCTGGGAGCGGTCGCCAAGATACAGGAGACCAGCCCCGTCGTGTTTCCCGTGCACCCTCGCACCCGCCAGCGACTGGCACGGCTCGAAGGCCAGCTGCCGCCCATGCCGAATCTTCGTCTCGCAGATCCGTTGCCCTATCTCGATTTCTTGCAGCTCATGGCGAACGCTCGCTGCGTCCTGACGGATTCCGGTGGGATCCAGGAGGAGACGACGGCCCTGGGCGTGCCCTGTCTGACCCTGCGAGAGAACACCGAGCGACCGATCACGGTCACTCGGGGCACCAACAAAGTCATCGGGGTCGACCCGAGCGTGATCCACGCGGAGTGGCGCCGCGCCTCCGAAGGGCAGTGGCCGGCGGGGGAGCTTCCCGAGCTCTGGGACGGCAAAGCGGCGTCGCGCATCGTGCCGGTCCTGCTGGAGGCGCGGTGATGTCCCTCGCGATCCGACGGCTGACCAACGAGAGCATCGAATGGGACGCCTTCGTGCGGTCCACTCGCGGGGGCAGTCCCTTCCATCTCACGGCCTGGAAGCAGGCGGTGGAAGCGAGCTTCAGCCAGCGCCCGCACTACGTGATGGCGGTGGGCGAGCACGGCATCGAAGGCGTGCTGCCTCTCTTCGAGGTGCGCGGACTCTTCGGAGGCCGCGGCCTCATTTCCGTGCCCTACGGCGTGTACGGTGGCATCTGTGCGCGGACGGCGGCCGCCCGTCAGCTCCTCCTCGACCACGCGGGCGAGCTTGCGCGGGAAGTGGGGGCGAGCTACGTCGAGCTTCGCCACCGCGTGGGTCAGGAGCTCGATCTCCCGACAAAGTCCCTCTACGTCACGTTCGCCCGCCCCATCGCGGCCGACGACGAAGAGAACCTGATGGCCATTCCGCGCAAGCGGCGGCGGATGACCCGGCAGGGCGCCAAGTTCGGCCTCCGCGGCGAGTTCGGCATGCAGCATCTCGAGGCCTTCTACGAGGTCTACGCGCACAGCGTGCACGCCCTGGGCTCGCCGGTGTTTCCGCGGCGCCTGTTCACCGCCATCGCTCAGGAGTTCGGGAAGGAGTGCGAGCTCCTGACCATCTGGAAGGACGGGCGGGTCCTCGCGGGCGTGCTCACCCTGCTCTACGAGGACGAGGCCCTGCCCTACTACGGGGGCGCCCTCCGCGAAGCCTTCCCCTACGCCATCAACGACTTCATGTACTGGGAGTTGATGTGCCACGTGGCCCATGCTGGCTATCGCGTGTTCGATTTCGGCCGGAGCCGCGAGGGCACGGGACCGTACAACTTCAAGCGGCACTGGGGCTTCGAGCCTCAGCCCTTGCCCTATCAGTACCTGCTCCTCAACGGCGCCATCATTCCGAACGTGAGTCCGGCCAATCCGAAGATGCGCTTCGCCGTCGAGGCCTGGAAGCGCGCCCCCTTCGCCCTGACACGCCGGCTGGGTCCGGCGCTCACCCCCTATCTCCCCTGACCTGGACAGCTCATGAACATCCTGATGTTCGGCCCCTGGCTCCCCACGACGCGGCGACCGCTCGCCAACGAACGGCTGCACCAGTTCGCCCGCCATCTGTCGAAGGAGCATCGCCTCACCCTCGCCTGTGCCACGGATCATCCGAACCCCGTGGCCGCGGTCTCCGCCCTGCGTGAGCAGTTCGACGATCTCGAGTTCGCAGTGGTGCCCAACCGGTGGAAGCGCTTGTGGAGCGTGGCGCACCTGGCGGCGGGCTCCTCGGCGGAGGTCGCCTACTTCAGCTCCGCTGCTCTGCGCACACGCATCCGCGATCGCCTCCGTGCCGCGCCCTTCGAGGTGGCCTACGTCACCTCCACCAGCATGATCCCGTACGCCCTCGACCTCGTCCCCGCCGTCCCCGTCGTGGTGGACTTCGGCGATCTGGATTCGGAGTGGTGGGGGGGGGGGGCCCGCCGCGGGGGCGGGGGGTAGGCGGGGGGGTGGGAGGGGGGGGGGGGGGGGCGGCGTGGCGGGGGGAGGTTGGG
>JBKOVG010000001.1:0-10657 GCA_046723845.1 Candidatus Methylomirabilota bacterium | reverse complement strand
GCACCGACTCAGCCCCCGGTGGCCGCCTCGCCGCCCGCGCCCACGCCGCCGGCGAGCACGCCGCCCCCCGCACCTACACCGCCCCCGACATCCGCGCCTAGCTCGCCGACTCTGCAGGCACAGCGGCCGCCCGCGACGCCCCAGCCGCCGGGACCCCCGCGGATGAGTCAGGGCACGGCCTTCTTCGTGCGACCGGACGGCGTGCTCCTCACCGCGCTCCACGTGGTCGACGGCGCGCGCTCGGTGTCCGTGGCCTGCCCCGGTCGCGGGCCCGCTGCCGCCACCCTGGCGAGCGGCGCGCGCGCCAGCGATCTGGCCGCCCTCAAGACCTCGCTCACCGCGCCTGCCTACCTCACCCTGCAGGGCACGCGGGCGCTCCTCCCGGGCGATCCGGTCTTCACCGTGGGGTTTCCCACCGCCACGACGGCGGAGGCGGCCCCCAGGTTCTCCGACGGCTCGCTGAGCGCCGTGACCGGCCCCGACACCGAGACCGCCTACCTCCAGATGACCATGGCGCTCCAGCCCGGGAATGCCGGCGGACCTGTGGTGGCGGCGGACGGGTCGGCGGTGGGGGTGGTCAGCTCGGGGGCCGCCATCATCCTGCTCCTCCGCGAGCCGGGCATCTTCCCCCAGGGCGTGTCGTGGGCAATCAAGGCTGACTTAGCCCAGCCCCTCTTCCAGGCACCCCCCGCCCTGCCCGCTACCCGGACCCGGGGCGAGGCGGTGGAGCGGGCGACGAGGTCTGCCTGCCGGGTGCTCGTGACGAGATAGCCCCGCACCACCCTTACCGCGCCGTGCAAGCCCTTGCAGACCTCTGTGCTATTCTGGCCTAGACGCAATAAATGAGGGCAATCGTAACCGTCGGCGCGGGCGTCACGGGCCAGGGGGGACTCTAACAACGTGAGCTTTCTGAGGCTCCTCTCGCGCATCTGGGACGCGATCACCAGCCTCACCCGTCCGCCGAACCCCGCCACGCTCTTCCGGCGTGCCGATCTCTATCGTCAAGAAGGCCGCTTCGAGGAAGCCGCGGATTTGGTCGCGCAAGGTTTGCGCCTCTCTCCCAACAACGGCGTCGGGCATCTGCTCTCCGCGTATCTGCATCTGGCCTTCCGCCAGATCGGTCCCGCCAAGAGTGAGTTCCAGTCCGTCCTGCGGCTCGACCCGTATCATCCGCGCGCGCTTCTCGGCCTCGCAAAGATCGCCCTCGAGGAGCGCGATATCGCGGAGTGCCGGCCCTTCCTCGACAAGGCGCTGCAGTACTACCCCGACTTTCCCGAGGCGCGCGCGCTACAGGAAATGGTGTCGGGCTGGTCGGTGGTGGCGGCCGGCCCCGGGCAGGCGCCCGCCTACGCGGGACCGCCGCTCCAGCTTGAACGGCTCAAGCCGCCCGCGGGCGGACGCGAGTTCGTGCTCACCCAGGCCGACGGCACGCTCGTCTTCGCCCAGCACGGCGACAAGGACGCCGAGGATCTCGCCGCGCACGTGACCCAGGTCTTCCGCATCGCCTCCGCCACACTCCAGCGCGCGGGGCTCGGCGCCCTCCGGCGCGGCATCGTGCAGGCAGCCGCCGAGACGTCGTTCTTCCGGAGCAACGACCGGTTCATCCTCTCCTTGAGCTTCCCGCACGACGTGAAGATCGGCTTCGGGGTCCTCGAGACGGACAAGCTCTGGACCAACTCGCTGCGTGAGCTCGGAGTGCGCGCGTGAGCCCCGAACTCTCCACGCCCGCCCGCTCTGCACGCGCGCGCGAGTTCCGGCGCATCCTCGCCGACATGCTCAAGATCGATCGCGTGCGGGGGGGCCTCGTGGTGGCCGCGGACGGTCTCGTCATCGCGGCCAGCCTGCCCCGGGGCATCGCCGCCGAGCCCCTGGCTGCCCTCGCCGCCACCCTCGGCCGCGAGCTCGAGGTGGGCGCGGACCGGCTGAAGCGCACCCCGTTTCAGGCCGCGCTCTTCTCGGCGGACAACGGGACGATCTTCCTGGGCTCGAGCCCGGTGGGCTTCGTGGTGGTGCTGGGAGACAAAGAGGTGAACGTGGGCCTCGTGCAGTGGGCCCTGCGCAAGGCTCTGGCGAGTCTCGAAGGCGCCTGGGGCAGCGCGCAGGTGCACGTCCCCGCCAGTCCCGACGACATGTAGCGCCGCGCGCCTCCCTCCGGGCGGCGCGCGCTTCTGCCCCTCGATCCCGACGAGCTAGCGCGTCTTCTCGCCGAAGCTCGTGCGCGACTCGTCCGCGGTCAGCGGCGTGGACAGCGCCCCCGCGGCCTTGGGCTTGGCCCTGGCCTCCGCGAGGATCTGGCCGATGGCGATGGCCGCCTCCTTCGCGAAGAGGCGGACCATGCCCACCGTGGTCCGCTCGCCGAAGATGGCGAGGAGGATGGCCTGATCGTCCACGGTGGAGACGTGCATGCTCTCCTTGTTCCCCTGGTGGAAGAGCACGGTGAACTCCGTCTCCCCCAGAAGCTGGGCGAGCGCCCCCGTGGAGCTGAAGGCGCCCGCGGCGAGGGCCGAGATGGAGACCGTGTCGAGGGCGCGGTTGGCTCCCGTCATGGACAGGAGCTGACCGCTCCGATCGATGAGCAGGGCCTCGCTGGCGCCGGACTCGCCGAGGAACGTGGTCAGGACGGCGTTGATCTTCTCCGCATCGGCTTCGTGGATGACCATGTCATGCACTTTCACGGTGCTCCCCCTTTTCTTGACCGAATTCGCCCACCAAGACCATGCGAGAGACGGTGTTGAGGGTGTCGAACACGCCGTCGCCGTTCACGGCCACGGCCTCGAAGTACGGGACCTGTCGGGCCCGCTGATTCAACATGAACTCCATGTACTCGAGGGGCGCGACGTTGGGGAGGTCGCGCTTGTTGTACTGGATCACGTAGGGCATCTCGTCGAGGTTGTAGTTGTACTCGCGGAGGTTTTCCTCGAGGTTGCGGAAGCTCTCCACGTTGTCGCGCAGCCGGTCCCACTGGGAATCGGCCACGAACACGAGTCCATCCACCCCGCGCAGGACGAGCTTGCGCGTCATGTTGTAGTAGACCTGCCCCGGCACCGTGTAGAGCTGGAACTTGGCGGTGAACCCGCGCACGGTGGTAGCGGAGACGGGCAGGAAGTCGAAGAAGAGCGTGCGGTCGTCGCCCGCGGCGAGGGAGATCATGTTCCCCTTGCTCAGGTCGGGCAGGCTCTTGTGGATGTGCTGGAGGTTCGCGGTTTTCCCCGCCACCCCCGGGCCGTAGTACACGACCTTGAAGTTGATGACCTTCTGCGCGTAGTTGATGATCGCCATGGTCTCCCTCAGGCCTCGCTGAGCCGGGCCGCCGTCCGCTCGACCTGCAGGCGCGCGAGCCCCGGCCGGCCCGTGTCGCTTCCCGCCACCACGAGGATCTGCGACAGGCCGGCGGGCGCGGGCAGCTTGCGGATCTCCACGCGGGTCTTCCCCGAGCGGAGGACGGCGGAATGGAAGGCGCCGAGCGCTTCCACAGGGGCGCTCTGGACCATGACCTGAGCGAGCTCCCAGGCGAAGGGCGCCAGCTCGGCCGCCGGTACGCCGGGAGCGACGAGACAGTGCACCACAGCGCCGCCGGCCGCCTCGCGGTAGGACTGGGCGTCGAGCGGACCGAAGCTCGTGAGATCCTCGGCCGCCGCCGCGATGGCGGGCGGGGTCGGCGCCTCGTCGAGGCGGGCGAAGGGCGCCACGCCGCGCGCAGGCTCGCGATCCCTCGACGACGCAGCCGCGCGCCGGGCCAGCATCTCGAGGCGGGCGAGGGCACCACCCGTCCGCATGCCCACGGCCAGCGTGGCGCCGGCGCTCCAGCCGGAACCGACCGGCGTGAGCACGAGCATGCCTCCCGCGCCGCGAAGGGTGACCTGCTCGATGGGATGCGACACGCCGCGGGCGATGATCGGACAGATTCGGCCCGCGGCCGCGGTCACCGTGCCCGCCGCCATGCCCGCTGTCGACGCGCTGATGATGGTGAAGTCGCCGACGCGCGTCTCGTCGGGCGCGACGGTGGCGAGGGGTCCCATGAGGGCAGCGATCTTTTCCACATGCTCGCGCCGGGCAAGCGGCGGGGGCGTGGGCTCCACGGGCGCGGGCCGCTCGAAGACCCGTGCCTCGTAGAGCGGCGCCACGGGCACCGGCTGGGGCGACGTCGACACAGGCGCGCTCACGCGCAGCGCGAGCACCCTCAGGTCTCTCGCCTCGAGCGGAGCGGGAGGATCGAGGACGGTCTCCTTCGCCGGAGGTTCCATGCCTCTCGCGGTGGCGAACGGGGCCGGCGGCTCGAGCACCGCCCCTTCCCTCACCGGTGCCTCCGTCGGCACGATGTCTCTCACGATCGGGAACAGCACCGGCGGCTCCAACACTGCCGCTTCCCTCACCGGCCCTTCGGCGGGGGCAATCTCCGTCGTCGAGGGCAACGGGGCCGGCGGCTCCAGCACCGCCGCTTCCTTCGGCGGATCTGCTGGAACGATCTCTCGCACGGTCGGGAACGGGGCGGACGGCTCGAGCACGGCGGCTTCCTGCACCGACGCGTCCGTCGTGGCGATCCCTCCAAACGTAGGAGGCACCGGCGACTCCGGCGCTGCTACTTCTCTCTCGACAGGTGGCGTCGAGTCGACGTAGCTGGGCGCGGGGGACGCTGCGAGCTCACGGCGCGGATCGGCAGCAGCGGGGAGCGCCGCTGGCCGCTCCAGCACGATGGCGTCGTTCACTGGAGCTTCCGCTACCGCGCCGGAGTCCGCCGCGGCGGGCGACGGCACGAACGACGCGGGCGGCCGGGGCCGTATCCACTCGATCGGCGCCGGCGGCTCTACGATGGAGACGGCGATGGCCGCCGTGACCGGAGGCGGCAGAACGAGCTCCGCGGTGGGCCCGCTGGCCGCCGCGGGCGCCTCCGCCGTGACGATCTCGTGTGCCGGCGGCGCGGACATCTCGGCGACGGGCAACCGGGTCGGTGCGGGAGCGGCGACCTCCGTGGGCGGCGTCACCGGCGAAGGCGAGCTCGCGGGCTCGGGCCGCGCAGTCTCGCTCACGGCGATTGCCGGCGACGGCACGCTCGGACGGGAGGGCGCGAGGCTCGGCGCCGGAGCCGAGGCGGGCTCCTCCCGCTGGATCGGCATGAACGGAGCGGGGAAGCTCTCGATGCCCGGGACGTGGACGGGCCCACGAGCCATGGCAGCGCCGAAGACCTGAGGCGGCAGCTGGCGAATGATCTCGTCGAGCGGCAACGAGAGCCGTCCCTCCTCGAGTCGGCCCTTCACGTCCGCCGGGTCGACCGCGAGCACCGCGGCGGGGAACTGCGCGGCGACGGTCTCCCACGGCGCGTAGACGGCGCCCTCGGCGAGCTGCGACACGACGAGGGTCTGCGGCACGAGCAGCGCGCCCGGTTCGGCGAGGCGCGCGCCGACCTGGTCGAGCGGCAGCCGAAACGCTCCAGGCGGAAGCTGGGCACGCACACGCTCGAAGGGAATGCGAACGTGCTCTCCCTCCACCACGGGCTCCACGGCGGCGATCGCCTGGGACTCGGCGACACGCTCGTGCATCGGCTCGACGACATGTGCGGACAGAGGCGCGGGAGGCTGCAGCGTCACGCTCGGGGCGGTCCGATCCACCTCCGCCTCGAGCAGGCGCGGGGGAGGCGGGGCGACCACGGGAGCGGGCTCGGGCACGACCGGCTCCAACACGGACGTAACGGCGATCTCCGGCGGAGCCGGGACCGTCAGGCTGTCGAGATCGGCTGCAACGTGGGAAGCCGACGGCACGTCGATGGTGGCGGGCTCGGCGTAGCTCGGCGGCCCTGGCGCTGGAGATGGAGCAGGCTCACTCCCTCCCATCGGCTTGAACGGGGCGGGGAAGCTCTCGATGCCCGGCACCTCGACGGGGCCGCGGCCGAGCGCGGCGCCGAACACCTCGGAAGGCAGCTGCCGGATGATCTCGTCGAGCGGCAGCAGCAGCCGGCCGTTGACGATCCGCTCCTTCACCTCCGCGGGCGGAACCGCGAGCACCGCGCTGGGAAACTGGTCCGCGACTTCCTCCCACGCGACCTGCACCACGCCTTCGCCGAGCTGCGGCACGATGAGCGTATGCCCCACCAGCAAGGTCTCGGGCTCGCGCAGACGCGCCCCCAGCTGGGGCAGCGGCACACGGAAGGCACCGGGCGGCAGCTGGCCCACCACGCGATCGAAGGGAATGCGGACCACCGCCGATGGTCCCACCGGCCTCGGAGGCTCGGGCGCCGGCGCGCTCTCCGCGCGCTTCGCCCACGCCGGCTCCTCTGCGGTGAGCGCGGAGGGCGACTCCTCCGGCACGTCGGTGACGGGCGGCTCCGCGACGGGTGGGCCCAGCAGCTCGCGGACCGCCTCGCGGAAGTCGAGCGAGGCGACCTCGGTCACGTGCTCGACCTTCTCCGACGACGATCCGTTCGTGCCGGCGAGAGGGGTGGCATGGACCGTATGCTCGCGCTCCACGGGCTCGGCGAGGGGCGACTCCGCGACCTCCGGCACGATGGCGGTCGCCGGGGGAGGCCCCGAGGAGAGGACGGCCGGGGCGGGCGGCGAGACGACGGGGCCCTTCGGCGAGGCTGCGCGCGCCCAACTCTGACGCGTGGTGCCGGGGAGCGCGGAAAGGTCGAGCCTCTCTCTCCGCGCGCTGGCCTCGGCCACGATCCGCTCCGAATGCGCGCGCGGGACGACGGCGCGCGGGGCGACGGCGCTCAGGAACGGCAGCGTCATGAGGAGCGCGCCGACCATCTCGAGCACGAGGGCGGGAGGGAAGGCCCAGAAGGCCGGAGCCAGCGTCTCCTGGATCGACACGAGACTCACCTGCGCGTAGAGCCACGCGGTCGCTGCGCCCAGCCCCAGATGAAGAGCGGCGAGTACCACGAAGCCGATGAGCCAGCCGCCGACGCGGAGGCGCGGCACGCACAGCGGCAGCACCACCGCGTAGACGAGGGCGGGCGCGACCACCGCCGACCACCACGGCAGGCCGAGCCGCACGCCGGAATTGATGGCGTAGAGCGCGGTGGACGAGGCGAGGACGAGGCACACCGCCGCGAGGGCGGCGAGCCATCTCCACGGCCTCATCAGATTGGAGGATCGAGCGCGGGGCGGCATCAGAGGAAGCGCAGGAATTCCGGGAGAGACTTCTTGATGTAGTAGCGGACCTTCCCGAGCGAGGTCGGGTCGCGCAGCACCACGGCGAGGATGGCCGAGGGGCCGACACCGTGGAGCAGTAGCATGCCGGACTCGTAGTCGAGGATCATGCTCGACAGCGGGCCCTGCCCGAGCTCGCGCCCGATGCCGTCCGACGACTCTGCGAGGCAGGCGGCGAGGGCCCCCGCCACTTCCGGGCCGACTCCGAGCTCGCCGCACGCCTCGATGAGGAAGCCCTCGCGATCCGCGAGGGCGGCCAGGGACACGCCCGGCATGGCCACGAGCTGTCCCAGCGCCGCCTTGAGGTCCGGCAGGGCCGCCAGCTCCGCGCTCGCCGCCGCGGCGGCGCCCATGGGCGAGGCGAGCAGCTCGCCCACCTTGCGCGTGAGGTCGTCCGCGGTGAACGGCTTGCGCAGCACCGCGCTCGAGCGCACGCGCGCCGCGCGATCGAGCACCGCGCTGTTCACGATGCCGGAGATGAGGAGCACGGGGGTGTGGGAGAGCATGGGGTGGGTGCGCACCGTCTCGCAAATGCGATAGCCGTCCACGTCGGGCATGACGACGTCGCACACGACGAGATCGGGCATAGCGCTGTCGAGGCGCTCCATGGCCTCCGTCCCCGAGGAGGCCGCCACCACCTCGAGCCCCTTCGTCTCCAGCGCACGCTCGACCATCTTCCGCACGGACAGGCTGTCGTCGACCACGAGCACACGCGCCATGGCCTAACTCCTCGGGCTCGGAGGCGGCACGCCGGCCGCCGCCCGCCACTCGTCGATCTCGGAGGCGACGCTCAGGAGCAGCTGATCCACGCTCTTCTGGATGGTGCGCGGGGCGGAGCCCCCGGGGAGTTCCACCGCTGGCTTGAAGCGGAAGCTGCCTTCCGGATCGTGCTGGGCGGTCCCGACCATGGCCGCGAAGGCCGCCTCGCCGGTGCGCCCGTCGAACTCCGCGTGCACCACGCGCCCGCCGTCGAAGAGCAGCGCGCCCTCGCCCGCGCTGAGCTTGAGGGCCAGGCGTCCCGTCTTGCCGCCCAGCGCAATGGCCTGCGTCACCTCGGTCAGGTCCAGCACGCCGAAGGAGCCCTCGAAGGTGCGCCCGCCGGGCTCGGGACGCGACGCCGCGCCGCGCGCAGGCGGCGGCGCCGACACCGGCGGGCCCGCCTCCGGGTTCTTGAGGGACACGTTGCGCAGGAGCTTCGAGATACGATCGAGCACCGCGGAGACCACGAAATCGCCCGCGAGGAGCATGTCCACCCCGGCTTGGGCGACCGCCCACGGCGTGGGCCGCTTGGGTCCGGAGAGGAGAAGGAACGGGATGTCATGGATGGCGGGGTCGCTCCGGATGATCGAGCATAACTCCACGCCGTCCATGTCCTCCGTGCGATTGCCGCTCACGATGAGATCCGGTCGGTCGCGTTCGAGGGTGGTGAGGGCGAAGGAGGCGCTGGTGGCCGAAGCGACCTGATACGCGGCGTGCGTGAGCGCGGCCTTGAGCACGTTGAGCTTCTCCGGATCGGCGTCCACGATGAGGATCTTGGCCTTGGCGCTCACGACACGGCCTCCGTGGCCGCACCGGTGGCGAGGGCGCCGATGAGGCGCACGAAGGCGTCCTCGTCCACGGGCTTGGTCACGTAGTGCGCGATGCCGAGGCGCCGGGCCAGGCTCACGTGCTTGGCCCCCGCGCGCGTGGTCAGCACCACCACCGGCACCGTGCGCGTCGCCACCCGCGCGCGCAGGTCCTCGATCAGCTCGTAGCCGCTCACCCGCGGCATCTCGAGGTCGGTGATGACGAGATCCACCGTGTGCTCCCCCAGCTGGCGGAGGGCCTCCGCGCCGTCGTTGGCGGTGATCACCTCGAAGCGCGCCTTCTCCAGCATCTGCCCCACGAACTTCCGGATACTGATGGAGTCGTCCACGAGGAGGATTCGGCGGGGGCGAACCGCCGTGCGCTCGCGCGATGTCTCGCGGGCGGGAGAGCGAGCGGCCCCGCGCGAGATCTCCGCCGCCTCCAGGAGCCGCGACGAATCGACGAGCAGGGTGACGTGCCCGGCGCCCGTGATGGTGGCGCCCGCGAAAGGTCCCACCCGTTCGAGGAGGCCGCCCAGGCTCTTGATCACGACGTCTTCCTTCCCGACGAGCTCTTCCACGGCCACGGCGAGCGGGCGCACGCCCGAGCGCACGATCAGCACGGGCATGCGGGAGACCGGGCGGGCCCGGGGCAGAGCGAGCACCTCATCCAGGCGGATGAGGTCCACCTCTTCGCCTTCGACCACCACGCGCTCCCGCTCTCCAGTGCGCGCGATCTCCTCCGGCCGCACCTGGACGATGCTCCGGATGGCGTGCATGGGCACCGCGAAGGCCTCGCCGCCGGCCCGGACGAGGAGGGCGTCGGAGATGACCACGGTGAGGGGCAGCTTGATGGTGATACGCGTGCCCGCGCCGGGCTCGCTCTGCACCTCGATCTCGCCGTTGAGGCGGCCCACGTTGGCGCGGACGACGTCCATGCCCACTCCGCGCCCGGACATGGCGGTGATCTCGCGCGCCGTGCTGAAGCCGGGGAGGAAGATGAGGTTGAGCGCCTCGCGGGCGTCGAGGGCGGCCGCGGCCTCCGGGGAGAGGAAGCCCAGGCGCACCGCGCGCTCGCGGAGAAGCGCCGGATCCATGCCGCGGCCGTCATCGGCCACCTCGAGGTGGACGAAGCTTCCTTGATGATGCGCGCGGATGCGGACGGTCGCCCGCTCGGGCTTGCCCGCGGCGCTGCGGATCTCCTCCGTCTCCACGCCGTGGTCGATGGCGTTGCGCACGAGGTGGAGGAGAGGGTCGGCGATCTGCTCGATCACCGCGTTGTCCACCTCGACGGTCTCGCCGGCGAGCTGGAAGTCGATGGTCTTCCCCGAGGCGCGCGCCGCCTCGCGAACGGCCGGCGCGTAGCGCGCGAAGAGGCGGCCGATGGGCACCATGCGCGCGCGCGCCACTTCGTGGCGGAGACTGCCCGTGAGCCGGTGCACCTGGGCGGTGTCCTCGCCGATGCTCCGGATGAAGCCGGCCAGCTCGGCCTGGATCTCGGAGACGTCGGCGGAGATCTCGTCGATGCTCCGCGCGAAGATGTTGAAGTCGTCGTAGCGGTCGAACTCGAGCTCGGCGAAGACGTCCGCTCCCGCCTCGGAGGCCCCGCCGGGGGCGGACATCGCGGGGGGCAGCTGCGTGTAGCGGTGCTTCTCCTCGAAGTCGCGCACCGTCTGCGACATGCGCGAGCGGCTGAAGGCCAAGAGCTCGTTCACACGCTCGATCTGGGCGAAGCGCTGGTCGAGGCGGCTCCGCGCGATGACGAGCTCGCCCACGAGATTCATCAGCGAGTCGAGACGATCGAGCTCGACGCGGATGCTCGGGCGCGCCTCGCGACGCGGACGCGCAGGCCGCAGCTCGGCGCGGCTCGGCGCGAAGCGGGGCGGCGCGGGCGCGACGACGAGCGACGCGGCCTCCTCGAGCGGCTCGGAGGCGGCGGGCCTGAGC